>NZ_PHUE01000001.1:932534-1243379 GCF_002813295.1 Flavobacterium sp. 5
TAATTTTATTGAATTGCGAAATGGCATTTTCATAATCCTTTTGTACATAATACGCGTAACCTAATTGATAAAAATCGGTATTATTCCATTTTCCTTTTTTGCCTTTATACCCAACCAAATAAGGAATTGCTTTATCGTATTGTTTCAGATTAAAATAGCTTTCACCAATAATTTTATTCAATTCAGATTTTTCCTCAGGAGTAGAATTCGGCATTGCTTTAATTCCTAAATCAATGGCTTTTTGAAAATCCCCAGATTTGAAACTCATATCCGATTTGTAGTATGACAACTTCTCAGCATACTTTTCATTACTGGAAACTTGATCAAATTGCTTATTAGCTTCAACATAATCATTGGATTCATACGCCATGAAACCCATATAATATTTACTTTGTGTACCATATTCATCAGAACTGGTTACTCTGCTAAAATAACTTTTGGCTTTTTTTGAATTTTTAGCATCAAAATAAGTATAGCCTTTTTCAAAATTAAACTTGTTGTGTTCGCTGTCTTTCAATACACTTTCATCTACTCTTTCGAACCAATGCATCGCTTCTTTATATTCGCGATGATCGAAATAATAATACGCAACATCTATAAAAGCCTGATTTTGTTTACGGCTTGCCGGATATTCTTCTACAAAACGATTAATAAGATCCTCAGCATTATCCTGATCGGTACGAATTGCACAATTGGCAATATAATAAGCACAATCTGACTCTAAACCTTCGGTAGTTGCCTTCTCTTTTACCTGTTTAAAAATAATTTGTGCCGATGCATATTGTTTGTCCTCATATAAAGAAACTGCTTTATCGAAGTCTTTTAATGGGTACGTATAAATTGTTGATTCTTGAGAAAACAGGGAGGTTATTTGAACAAAAAAAAGGAATAAAAAAAGCCTGATATGTTTACGCATTGTTGTTTTTATTTAGTCAATCAAAGATATTTATTATGTTTCTATAACGAAAGGCTGATTGCTTTTATTATAAACTATTTTTAAACAGATCCCACAATAAGTCCTTCTAATGTGAATAGAAATGGGTTACGCTAATTAGAATTTGGATTTTATCTTTTGTTATTTGTTATTTGGATTTTATCTTTTTACTTTTACCCAATAAACAAATTCTATTATGTCACAATCTGTACTGTCTTTAAAAAACGTAAACATATATCAAGAAGGAAAAGCTATTTTATCTGATGTTAATTTAGAAGTCAATCATGGCGAATTTATCTACATCATTGGCAAAACTGGTTCTGGAAAAAGTAGTTTATTAAAAACATTATATGCTGATTTGCCATTATTGGAAGGCGAAGGCAAAATAGTCGAATTTGACTTAGCCACTTTAAAAGAAGACGATATTCCGTTTTTGAGAAGAAAAATTGGCATCGTTTTTCAGGATTTCAAATTATTACCAGATCGTACAGTAAAAGACAATATGCTTTTTGTTTTGAAAGCAACTGGTTGGAAAGATCCTGCCGAAATGGATGCCAAAATCGAAGAAGTGTTATCTAAAGTAAACATGGAAGGTTTTGCGAATAAAATGCCGCACCAACTTTCTGGAGGTGAGCAGCAAAGTATCGCGATAGCAAGAGCTTTATTGAATGATCCTGAATTTATCCTTGCCGATGAACCGACAGGAAATCTTGACCCACAAACTAGCGCCGAAGTACTTGAAGTTTTAAGACAAATCAATGCTTTAGGTAAAACCGTAATCATGGCAACCCATGACTATGCGCTATTAATGAAATTCCCAAACAAAACCTTAAAATGTGAGGATGCAACTATTTTTGAAGTAGTTCAAAGAACAGTGTAATGCTTTCTATTCTTATTCCGATTTATAATTACAATGCTTTTCCATTAGTTTTGGAATTACAAAAGCAATGTTTAGAATGTAATTTGGAGTTTGAAATAATTTGCCAAAATGATGCTTCAAATGTTTTTTTAATTGAAAACAACGAAATAAACATTTTAGAAAATTGTCATTTTTCCTCTAATGAAACCAATTTAGGAAGAGGAAGAAACATCAATAAAATGGCAAGCAAAGCAAACTATGACTGGTTGCTTTTTTTAGATTGTGATACTTTTCCTCAAAGTTCGGATTTTATAAAAAATTATCTTTTAGAGATTCAGAAAAAAGACAATCCGATTATTTTCGGAGGAATACTTTACGATCAAAAAAAACCAGAAAAAAATCAACAATTACGATGGGTTTACGGCCATAAAAGAGAATCACTTTCGGTAGAAAAAAGAAAAGAAAAACCTAACAACAGAGCCTTAACTTCTAATTTATTACTGGAAAAGAAACTTTTTTCACAATATCCTTTTGATGAAAACTTAACAAAATATGGGTACGAAGATTTATATTTTATGATGATTTTAGAAGAAAATAAAATCAAAGTAACTCATATTGAAAACCCAACTTTTCATTTGAATTTAGAGACTTCTATTTTGTTCTTAAATAAGACAAAAATCGCTTTAGAAAACTTACTTTTTATTTTTAATTCTAAAAAAATAGATTCAAAAGACAGTAAAATTATTTCTACTTATTCTTCACTGAAAAAACTAAGACTTACATCATTTACAGTTTATTTATTTAATTTATTTGAAAATAAAATTTCTACCCAATTAATTTCAAACAATCCATCATTGCTATTATTTGATTTATATAAACTAGGCTATTTTTGTAAATTACAATCTAACAATAATAGTATTTAGAGCAAACTTTCAAAAAGGTCTTGCCATTTTTTCATGATTATTTCCAAATCATAAACGGCAACACTTTCTAATGCATTTTTCCCCATTTGAAATCTCATATTTTCATCTTCAATAAGTAATTCCAGCTTTTGAATAAAAGAGTCTAAATCTCCGTCTTCTATCAAAAAACCATTTGTCCCCCGCTCTATAATTGCTCTGGGACCAGAAGGACAATCATAAGCAACACAAGGCACGCCTGAAACCATTGCTTCAAGCAATACCATGGGAAACGCTTCCGAACGAGAAGTCATTAAAAAAACAGAAGATTGATTGTAACTGCTTTGGAGATCTTTGGTTGGAAGAATAAAATTCACATTATTTGAAATCTTCAAAGAATCAGCCATTTTTTGATATTCCGAATTAGTATCCCATTGACCATAAATATCAAGTATCCAATCAGAATGTTTTTCAATTATCTTACTCCATATCAATAACAATCTATCTAATCCTTTTATATAAGGGTTCATGCAAACAGCCATAGCTTTTTTATTGACTAAATTCGCTTTTTCTATAACCTTAAAGCTTACAGGATTTGGAATAACGATACTGTTTTTGGCATCCCATTCCTTCCTCCCTTCATCAGTTACTGACACAAAATAATCAAATTTTTTTATTGTCTTCTGTTTAAAAAACTGAACTAATTTAGACCTAAACTTAGTGTAGAAACTTTTATTTTTTACTTTTTCAAACGAAGCAGAAAAATGGGTTTCAAAAATTAAAGGGATATCCGTTTTTACAAACCAAGGAATAAATAACCACAACACAGCATCGCAGACTACTATTACATCAGGTTTTTCATTGAGAATTGCTTTTTTTATAAAAAGAATATAGCCTCTTAAAAACAAAAAAGCTCTTTTTGTTTTTTTTATATTATACCATTTTATCTCAGAGTTAAAATTGTAAAAATGATTAGAAAAACCATCATTTACAGACAGAACAACAACTTCATAATTCAAACTCGATACAAAGTAATTCATCTTTAATGAAAGAACTCTAGAAATTCCTCCAGAGTCCGTTATATCAGGAGTTATATAAAGAGTTTTCATTTTTTTGATTCCAAAAATTTATCAAATTTCCGAATATAATCTCCTTCATCAAAGACATCAGATGCCAAAACAAGACAAACTGCTCCCGAAGAAAAATTTTCCAGTTCACGCCAAAAACCAGCAGGAATTAGCAATCCTATATTGGGTTTATTCAAGAGATAACTTTTTTTAGCTTTACCATCATTAATTGTAACTTCAAAACTTCCGCTTAAAGCAATCAGCACTTCCTGTTGTTCAATATGAGAATGTCCACCACGAAAAGCACTACTTGGCACATCAAAAAGATAATAAACCCGTTTGAAATCAAATGGCAGGAAACCGCTTTCTATAACACCTAAATTCCCTCGCACATCATCAATTACTGGGATTTCAAGCAATTGTATTTCTTTAATCATTTCCATTCTTCTTTTTACCAATTTGCATCAAATCTAGCCATTGTTCTCCAATTTTATCTAAAGAAAAATGCTGAATACTTTCTAATGTGTGTTTTTTGCAAAAAAGATACAAATCTTTATCATCAATCAATAAATTCATTGCTTCGGTTAATTTTTCAAGGTTTTGATTTTCAACCAAAACACCATTTACTTTGTCTATAATCATTTCTCCCGGACCTGTTTTACAATCAAAAGCTACAACAGGGGTTTGACATGCCAATGCTTCAAGAATCACATTCGGAAATCCTTCGTTTAAACTACTCAAAACCATAAAAAGAGCCTTTTTTAAATATTTAAATGGATTTTCCTGAAAACCTAAAAAATGTACATATTCAAATATGTTATTGTCTTTTGCTATTTTTTCTAAAATTTCTTTATTTCCATTTCCTAAAATAATAAGATGGATTTCTTTTTTGGGTAAAATAGAATTTGCATAACTCAAAATCAATTTATCAAACTGTTTTATGGAATTTTCGTATTGTCCAATGGCAATTATATACTCAAAATCAATAGTAATTGTTTCATTGCTTCGTTCCTTTACTTCTTCTAGATTAATTGGATTAGGAATTGTTCTTATATTTTTGAATTGATATTTCTTCTTAATTAATTCTTCAATTTCTTTTACAATAGTTAACGTTGCATAACTTTTGTTATAAATTAGACTGGCCAGCCAAGCATTTTTTGGTATATAATAATCGATTAAAAAACTATGTATCGTAAAAATTGTTTTGGCTTTATAAATAAATCGAGCAATAATCAATTCCTGAATAGCCTTTCTTCTTGGGCGAAAATCAATAATAAAATCAAATTTGTTTTCACTTAAGTATTTCCTTAAAAAAAGAAAACGCTTCAATTTGTTACCAAATCCATTCGAATTGTTTTTAAGCAGGCCCAAATTAACAAGTTTCCCAGAATAGGAATACCCTACACTATCCAAAACAATAATATTATGAATTTCAATTCCTTGTTTTTCAAAAAAAAGAGACAAGTTTGCCATTACTTTATCACCCCCGCCTTCGCTCAACCGATACCCAACCAAAGCTATTTTATATTTTTTTTCGGGTAATATCATTTTCAATTTATTATTTTCGTTTCAAATATAACACTAATGCGAATTTTACTTATTGGCGAATACAGTCTTTTGCACAATTCTTTGAAAGAAGGATTGACTGAACTTGGTCATGAAGTAATTTTAGTAGCCAATAGAGATGGTTTTAAAGAATATGCAACTGATTATAACTTTGAAGCCAAGTGGTTATCCAACAAATTATTTACCATTCCCAGAAAAGCAATTTACCGTATTTTCAATCTTGATTTTGCTAGTTTAGAAACGGGTATTCGTTTTTATTTTTTTCTTCCAAAATTAAAAAACTTTGATGTTGTACAATTCGTCAATGAAGCTTCTATAAAAACTTCCAAAAAGTTTGAACTTTTCCTGATGAAGAAAATATATAAAACAAACAAAAAGCTTTATATGTTATCTACCGGAATTGACTATTCTACTTTAAAGTTTTATGTTGAAAATAAATCTAAAAAATCGATACTCCAACCTTTTTTTCAAAATCCAAAACAAGGTAAAGAATTTAAAGCTTTTTTTGACTATTTTGATAAAAATCATATCAAAATACATCAATTCATAAAAGAAAAATTCAACGGAATCATTGCTTCCGATTTTGATTATGTAGAAGCAAACAAAACTAATTCCAATTATTCGGGATTTATTCCTTGCCCTGTAAATACCAAAAAATTAATTTTTAACGAACTAGCAATAAACGACAAAGTTGTTATTTTTCTTGGCATTAGCAAATGGAGTTATCATCAAAAAGGAATTGCCTTTTTTGAACAGGCTCTTGAAATTATTAAAGAAAAATATAACAACAAAGTCGAAATCATCATTGTTAATACAGTTCCATATCCTATTTATATTGAACTCTACAATAAAGCTCATATTTTATTAGACCAATTATATTGTTGTGACCAAGGTTATAATGCCCTTGAAGCTATGGCAAAAGGAAAAGTTGTTTTCACAGGAGCCGAAAATGAATTTACAGAACATTACAACATCACCGAAAGAGTGTGCATCAATGCCACACCAGATGTAGCTTATTTGGTAAAAGAGCTGTCTTTTTTAATCGAAAATCCTGAAGAAATTATTGCAATTGGAAAAAGGGCAAGAACCTTTATAGAAAAGGAACATGATTATATAAAAATCGCAAAAAAATATCTGGAGATTTGGAAGTCATAATAAACCCTTTTTAAATCAGTTATTCTTATTCAGAAACTGATTTATTTACAGGGATAATTACTATCGTTTTCTTATAATATTTTGATAGCTCAATATTTTTCCAATTGTTTTTATCGGTCGTTAGCCCCATGACTTCAGAATTATAAATTGTTTTTGGGCAATTTAGTAACATTGGAACTTGGACGAAAATTTCTTTTGATGATTCAATAATTCGGTTTCTTACACTCAATTCTTTATCATATTTATATGCCTTACCTGAAAGCAAATCAAAATAAGCTTCGGAAATAGGTGTTTCGGAAAAGGTAAGTAGCACTAAAATCATTCCTAAAAAAAGATGCTCTTTTTTATTTATTTCTTTTACAAAATCAAATTTATCCTTATAAAATAGGACAGAACAACATACAAAATACAACATGAATAATAAAAAAAAGAAAAAAACTGAATTTAAAGCTCTATCAGGTAAAACATAATTCTTTATCCAAAATCCGATAAAAAAGCAAGAAAAAATCAAGATAGAGATAATCACAAAACACAATATTGGGTGAATAAAAAAACGATTATTTAATCTATTAGAAATTTCATATACTTTGTTTTTAAATAAATAAGCGGTCAACAAAATAATTGGCATCCATTTGATGAAATATTTTCCTAAATAAAAAAATGATTTGACAATTGAAAGCAAAAGATTATGACTTTTTAGAACTTCTCCCTCTCTAAGTATTCTGGCATCATTTCCAGGAGCAAAAATTACAATTATTGAAAAACTGACAATAATAAAAACTAAAAATATTTCAATAAAATCAATTTTTGGTAAATAATAAAACTTGATTAACACATAGAAAATGCTTGAAAATAATAGTAGTAACATTAATATCTCATTCGAACCGATTGAAGCAATAACAGCTACTATTGCCAAAAAGAGAAATCTTAGCTTTTTACTTTTTTTATATTTAATGAAAGAAGATACAAATACCAAAAACAACACAATTCCAAACTGATAACAAATAGAACTAGAATACCAGAAAAAAGCTTGACAGCAATCTGGAATTTGAAACAAAAATAGAAACACAAAAAAACTTACAATTGACAAAACGGTTACATTGTTTTCTTGCGAAAAAATCAGTTTAAAAAACCAAAACAATACAAAAATAAAGAGACTAATTATGATAATAGGATAAAATCTAAAAACAGAAAATTTAATAAATAGTTCAGGATTTATAGTCATAAACCCAATTGAAAAAAATCGACCAGACCAATTATTATACAATTCAACTTGAGTCTGAATTATTTCTTGAAATGGTCTTTTGAACTCATAATCAAAATCATCTGATCCTGGATTGTTAAAAAATGAAAGCAATAATAAAGGGACTACGGCTAATCCCCCTAAAAGAACAAGAAAATATTTGTTGATTTTTTTAAAAAATTCTGAAAAAATTATCATTGCCAGTTTATCTATTTTCATTTATTTAAATTTATAATAAAGCTACAATATACTATTATTTGGGTCTTTATTTTAACAAAACATCTCCTTCTTCATTTATAAATCCCTCATGTTGATAAGGTACAATAAGATCTATTGCAAAAATTAAACTCATGAATATTATTATTTTTTTTCTTTTTAAAACAAACTCTTTCTAAAATAAACCACCAACACGAGCAAATAGATTAAATTATCCAACACTTGCGCCATTAAAGCACCTTGGATTCCAAAAAAACGAATTAGATAAATACTAGCAACATACAAAACGGCTAGCGATGCTATTTCAGAAATGATAAAAGCTAGGGTTAATCTCTTAGCAAAAAATTGGTAACCCAAAATTAAAAAAGCCACTTTCAAAATATCTCCTAACAATTGCCAAAAGAACATAGAGGCAACAGGAAAAAACTCTTTGGTAAAAAGCAATTCGACTATAAAAAAACGCAATGCATAAACCAGAGAAAGACCGATTATAAACAATGGCAAAATGCTTTTGTAATAGTTCCAAAAAATAGTCTTTGTTTCTGAATTACTTTTGGCACTTGCCAATTTAGGCAAAAAAAACACCGATAAAATAGTGCTTACAAATAACATATAATAGGACGAAATTCGAGTCATTGTTTCCCAATAACCAGCCTGATTGATCCCAACTGTTGCAATGACATTTTTTCGAATGGCTAACAAAACTAATGGGCCTATTACCGATGAGACAAATGCCATGAGCGAATATGAAGACAAATTTTTTATGATTTTAAAATCAAATAAATCTAATTTAATGGCTTCAAAAAATCTGATTTCTCTATTAACAAAATAAAAACTCACCAAGAACAACAAGGATGGAGAAGCTACAATAGCAAGTAAAGCTCCTAGCGTTTGGTAATTCCATATCAGAATCAATGATACCAATAAACTAATAACGTTTCCTAAAATAGTAACCAAAATTACTTTCTTGAACTCTCCCAAACCATTAATAACTGAAATAAAAAAAAGAGAAACAGTATACCAAGGCAAAGCCAATGCTAAAACTTTGAAAACAAACGAATATTCAAAATGAGTCCCAAAGATTTGATTATTCCAATAGGCCGCAAAATAAAACAGAATTCCACTTAAGATAATTGCGATCAACAGTAAACTGATGAAAACAGTCGCTATTATTTTTTGAAGCTTCGATTTGTCATTTTCAGTTTCTGCAACATATTTTACAATTCCGTTTTGAAATCCCAAAGTTGAAATACTTTCCAATGAAGTCATAAAATTTCGCAAATTTCCAACCAAAGCCATTCCACTTGGACCAACAAAAACAGCCAATAATTTTGAAGTAACTAAACCTGTTCCTATTTTAAATAATACACTCAAACTGTTTAAAGAAGAAATTTTAAACAATTGGGTTTGCATTGTATTTTTTATAAACTTCAATTTAGTATTTATTTAAAATGGCAACAATATAACTCACTTCATCATCCGTTAAAACAGGACTAATAGGCAAACTCAAAACTTCCTGATGAATCTTTTCGGTTATAGGAAATGACAAATCATTCCAATTAGACAATGCCTTTTGCTGATGTGGTGGAACTGGATAATGAATCATCGTTTCAATTCCATTTTTCAGCAAATAACTTTGTAATTCATCTCTTTTTTCTATTCGAACAACAAACAAATGAGACACATGATCAGATTGCTTCGTTCCTCGCAATGACAATGTTGGCAATATTATTTTATCATTTTTTATTTCAGACAAATATCGTTTTGCAATTATTCTGCGACGTTCATTATCAGAATCTAAATTGGGTAATTTTAGGTTTAAAAACCCTGCTTGCAACTCGTCCAATCTTGAATTTAAACCGATGTAATCATTACGATATTTGGCTTCTGAACCATAATTCCGCATAGCAGAAACAACTTTAGCTAAATCCGAATCATTAGTAACAACTGCTCCACCATCGCCTAAACAACCTAAGTTTTTACCTGGATAAAAGCTATAAGCAACAGCGTTCGAAGAATATCCTAGTTTTTTCAATTCGTAATTCTCAATTCGTAATTCGTAATTCAGTCTCGCACCATGAGATTGTGCAGCATCTTCTATAACCAAAAGATTATTTTGTAATGCTATTTTATTTATTTCATCCATTTCGGCCAATTGCCCGTATAAATGCACCGCCAAAATAGCTTTAGTTCTTGAAGATATTTTCTCTGAAATTAATTCAGGGTCGATATTGTAGGTTTCTAATTTTGGCTCGACTAAAACAGGTACTAAATCAGCATGTAAAATCGCTAAAATACTCGCTATATAAGTATTGGCTGGAACAATTACCTCATCCCCTTTCTGAAGTTTTCCTAACTGAATGTAACCTTTAAAAATTAACACCAAAGCATCTAAACCGTTTCCGACACCGATGCAATGTTTGGCTCCGCAATAATTGGCAAAATTGGTTTCAAATTCTTGAACTTCTTTTCCTAAAATATACCAGCCCGACTCTAAAACCGATTTCAATTTCTGTTGAAAGGCAGTTTCATAAGGTTCGTTTATTTTTTTTAAGTCTAAAAATTTAATCATTTTAATACATTTTCAAGTTTAGAAAAATGAATAGTTTCCACTTCATAAAAATCATGAACAATGGTGTTTGCTCCAAAACTTTCTTTCCAATACGACAATCCATTATTGAGTACTTTTCCTTGATTTTCATTTGATATTCCAAAATCAAAAAACCGTTTATGAGTAAATACAGTATTTATTAAATGATCATACAAAAAATCCAGACTTCCTAGATTTTCATACTCTTCATACTTTGAAATATATTGGCAATGCGCCACATTCTCGGATTCAAAGATGGTGGTTCCTGCCACAATTTTCTCATTGAAGTATACATTAAATTGTCTAATATTTTTATCAAAATGACTTTTTAACAATTGAATTTCATCAAGAGTGTGAACTGGCTCTGCATTGTGCCTTGATTCTAAGTTTGGAATTAAAACCTGATTCCAAAAGGGTTCAAAATTGTTTTCTTCTTTTATAATTAAGCCATTACTTATCCCTTTTTGAATGCCACGTCTTCTGAGTTTTGAAAACTGAAATGGTTTTGACAAATCAATCACTGCCAAGGCATCTCTTCTGATTAATTGGGCTTCCACCAAAAACAGGGCATAGTTCAACTCCTCAGCTGGTTTGTTATGATAGATGGACGGAAGAGTTTTGAGCTGAATTTTGGCAATTTTATTTTCATTGAGATAAAACAAAATCGTTTTGAAAACCTGAATTACCAAAGCTAATTTTAAATTTCCTTTATAAACCAAACCTCCATAAGTCAAGCCCTGATGTGAATAAAGGCTCTCTCCTACTCTATTAGCTGGTAAAAGGGCAATCAACTTTTTGTTTTCAAAAACCATCAGAGAATAATCTTCAAATCGATCTTTGTGGTAATCCATAAAATTACGGTGAAATAAAAACGTAGCATTTTTGGCCTGGCTTACAAAAGTATTCCAACTAGCATAATCATCTTCCTGATATCGTTTTACACTGTAATTCTTCACAATTGAGTATTAAAGACTGGAAAAGTACGCAATTAGGCTAATATTCTAAATAGTAATTGTAAAAAATCATTAATCGTTTCAAATAGATTTTAATAAGATTACAAGCTGAAGAATAAATTAATTTCACACAGATTCTTCAGATTTAAAAAAACGAATGCTAGTTTGAAGTCCTTTGTTTCTTATTTGCCCGCAAGAGGGATAGAAATAAGCTACCGAAGTAGTATGGATAGCCCGACCGCATCCTGATAAAAGGGCGTATTATCACAAAGAGAATAGCCCTTTTATCAGGATGTGGTCTTGCCCATATATACTTTATTTTTCGTGTTCTAAAGGAGCAAGATGCCATTTGTATTTTACAGCTATCAAACGAATTGCAATAATTACTGATGAAGTGGCCAGGTACAAAACATCATTTTCTACATTCATTTTTCGGAGAGTAAAAAATACGATTCCACCAAAGATGCAAATGGTGGCATACACTTCTTTGCGAAAAATCACAGGAATTTCAACGCATAAAATATCACGGATAACTCCTCCAAAACAGGCTGTCATGGTTCCCAGGGAGATGCAAATAACTGGGTGAAGATGGTAATCAATTCCTTTCTGAATTCCGATTAAAGTAAAAACCCCTAATCCAATGGTATCAAATAAGGCTAATGAGGTGCGGAGTTTATCTAGTTTTTTTCGAAATATAATAGCCAAAACAAACCCCCAAACAATAACATATACATAGGTAGGGTCTTGCATCCATCCTACTGGAGTGCGGCCAATCATAACATCACGTAGGGTCCCTCCACCTACAGCAGTTACAAATGCAATGATGAAAACACCAAAAGGGTCTAACTTTTTGCTCATCGCTGTAAGTGCACCAGACATTGCAAATGCCATGGTTCCGATAATGTCGAGTAAGTGAAACATACTGTAAATGTATTTTTTTGATTGCAGAGTTTGAACTCGACAGATTACAAAATTAAATAAAAAACCACTTATTAGTACTTATTTAATCTTCTCCAGAATATTTGATTTTAACTTTTACCGCAATCACAAAACAGACTGCTCTTTCAATATCACAGATTCTGCTTATCATTATATAAAAAGTATAATTCATTTATACAAAAAGTATAATTCATTTATACGAAAAGTATAATTTATTTATACGAAAAGTATAATTCATTTATACAAAAAGTATAATTTATTTATACAAAAAGTATAATTCATTTATACAAAAAGTATAATTTATTTATACAAAAAGTATAATTCATTTATACGAAAAGTATAATTCATTTATATAAAAAGTATAATTGAACTATATAAAAAGGAAAAATGGCTACCGCAAATTCCCATCAACAAATTTGTGCAATTTGGGTTTAAACACTTTTAGAATGTATTTAAAGTGGATAATTTCAAATCAACTGAGACCAATAAATTTAAAATTTGTAGAAATCTGTGAAATCTGTGGCAAAATGAAACTTCTTTTTAAATATTTTGCTTTCAAAATCAGACTTTTGTCTTTCGACTTTTTGGTTTTAGAATTTAAAAAATGGTAGTACCTTAGCGGATTATAACTTAGCATCTATTCCATTGAAACAAATCGTCAGCCTTCAAAATCCTTTTATCAAATCTTTGGTTCTTTTACAGGAAAAAGCAAAAGCAAGAAAACAATCTGGAACTTTTTTAATAGAAGGAAAAAGAGAAATTTCGATTGCCTTGAAAGGCGGTTATGAAATGGAAACGATTTTATTTGTTCCCGAAATTTGTTCGGAAAACGAAGCACAGAAACTAGCCGGATCATCTGAATTGATAGAGATTTCAAAAGATATTTATCAAAAACTCGCTTACAGAGACACGACAGAAGGTATTTTGGCAATAGCCAAAACCAAATCGACACTATTATCTGACTTACAATTATCTAAAAATCCACTCATTCTAATTGCCGAAGCCCCTGAGAAACCAGGAAATATTGGTGCTTTATTGCGTACTGCCGATGCAGCTCGTCTTGATGCGGTAATTATCGCCAATCCAAAAAGTGATTTATACAACCCAAATGTGGTAAGATCAAGTGTGGGCTGTTTGTTTACTAATCAAATTGCTACAGGAACGACTTCCGAAATCATTGCTTTTCTAAAGGAGCGAAACATCAATTTTTATAGCGCTACTTTGCAAAATTCGACTTCGTATCATACTCAGGATTATACTTCGCCAACTGCACTGGTTGTAGGTACAGAAGCCACGGGATTGACTCAGGAATGGCGGGATGCTGCTACTCAAAATATCATTATCCCGATGCAAGGCGAAATTGATAGTATGAATGTTTCGGTTGCTGCTGCTATTTTAATATTTGAAGCTAAAAGACAGAGAGGCTTTTAGATTATATTTTAAAGTTTTTTAGTCTAAGCCACTTTAAACTTTAAACCAAAAAAACTTAGCAACTTAGAAAATTTACAGCTTAGAAACTTAGAAAACTCCTTGTGTATCTCCTAAAAAAATCTTATTTTTAGGAATTGAACCATGTCATTATGATAGAAATCGATATAGAAAAAGAAAACAAAGCAATTGCTCACGAATACAAAGAATTACTTCGTATTAGTTACCAAACCCTAACTACAGAGGACAAAAAACTAATTCGCAAGGCATTTGACGTTGCTGTTGATGCCCATAAAGACCAACGCCGAAAATCTGGTGAAGCCTATATTTTTCATCCTATTGCAGTTGCCAAAATTGTGGCCTCAGACATTGGTTTGGGAGCGACATCAATTGCTGCGGCCTTAATGCACGACGTTGTCGAAGACACTCCAATTACTGTCAAAGACATTGATAAAATGTTTGGTCCAAAAATCGCTCAACTGGTTGAAGGATTAACAAAAATATCATTGGTACAAAAAGATCTAAATGTATCAATGCAGGCAGAAAACTTCCGACGAATGTTGCTAACCCTCAATGATGACGTTAGGGTAATCCTCATAAAAATAGCCGATAGACTGCATAATATGCTCACTATGGACTCTATGGAGGACCACAAGCAAATCAAACTGGCCTCCGAAACTTTATATATTTATGCTCCATTAGCACATCGATTAGGTCTTTATAAAATAAAAAACAAACTAGAAGATTTAGGTTTAAAATATACCGAGCCTGAAAGATATAACAACATTGTCAGCAGAATAAGAGAAACTAAGGAAGAACAAGATCTTTATATCAAAGATATTTCCGAAGTTCTTCAAAAAGCTTTAGACGAAGAGAATATAGATTACATTATCAAAGGCCGACCAAAATCCATTTATTCTATCAATAGAAAAATGCTGGCTCAAAATGTAACTTTTGATGAAGTCTACGATAAATTCGCTTTGCGTATTGTCTATAAATCAAATCCACATGACGAGAAATTCCTGGCATGGAAAATTTACTCTATTGTGACCGATCATTACAGACCCAGCCCAAGCCGATTACGTGACTGGATATCATCTCCAAAATCAACAGGTTACGAAGCCTTGCACATTACCGTAATGGGACCAAAAGGCCGTTGGGTAGAAGTACAGGTTCGTAGCGAGCGTATGGATGAAATTGCCGAAAAAGGATATGCTGCCCACTATAAATACAAAAACGGAGCTACCGAAGAAAACGGTCTGGACGTTTGGTTAAATCTTTTAAAAGAAGCACTGGAAAACTCAGAAACAAGTGCTGTCGATTTCGTAGAAGATTTCAAAATGAACTTGTATTCCAAAGAGATTTATATTTTTACCCCAAAAGGAGAAATCAAATCCCTTCCAAAAGGTGCAACTTCATTAGATTTTGCCTTTAGCATTCACTCCGAAGTTGGAATAAAAACCAGAGGAACCAGAGTCAACGGAAAATTAGTACCCTTAAATTATGAATTAAAAAGCGGTGACCAAGTCGAAATCATCACTTCGGCCAATCAAAAACCAACGATCAACTGGCTGGATTTTGTAACCACATCGAGAGCAAAAAATAAAATTAGAAGTGTACTCAACGAAAATACCAAAAAAATTGCCGAAGACGGAAAAGAACTTCTTACCCGCAAACTAAAACATCTTAAAGTAAATTTAAACGAGCAATCCATCAATGAATTGGTTAACTTTTTTAAATTAAAAACAAGTCTGGATTTATTTTACAGAGTCGGTGTTGGTTCGATCGACAACCAACAACTAAAGGATTATGCTTCACAAAAAAGCAACACCTTAATAAACTTTTTCAAAAACAAAATCAAACGAAATAACAGCACTGCCGATGCTGATATTCACAAGCAAGTCCTTAGTAATAATTACGACATGCTGGTTTTTGGAAAAACTCAAGATAAACTGGATTACAAATTATCGAGCTGCTGCAATCCAATTCCAGGAGATGACGTTTTTGGGTTTGTTACCATAAACGAAGGTATCAAAATACATAAAAAAGACTGCCCAAATGCCATTGCACTACAGTCCAATTATGCATACCGAATCATGCAGGCCAAATGGATAGATTCCACTCAACAAGATTTCAAAGCCACCATAAACATTATGGGAATGGATAGTTTAGGGCTTACAAACGAACTGACAAAAGTGATTTCAAACATCATGAACGTCAACATTCAAAGCATTTCACTCAACGGTGAAGCTGGTATTTTCAAAGGTCAGGTATCTGTTATCGTTCCTAACATCACCATTTTGAAAAAATTAATGGACAACATCAAAAAAATTGATGGAATCGATAAAGTAACACGAGTGTATAAAAACTAAACCAACACAAAATAAACTTTAGCAATAAAAATTGTGATAATCACAACCGAAAACTATAACGAATAATTTCAAAAAACTTTTGGGCATGCCCTCGCTGAGCAAAGGGGCTTACTCATAGCAATCTTTACAAAGCCCCTTTGCTCAACGAGGTCGGGCTATACGCGCTACTTTGGTAGCTTGCTTCTATCCCTCACGCAGTAATCAGGATCTTTAATTTTCATCAGTAAACACATCAATAAAGCTGCTTTAAGCTCTAAAAAATACAACTGCTGATTCATAATTAAAACCCTATTTTTTTATACTTTTAAAATAATAATTTATCTTTGCCAGATATGACACTCATTTCCACAGATAACAACAAAAATCAAGAGATTGTAAAAAACGTTTTTACAATGTATCTTGAAAACAAAGGACATCGCAAAACCCCTGAACGTTATGCTATCCTTCAAGAAATATACGAAAGTGAAGAACATTTTGATATAGAAAACCTATACCTCAAAATGAAAAACAAAAACTACCGTGTCAGTAGGGCAACTCTTTACAATACCATCGAATTATTACTAGACTGTGCTTTAGTCCGTAAACATCAGTTTGGACAAAACCAGGCACATTACGAGAAATCCTATTTCGACAAACAGCACGATCATATCATTATGACCGATACAGGCGAAGTAATTGAATTTTGTGATCCACGAATTCAAACTATCAAAAAAACGATCGAAGAAATTTTTGATATAGAAATCACCAATCATTCCCTATACTTATACGGAAACAGAAAAAAAGAAAAAACAGAAGAAAACACTCTAGAAAATTCGCTGGAGAATACATTAGAAAATTAACTAAAAATAAAATATAGAATGACCGTAGATTTATTATTAGGATTACAATGGGGAGATGAAGGAAAAGGAAAAATTGTTGACGTTCTTACCTCAAATTATGATATAATTGCTCGTTTTCAAGGAGGACCAAATGCAGGACACACTCTAGAATTTGATGGAATTAAACACGTTCTAAGAACTATTCCATCTGGAATTTTTCATAAAACAGCTATCAATATTATTGGAAACGGAGTTGTAATTGACCCAGTTGTATTTCAAAAAGAAATTGAAGGTCTTGAAAAATTTAATATGGATATTAAATCCAAATTAATCATTTCGAGAAAAGCACATTTAATTTTACCAACACACCGTTTATTGGACGCTGCTTCAGAAGCATCTAAAGGTAAAGCTAAAATTGGTTCTACTCTTAAAGGAATTGGACCAACTTACATGGACAAAACAGGTAGAAACGGATTAAGAGTTGGAGATACTGAATTAGAAGATTTCGAAGAAAGATACAGAGCTTTGGCTGACAAGCACGAAGAAATGATTAAATTCTACGATGTTAATATTCAGTACAATTTAGCTGAAATGGAAAAAGAATTCTTCGAATCAATCGAAGTATTAAAATCATTAGACTTTATTGACAGTGAAGAATATTTAAACCAAGCCCAAAGAGCAGGAAAATCAATTCTTTGCGAAGGTGCTCAAGGATCTTTATTAGATGTTGATTTTGGAACGTATCCATTTGTAACTTCATCAAACACAACAGCTGCTGGTGCTTGTACAGGTTTAGGTATTGCTCCAAACAAAATCAAAGAGGTTTACGGAATTTTCAAAGCGTATGTAACTCGTGTTGGAAGCGGACCTTTCCCAACCGAACTTTTTGACGAAGACGGTGCAACTATGGCCAAAGTAGGAAACGAATTTGGATCAGTTACAGGAAGACAAAGACGTTGTGGATGGTTAGACTTAGTAGCTCTAAAATATGCTGTTCAAATCAATGGAGTAACTCAGTTAATGATGATGAAAGGTGATGTACTTTCTGGTTTCGAAACTTTAAAAGTATGTACTGAATACAATTATAAAGGTAAAAACATTTCACATTTTCCATACAACATTGAGCCAGAAAATGTAACTCCAGTATTCAAAGATTTCAAAGGATGGCACCAAGATTTAACAGGAATGACCACTTACGATCAATTACCAATCGAATTAAAAGAATACATTGAATTTATTGAGAAAGAAGTTGAAGTTCCAATAAAAATTGTTTCTGTTGGACCAGATAGAAAACAAACAATTCTTAAATAATACTACTAACGCTCTGAACTATTTCAGAGCGTTTTTTTTACTATATAAAACTGAATCCCATGAACAATCCAAAATATAAAATACAAAAAACAGAATTACTATCTGACAACTGGTACGTCCTGAATAAAGTTACAGTAGATTATCAAAAAAAGGATAATACTTGGGACACACAAGTACGAGAAGTGTATGACAGAGGCAATGGAGCAGCAATACTTTTATACAACGAAAAAAAGGGTACGGTTATACTAACCCGCCAATTTAGACTACCTTCCTATTTAAACGGAAACAAAAGTGGTTTACTGATTGAAGTATGCGCTGGATTACTAGACGAAGACAACCCCGAAGCCTGTATCATCCGTGAAACAGAAGAAGAAACGGGTTATCGCTTGCATTCAGTTAAAAAAGTTTTTGAATCATATATGTCCCCTGGGGCAGTAACCGAAATTCTATACTGCTTCGTAGGAGAATATGATGCCAGTATGAAAGTAAGCTCTGGTGGAGGACTAGAACACGAACATGAAGAAATTGATGTTATCGAAATTCCTTTTGACCAAGCTTATGTTATGATTGAGTCAGGAGAAATAAAAGATGCTAAAACCATTATGCTCTTACAATATGCTAAAATCCATAATTTAGTTTCCTAAAAAGAACCTTAAGTATTTTATTTCCAGAATTAAATAAAACGCATTAAAACAGCCCAAAAAATTAAAGTAATAAACGATAGCGGTATTCCAAAACCAATCATCATACTACTTAATCTAGGTTTTAGCCCATATGTTGAAGACAAAATACACGCAGTAATCATTGGAGCCATCGCCGATTCTAATACAGCAACCTGAATAGCCTTACTGTGCTGATTAAGAACTATTACATATAAAAAAAAGATAATAGCTGGCGTGGCAATCAATTTATAAAACAATCCCAACCCCAGGAATTCCCAATGCATGCTTCTTTTTTCAAAGCGCAATTGCAACCCCACCGAAAGTAAGGCCAAAGGTGTCACTACACTCCCTATTGACTTAAACAACAACTGTCCCCATTCGTAAAAATCAAATTTAAAAACATTCATCAAACAGGCGATGCAGAAAGTAACAAACGGAGGAAAAAAAGCAATCTTTTTAGCAATTTGAAAGCTATTCAAATTCCCTTTAGAATAAGCAGTAGCAACCAAAACCGCTAAAGTGGAAAGCACCACAAAAGATCCTGGTTGATCTACAATTATAGCTGTTTTCATTCCCTCTTCTCCATACAAAGCTTCAATTATTGGAAATCCTAAAAAAGAGGTATTTCCTAAACCCGAGCAAATAATCAAACAGCCTGTAAGTTTTCTTGGCCATCCCTTTTTATTTCCTAAATAATTGAAAAAAAAATATGAAATAATAAACCCAATCCAAGATACTCCAATAGAGAACAACAATTGATTATCCCATTTAATTTTCGGAATATAATATAAGGCTAATGCCGGAAGGCAAATATAAATAACGACCCAATTTAAAATTTTATGCGCATTCTTAGGTATTTGCTTTACATTTTGCAATACAAGACCAAGTAATAAGAAAATAAAAATGAGAATAAAATTGTTCATCGCATAAAATAGATCGCAAAAATACCATTAAAAAACTTTTAACCCAAAAGCTATACAATAAATTAAGAAATGTTAAATCACTGTATTTTTTTTCAAAATAAGCCCGTGAATTCAAAAACAAGTTCTATATTTGCAATAAATTTTATTACAGTATGATTTCAGGTAAATTTGCCATAACAATTCACATTCTAACTCTACTATCAAAGTTCCCAGATGAATTTTTATCATCTGATTTTATAGCAGGAAGTATGAATTTGCATCCTGTTTTGGTTAGAAAAGAAATTTCAAACCTGAAAAAAAATAATATTGTAGAAAGCAAAGAAGGCAAAAACGGAGGTACTCGATTATTAAAATCTGCTTCAAAAATTACTTTAGACTCTATATTTAAAATGACTTTTGATACTGTAACATTGGGTTTTTCTAAAAATGAACCTAATCCAGATTGTCCTGTAGGCAAACAAATAAATAAAAATTTAGAAAATTTATATGAAGAAATTAATCAAACAATAAGCTTGCAATTGAGCAACATTACTTTGGAAGAATTTTCAAATAAATTTTAATTCTATTTTTTTTACCAAAACTGTAACATTTTTTATTACTTTTAAATATATACAATTATGAAAATCGCAATTATTGGAGCCACAGGATTTGTAGGTTCAGCAATTTTAAATGAGTTAATAAGCAGAAACCATGAAATTACTGCAATTGTAAGAACCCCAAAAGAAACATCAGGAGTAAAATGGGTTGCTACTGATATCTTTAATATCGATTCTTTAGTAGAAGCTCTAAAAGGAAACGATGTTGTCATTAACGCTTACAACCCTGGTTGGACAAACCCAAACATTTATAGTGAAGCAATTGCTGGAGCAAAAGCAATTCAGGAAGCTGTTAAAAAATCAGGAGTAAAACGTTTTATAACTATCGGTGGAGCTGGAAGTTTATACATTGCTCCAAACCTACAACTGATTGACACACCAGAATTTCCAAAAGAGTATTTTGAAGGAGCAAATGCTGCAAGACATTATTTGGAAATCATTAAAGAAGAAAAAGACTTAGACTGGGCCTTTTTTAGCCCTGCTATCGAAATGCATCAAGGAATCACAACGGGTCGAACAGGAAAATACAGACTAGGTTTAGAAAATCCAGTTTTTAATAATGATCAACGAAGTATTTTATCTGCAGAAGATTTAGCTGTTGCCATTGCTGATGAAGTGGAAACTCCAAAACATCATCAACAACGTTTTACAGCAGCTTATTAATTTTGTTTTAATTCAAAAAACAAAAACAGTTTCAAAAACAATTGCATTTTTGAAACTGTTTTTGTTTTCACTACTTTTACTTATCAAAAAGAAAAGTATTTTGCCTAACAACAAAAAAAATCCAAGCGCATTAAACGAAAAAGCTGGTATTTCACCACCCGAAATTATCAGTACAAGTGCTTTGCAAAACATTAAGGAGTTTAGAAAGAAACAACCGTCTGCTACAGAATTAATCAAAGGTATTATATCAAAAGATATCACAGCGTTAAGCCGTGCCATAACTTTAATAGAAAGTACAAATACGGCACATTTATCCAAAGCCAATGAAGTTATCCAAGGCTGTTTACCACATGCAAATAAATCAATACGCATAGGTATTACTGGTGTACCCGGAGTTGGAAAAAGCACGTTTATTGAAGCTTTTGGAAAACACTTAACTAGTTTAGGCTACAAAATAGCAGTTCTTGCTGTAGACCCCAGCAGTACTATTTCACACGGAAGTATTTTAGGCGATAAAACCCGAATGGAAGAATTAGTAAAAGATCAAAATGCATTTATTCGCCCATCGGCATCTGGAGAAACTTTAGGAGGTGTGGCTCGAAAAACTCGAGAAACAATTATTCTTTGCGAAGCATGTGGTTTTAATATAATTCTAATTGAAACCGTTGGTGTGGGACAAAGTGAAACTGCAGTCCACGGCATGGTCGATTTCTTTTTGCTTTTAAAAATAGCTGGTGCAGGAGATGAATTACAAGGAATCAAACGAGGGATTATGGAAATGGCAGATGCCATAGTTATAAATAAAGCCGATGGTGATAATATTAAAAAAGCAACCTTAGCAAAAGTCGAATTTAACAGAGCCTTGCATTTATTTCCTTCTAAAAAATCAGGATGGGTTCCGACAACTGCTACTTGTAGTGCCATAACTCATGATGGAATTGAGAATGTCTGGCAAACTATTTCAGATTATCTAGAGTTAGTACATACCAATGATTATTTTGCAGAAAAACGAAAAGAACAAAATCAGTTTTGGATGAAGGAAACCATAAATGAGCAATTAAAAACTCATTTTTACAATCAACCAAATATCATTGAACTATTAGAAACCAATAGAAAAGCGGTACAAGATAATGAGATATCCCCTTTTGTCGCTGCACAACTATTATTAGACCGTTATTTCAAAAAATAAAACTGTATTATAAATAAAAACTGCAAAAGCTGAATTCAACTTTTGCAGTTTTATTAATTGTTTTTTTTTAAACAGAAGCAGTCCTTCTAAAAAAACAATTATTCTTCGTAACGTACTATCTCTCTATCGTAAAACTCATTGGCAAGAACGATAAGCCCTTCCATTTCAGCATTCAATTCAGCTTCGTCAAGATCTTCGGCTTCTTCCATGAATTCTACTTCATCATCTTTCAAATTGATAATAAATCTTGGATAATCCAAGTGAATTATAAATATATCATCTGGAAAATCTGTATTGTCTCCTAATAAGAATTTTGGTAATTCCATGTGTTTTATTTTTTTAATGTAAGAGTGTAAAAATACGTTTTTTATTGAAATACCCTTTTTAAAAAAGGTCTTAAAAAATTAAAATTATCATTTCGTCCTGATGGAAGTGACATCCTCTTGTGGCGGTGTTCGCCACAAGAGATAAAACGGACAGCAGGTTGAATCTTGTTTTGAAAACGAAAATTACTTGCTCCTAAAATTACTTATCGGATAAAATAACTGGTGCATTTCCTTTTCCATTCATAAAAATAATTTTAGAATTTGAAGAAGCTGCTAACTCTTTTTGGGCCTTAATTTGTTCATATTGTAACTGCTTATCAGTAAGTCCCAATGATATAATTCTCTGATAATCGGCAATACCTTGTGCTTCTACTCTTTTACGTTCGGCCTCTTGTTTTTCTTTTTGAAGGACAAATGTCATTTTTTGAGCATCTTGTTCTGCATTAATTTTACTTTCTATCGATTTTTTGACTGAAATAGGAAGATCGATATTTCTAATCAATAATTGTTCTAGAACTAAACCTCTATTTTTGAAATCAGATTCGATACTTTTGAAAATTCGTTCCTGAAATTCATTTCTTTTGGTCGAATACAAAGCAACTGCATCATAAAAAACAGCATTGTCTCTTATCCTTGTTCTTGTAATAGGTCTCACTATTTTATCAGTATACCCCACCCCAATATTTTTAAAAATTTTTGGAGCATCCGTAGGAATGACACGATACAAAACTGTCAAATCAATTACTACTTCCAGCCCATCATTCGATAAAACACGAATGGCGTCATCTCCTTCTTGAGTTCCCTCGCCATGAATAGCAGACATAGTATAATTTTGTGTCTGTACATCAAATTCGGTAATATCCAAAAGAGGATTTATAATATGTAAACCGCTTTCCAGAACTTCAGAATCTACACTTCCATAAAGAGACTTCACTCCTACTTTTCCAGCATCAATTTGCTTGAACATAGAAGAAAACAGCCCCAAAACAATTAAGATAAATCCAATAATTCTAAATAAACCAGTAAATTTCGAAATTGGATTAACCCTATTGGTTAATATAAATCCAAAAATTAGTAAAATTATTCCAAGAATAATAAGTAGTATCATTGTGTAGTTTTAAATTGGTTCAGTGATTATACGCTAAAACCAATTATAAGTTACATTCTTACAAATGGTTTATTTTTCAGTATGTTTTACAACTAACTTTCTTGTCAAACGAGCAAACCGAATGTACAAAAACAAAGCAGCAGAAGTCAAACCTGCCAAGAGACCGATCCAAACGCCAACAGCTTTCAATTCGGTATATTTTCCTAAATAAAAAGATATAGGAAAACCTATTATCCAATATGCCACAAATGTAATGTACATTGGAATTTTCACATCCTGTAGACCTCTTAAAGCTCCCAAGACTACTACCTGTATTCCATCAGAAATTTGAAAAATAGCGGCTATCAATAATAATTTTGAAGTTATCATAATGATTTCTTTATTATCAAGAGCCTGTGCTGGATCGTGCATGTTCAAAAACAAATGTGGTAAGAAATTATGAAAAACGATAAAGATCAATGCAAATACAGCTTCAGTAATTATTGCTAGTAAAAAAATGGAACGTGCTACAATAATTAAATTTTTATAATCTGATACACCTCTCGAATGACCTACTCGAATCATTGCTGTAACGCTCAAACCCATGGCTACCATAAATGTTGAAGAAGCCAAAATCAATGCAATTTGATTGGCTGCCTGACTATTTTTGCCCAAAGATCCAGAAAGCCATATTGCAGCAGTAAACAATGTTACCTCAAACAACATTTGTAAAGCCGACGGAACTCCAAGAGCAACAATTTTTTTAATAATTGATTTTTTAATTTCTTTAAAAGTAAAATTTTTAAAATACTGACTCATAACAGCATTATGTTTCATTAGATAATGCATAAAAACCACCATCATAATTCTAGAAATTACGGTTCCCAGAGCAGCTCCAGTCACTCCAAGTTTTGGAAAAATCCAAAAGCCATAAATCAATACATAATTAAAAAATACGTGTACTACATTAGTCAAAATAATCGAATACATCGAATATTTAGTCAAAGACAACCCATCGGCAAATTGCTTATACCCCTGATACATTACAACAGGAATCAAAGAAAAAGCAACCCAATCAATATAAGGAGCGGCAAGTAAAACCACTGCTTTTGGCTGATCCATAAAATACATTAATTGCTTAGACAATACAGTTATGATAAACAAAGACACGCCCAAAATAGTACATAACAACAAGCCATGATGAAAAGTAGTTCGAATTTTTTTATCATTTTTCTCCGCATCAGCTTCGGCCACCAAAGGTGTAATCGCAGTAGAAAACCCAATTCCAATAGCCATAGCCAAAAAGATAAAACTATTACCTAAGGAAACAGCAGCCAACTCTGTCGAACCCAGATTTCCAACCATATAATTATCTACAATACCTATCAAAGTATGCCCTAGCATTCCAAGAATTACAGGGTAAGCCAATTTAATATTATAGGTAAATTCTTTGGTGTATTGAGAGAAGTTCATTTTAAATTTATTGAATCGGCAAAGGTAATTAGAACAAATTAATTCTATGAACATTATTTCATTTATAATGAAAACATAATAAAATATGAACCATAAATTATATAAAATTTATGAATAATTCTGTAATAAGACTGCTTGTTTGCTGTTATACTTTTGTAAAGTACTCAAAATAGATGAGTGCATTACTATATTTTTTTTACAAACTAAAATTTTAAAATCATGCAAATCAGACAAAAAATCAAAATCATTATGGTATTCGCAATCTCGATATTATTTGCGAATAACACTAAAGCGCAGGAAACAACAAATTATGATCAAGGTTTTCGTCTTGGAATAGGTGTAACAGGAGGATATGCCGTTCACGATCCTTATAAATTAGCCTTAGGTGCCGATGCCAGACTACAATATGACTTATCCAAAAGATATTCTTTAACTTTAACAACTGGATATAGTCGTTTATTTGTAAGTGAAGCCGATGGAGATGATCTTGGATTTGTTCCAGCAAAAGCTGGTTTCAAAGCTTTCATTTGGAATGATCAATTTTACATAATGGGTGAAGCCGGTGCTGCTTTTGTAACTGACCCTCATTACCACAAAACCTCATTTCTTTGGGCACCAAGTATTGGTTACGCAACAAAATACATTGATGTTTCTTTACGCTATGAACAATACAATGACTTTTTAAGATTGAATAATAGTGGAAATTTAGGCAAAGGTGTTGGTCAAGTAGGCCTTCGCGTAGCTTATGGCTTTGATCTATAAAAAAGTCAACATAAATAAAAAATGTGCTGTAATTCAGCACATTTTTTATTTACTTAAATACATCTGATTCTCTTAATATAATTTTTTATCCGTCAAAGTTTTCATAAAAGCTATTAATTGCTTTTTTTCTAAAGGAGTTAATTTTAATTTATCAGTTGGTAAAGTTTGATTAGGCAAATTAAAACTCAAACCGCTTCCACCGCCTTGATCATAAAAATCTACAACTTCTTCTAATGTTTTAAAAAAACCATTATGCATATAAGGAGCCGTTAAAGCAATATTACGAATTGTTGGTGTTTTAAAAGAATAACGATTCACTTCAGCGTGTGTCAAATCATATTTACCAAAATCAATATCTATCTTTTTGTTTTTCCCAGGAACCCCAAGAACTTCACTTTCCGATCTGTCAAAATTGGGAGGAACAGTTCCATTTGTCAAAGGAATAAAATGACATGTTGCACATTTAGCTTTACCTGTAAATAAATTAAAACCCGCTATTTCGTCGAGATCCATCTGATTTTCACCTCTCATATACCCATCGAATTTGGAATCATAATCACTCAAAGATCGAATGTAAGATGCCAAAGCATTTTTTATCTCAAAAGCAGTAATTTCTTTGTTTGGAAATGCTTTTTTAAAATCAGCAGCATATTTTTTGCTTTTCTTTAAATCCAAAGCTGATTTATCAAGAGATCCATGCATTTCATTTACGTTTGTAATCACAGCAATTGCCTGATCCTCTAAATAATTTACTCTCGAATCATAAAAAAAACTACGCTGAAAAGCGATATTCCTTAATGTTGGTGTATTTCTTTTTACCATCATTGTACCGTCCAATGAAACTGCTTTCTCCAATCCGTCAGTAAAAGCTTTATCCGAATGATGGCAAGAAGCACAAGAACGAGAATTATCACCCGATAAAATTGGGTCATTAAACAATAATTTACCCAAATCTATTTTTTCTTTAGTCGTTTTATAATCTGGAAATCCAGAAAATGCTTCAGCATCAAAAACATTTTTATCAAATAAGGTTTGAGCAGTCACTTTCAATCCACGAGTTTCTTTAAAAAAAGGAATTTTAAAACTTAACTGTGTTTCATAAATAGATTTACTCAAAGGATTTAAATACTTTGTAATAAAATAAGCTCTGTCAAATTCATTAAACCTCGCATTTGTATTCAAATATTCTTTTCCTTGCTTTACTATATTTAAAGCAATGAGAGTTTCTTTATTATCACCGTAAATGTCAAGCTGCTTTTCAATAGTCTCTAATGATGTTATCGCTTCCGCTAAAGAATTTTATGCAATTGGGAAATCAAATCCAGTAATTCCTAATGTAATAATTCTAAAAACCTCTAAACGCATCGCATCAAAAACAGAAGAATCAGTCAAATCATTCGTTTTTGAAACCATTTCTAACCGATATAAATTAGCATTTAGAATCCCAATTTCTTTTAATAAATCATTTTTCGTAATCAAATCGAACTCAGGAAAAAGATACTCCTCAATAACTTGAAGTCCTGCAGGCGGAACTGTCATTCCTTCATCAATCTCATATTCATCTAAAGCTGGCCCATTTATTGCTTTCGAAACTGTTGGAAAATAGTACTCACAAATGGGCTCTACCCTTTTATAACTTTGGTGTACTTTTAAAAACTGAATTTGGAGTTGTTTCGATGCTGCATCAGTTTCAACTAAATGTTGCAACTCTACAACTTCATCTTGTAAAACAACTAAATCCTTTTTATACAAATCATTAATTCGTTCAGCTTCAGATTTAGAATCTGCACAAGAAAACAGTAAAAAAAGAATAAAAAGAGAAAATATATTTTTCATGTAACTGGTTTAAAAATAAAAAACAGAAACCACGATTCTCATAAAAAGAACCGTGGCATTCTTAAAAAAAATATCTAGCCAGCGCTGAAACCAAGTCCTTTTTTATATCCTAAGTGTAAAAATTTTCACATAATTAAACAACAGGATAATTTTATTATTAATCTCTAACATAATCAAAACTCACAGAATCATACAAACTAGAATCTGATAAAGATGATATTTTTATTCTATAGATACCTGAAGGAATATAATCTGTATTTGACGAGCCATTATTTGTTGTTATTATGGTACTCATTAATACACCACTAGAAAAGAGCTCAATCTTTACTTTGTCTGTAGAGATAAATGTTGGATGCCATTGAATTCGAACCCCTGTACCCCCATTAATTTCAGTCATACCTCCAAACGGAAAGGTAATCATATCATTAAGTGAATATAAATCAGGGTATAAATATTTTGATGCAATTAAATCAAAA
Source organism: Flavobacterium sp. 5 (assembly GCF_002813295.1). Lineage (NCBI taxonomy): Bacteria > Pseudomonadati > Bacteroidota > Flavobacteriia > Flavobacteriales > Flavobacteriaceae > Flavobacterium > Flavobacterium sp. 5. The sequence goes on from NZ_PHUE01000001.1 coordinate 960,878, forward strand.
CTAGAAAAACCAATTGAATTCGTCAAACTTGAATTCATTACAGAATTAGGATCGAGATTTTGAGAATTACCTGCAGGTGTGTTAGGTATTATATTATATCCTGTCGGATTAGTATACTCACCCTTGGAATTGAGCTATCAATTTTTACAGTCATTGAATTAACTTTATTCATATAAACTAACGTATTGATATATGCTTGTTTTTTAGAAAAGGATTTAACTGTAAGAAGTGACTTGCCTTTACTTACCATTATATCATTTTCAACAAGATAAAAATTTTCAAAATCTCTAATATTTTCAATTTTAATTCCCTTTTCTAATAGATGAACTATAATAGGATCTTCTATATTTAAAGTTGGAGTTGGTATTAATTGTTGATCTATATCATCGTTGCTATCACTTTGACAACTAACAAAAAATGAACTAGAAAAAGCTAAGAAAAGCGTTAATAAAATGATTTTTTTCATAAGGTTTAATTTAAATTTCAAACAAATAAACCATAATACTTCACACTTTCAATTAATTCAATATTAACAAAACTTTAACAAATAAAAACTTAGATTACAAAGTAGCTACATCAACATATTTATTTCTTCAATTAACACAGAAATATGTCTTGTAAAACACTTAATCAAATACTCATTTAAATTCAAAAAAAGCCAAATTTCCTCTTCAACAAAAAAAGACTACTTTTGAGAGACAAAATCCAGTTGTTAGTTGCATATGAAATTCACTGAACTCAAATTAAAATAAAAGTTAGTGAAATAATCTTTTTCAAGAACTGCTTTTTTTCTAAGCACTTGCAGGAGCTTCCCTTGGTCGCTCTGCCAGTACAAGAAAAAATAGCTGTTCTTTTCAAAAGGATTTCCACTTCCATCTGGACTAGGACATTAATTTACAAAATACATTTAATGGAAAAATTTACACTCGAAATTCTTTTTCACATCATAGGAATAGGTTCAGCCTCTGGACTCATTTACAAGGAAAACAGTTTATTTATCATTGGAGACAACAGTGGTTTTCTATACGAATATGCAATTCCTTCACAAACATTGCAACTACATAAAATAATAGAAAATGCCTCCGAAAATATTATAAAAAGTGAAAAACCCGATTTTGAGGCTATCACTCATTTTGGAGACAAACTCTATGTTTTTGGTTCGGGATCAACCCAAAAAAGAAACAAAATGATTCAAATCAATACGCAAGAAAAAGAAATCAGTACCAACGACCTGACCGATTTGTACTCCGTAATGCAAAGTTTTGGAGAAATTAAACCCGAAGATTTTAATATTGAAGGAGCTATATACACTGGAGAAGAATGGTATTTATTTAATCGAGGTAATGGTGAATCGGCCAAAAATGTAATGTTTACTATTCAAGGAAAAAACCTAATTAATGAATTCAATATTCTATCCAACAGCTACAAATTGCCCAAAATAAAAGGAGTACGCAGTAGTTTTACCGATGCTGTTGCAATTGATGATAAAATATATTTTCTAGCAACTGCCGAAGACACTAAATCGACTTATCATGATGGTAAAATTCTAGGAAGCTTTATCGGCTGTATTGATACCAAAACTATGAAAATCGCTTTTACCAAAAAAATCAGTGATTCACAAAAATTCGAAGGAATAACCATTTATAAAAATACAAACGATACAATAGAGTTTTTACTTTGTGAGGATAACGATACTGAAGTATTAGAAACTACAATTTATAAATTAACAATATCAAAATAAAGCAGCACGAAAATTAAAACCGCGACAAAAAAATAAGAAAATTATTTTATTTTAGGTTTTTGAATTAAAATTAAAAGTAGTATTTTTCCAAAAAAAATCTATGATTCGAATTGCCTCGAAAGTATTAGTAATCCTACTGTTTTCAACTCCCTTATTCGCTCAAAAAAACATTGACCCAACCGATGCTGATTTAACAAAAGCGAAAACACTACGCGAAACTTATACAAAAGACGATGTTGCCATATTAGAAAGTTCTGAAAACATAACTTTTGATATAAACAAAGACCAAACCAAGGTCATTGTAAAACACAAAGTGAATGAACTTTTGATGAATATCAACCATAGAGCTGATATTCAAAAATATGAATTTTACGATAGTGAGTCTAAAATTGAAGAGTTTAGTTTGAATTTTAGAAATGATAAAAAAACAGATTTTAGTATTCACGACGAATTTTACAAAGACAACGATTTATTTTATAATGATGCCCATGTAAAATACATGAAAATTGACTTTCCAGTACAAGGATACACCTATAAATACGCATTGGAAAAAAAATATGACGACGTTAAATATTTTACCGCGCTCTATTTCAATGACGAATTTCCCGTTTTAAAAAAACAAATTACCGTTACTGTACCTTCTTGGCTAAACATTGAACTAAAAGAATTCAATTTTGACGGCAACAATATTACCAAACAAGAAACAAAAGACTCAAAAAACAATACTGTTTTTACTTATACCCTAAGCAATATTCCTGCGATATATAAGGAAGAAGATTCCCCAGGAAGAAGCTATCTGTATCCACATATTTTAGTAATAGCAAAATCATTTAAATACAAAGAGAAAGAAGTTGTTTTATTTAATTCAACCGCAGACTTATACAAATGGTATAAATCATTGATTGATACAATGAAAGATGACCCCACTGTTTTTAAAGATAAAGTAAACGAACTTACTGCAAAAGCTAAAACAGATGAAGAAAAAATAAAAAACATCTATTATTGGGTTCAAGACAATATTAGATACATAGCTTTTGAAGATGGTATAGCCGGTTTTAAGCCAGATGAATCTAATCACGTATTTCAGAATCGTTATGGAGATTGCAAAGGAATGGCCAACCTAATAAAACAAATGCTAAAAGTAGCTGGTTTTGATGCACGTTTAACTTGGATTGGAACCAAACATATAGCCTATGATTATAAAACACCATCATTAGCGGTTGACAATCATATGATTTGTACTGTCTTTCTCAAAGGAAAGAAATACTTCCTTGATGGTACAGAAAATTATGTTCCTTTTGGAGAAAATGCCGAAAGAATTCAGAACAAAGAAGTTATGATTGAAAACGGAAATGATTTTATTATAGAAAAAGTTCCATTGGTTACTGATTTGGCAAATAAAGAATCATACAAATCTAAAATTTTTATCGAAGGAGACAAATTAAAAGGGACTTGTTCCAGAAATTATTCTGGAGAAAGTAGAACTCAATTTTTAAAAATCTACTCTTCTTTTAAAACCGATAAAAAAAGAGAAAAACTTGAAAACTATTTATCTTCTCAGGACAAAAACATCCAAGTTAATAATATAAAAACCTCTGATTTAAATAACAGAGAAATAAAACTAAATATTGATTATGACATTGCTATCGACAATAAAGTCTCAACTTTTGATAATGAAATGTATATTGATTTAGAATACAGTCATGATTTCAAAGATTTAGAACTAAAAGACAGAAAAACTGATTACCAATTTGATTATAAAGAAAATTTTGAAACAAGCACCGTATTTGTAATCCCAACTGGATATAAAGTAAGCAAAATCCCAACTGATCTGATAGTAAAAGAAAATAATTATAGTGTTTCAATAACTTTTCAGAAAACCGACAAAGAAATCATTTACAAGAAGCAATTTGTTTTTAAAAATGCTGAAATAAAAGCAAGCGAAATACAAAAATGGAATGCTTTCAATAAAGACCTTAATTCAAACTATAATCAACAAATTGTACTAACAAAAACACAGTAATACAACATGAAATCTATTTTTACTTTTTTCTTCTTTTTATTAAGTTTTTCAATTTTTGCTCAAGACAAGGCCGAAATTGAAACTTTTTTTTGGGGAAAGTCCGATGAATATAATAAGGTTACGGAAGTTCCTAGCAAATGGAAAGATGAATCGGCTGTTATAATTTATAAAAATGAATATTATGACTATCATAAATTTGGCACAAGTGTAAAATATACTTCTGCTATAAGAAAAAGAATTAAATTACAGGATTTAGCTGCGGTTAAAGAGTTTTCTGAATTCTCTTTTGAAGACAAATTTTATTCGAATAAAGGGTATACTTCTAAAAAGTCAACCAGCATTCTTGGGGTAAAAATACTCAAACCAAATGGTAAAGAAATTATAATTGATATTGAAAAGGAAGCGAAAGAAATTGACAAAGAAAAAAAGATAGCCATTTCAAATCTTGAAGTTGGAGATATAATTGATATGTATTTCTACAGTATTGAACCTTTTAATTCCAAATATGAATTAGGATTTGATCCAGAGGAAACTACACTTGGTGACACTTATCCAATAATGAATTTAAAAATTAATTTTAAAACTGAAAATGATTTTTTTCTAAATTTCAATACTTATAATGGAGCTCCAGAACTCAAAGAAATAAAGACAAACAAAGGTGGCGAAAGACAATATGTATTAGAAGCCAAAGATATTGAAAAGAATGAATTTCCTCGTTGGTTTTATCCATTGGCAGAAATGCCATGTTATAAATTTCAAGTGTTTTTTGCAAGATCAGGAAAATTTGAAGAAAGAGCATATGCCTTTTTATCTGAAAAAGAAAGTGTTGTAAAAAAGACCGTTTCAAAAGAAGAAGTCTTTGAATTTTATAATGATAAATTCAGACCTGCTGGAGATTTATCACCGGTAGAAAAATTTATAAAAAACAATAAATTTTCGAGTGACGAAGAAAAAGTAAGGGAAGTGTATTATTTTGCCAGACATAAGTTCTACACTCAATTCATTGAACCATTGGTGGTAGAAAATCAAAAACTATTTAGTGTCTACAAATATTACCAAGATGACTTTACATGGTATATGGATTCTCAAACAAGATTTATTAATTATTTCATGAAGTTCCTAAAAGAGAACAAAATTGATTATGATTTAATTGTAGCAACTGGTAGAGAAAATGGATCAATCGATGACTTACTAATTCAGCAAAACTTAAAAGTTCTTCTTAGAATAAACACTCCAAAACCTATCTATTTAGATGAGTTTTCGTCATTTTCAAACACGGATATATTTGATAGCAATCTAGAAGGTACAAAAGCCTATGTTATGCAAATTTCAAAAGGAAAAAAAATTGTAGATGCCGTAAATACTACTTTACCAGAAACATCAGCCAATGATAATGCTTCGAAAGTTGTGTCAAACATAACTATTGCAGATGATTTTTCAACTATAAAAGTCAATCGTGAAATGCAATATTTAGGGCACATTAAAGAAGAAGAACAATCTGATCGTGTAAAGTTTTATGATTATGTACATGAAGATAATTCTAAATACATCACAGAATCTTTAAATGATCGTATAAAGAGTAAAAAAGAAAGAGCAAAATACATAAAAGAATACGATGCATTTATAAGTAAACTTAAAGAACAACTATCAGAAAAATATAAAAAAGATATAAGCGAAGAATTTGGTTTTGAAATAGAAGACTATACTTTTTCTACTGTAAACACAGGAAGATACGGAACAAACTCTCCACTTATTTTAAATGAAGGTTTCGCAATCAAAAAGGATTTAATAAAAAAAGCCGGTAATAATTATATCTTTGAAATTGGAAAATTCCTAACCAAACAAGTAGAAATTACCAAAAAAGAAAAGGATAGAAAAAACAATGTGTATTCGCCTTACCCACGTAGCTACGAAAATGAAATTGTATTTGAAATCCCTTCAGGATATACTGCTTCTGGAATTGAAAAACTGAATAAAAAAGTACAAAATGAAACTGGAGAATTTATTAGTACTGCAAAAATAGAAGGCAACAAATTAACTATTAAAACATCAAAGAAATACAATAAATACTATTGGCCAAATGCAGATTGGAAAAAAATGATTTCTTTTTTAGATGAAGCCTATCAATTCACTCAAGAGAAAGTTTTATTGAAGAAAAAGTAATTGCTTTTCTTTTTAATTAAAAATTAAAGTTAAAGATTATCAAAAAAGATAGTAGGTTTTTTTTAAAGAACACTACTATCTTTTTTTTTTTGCCATTATAAAAAACAATATTCTAATTTAGGCTGTCGATTTACCAAAACTAGAAACTATTATTTATGAGCTATCTGTTCTAAAACATAAAATATTTTAATCCCTTCCCAACCTTTTTCTCTTTTTAATCCTCTTTAGTAGAAAGACAACAATTGTGATAAACGAAAACTTAATTTCCAACTGCAAAAAAATGCATCGCGACGCCCAGCGTCAGGTGTATGAGCTTATGGCTCCAAAACTGTATCGCACTTGCAAGCGTTACCTAAAGAAAGAAGAAGAAATAGAAGAAGCCTTAGCCGATGCTTTCTACACTATTTTTACAAAACTCGATCAACTGAAAGAGTTTGGTGCTTTTGAAGCTTGGTGTCGAAAAATCACGGTCAATCATTGTTTGGCAACCATCAAGAAAAAAACCAATTTCAATTTGTATCTCGATGATGTAAAAACTATTTCACAACCTTTTACAGACGAAGTGACAGAACTTGAAGAGGAAGATTTACTCAATTTACTAAATCACATCCCTGACGGTTGCAAAACCATTTTTAATCTTTTCGTTATTGAAGGTTTCAGTCACAAAGAAATTGCAGCTATGCTTAACATTTCTGAAGGCACTTCTAAATCACAATTGAATGCTTCAAAAACCAAGCTCAAAGAGTTAGTAAACAATTTGTATTACCAAAAAGCGAAATAGTCATGGACAATCAAGATAAAATATTCAACAAAATAAAAAATGCTTCCCAAAAAGCAGAAGAAAAAGACTTTCCTGCATTCGAAAAAGTATGGATGCGTGTAGAAGAAAAACTCGATAAAAAAGAAGATAAAAAAACAATTGTTCTTTGGAAAAAGTTAGCTATTGCAGCTTCACTCCTATTGTTTTTTTCACTGGGTTATCAGTTCCTTAAAACTGATTCGAGGATAATCACTCCAAAAGGAACAGAACAAAACAATGTAGTTATTCAAGAAAAAGAAGACACAAATACTACTCAAAAACCTTCAGAAATTATTAAACCTGATGCTGAAATTATACTGAAAAAACAGATTAAAAAACCAGTTGTAATTGAAGAAACAAATATTTCTAAACCTATTATAAACTCAAAAGAAAATGAAACTATTAAAAAATCAGATTTAACAGGCTCTTCTGTTGCTATAATTTCTGCTGAGGATTTAGAAAAAATACCAGTAGTCGTAGATGTAAACGAAGCATTAAAAGGACGTGTAACAGGGGTTCAAGTGACTTCAGCAGAGATTTCAGCGAAAACCAAAGCTATTACCTTAGAAGAAAAAAATGTTACAGCGAAAATCACTTCTTCTTATGATGCTGTCAAAAGAACAATTACAGGAATAATCACTGACGAAAAAAATATTCCTATTCCAGGAGTTAATGTCGTTATTAATGGAGCAAAAAACTATGTTACTACCAACTTCGATGGAAAATTTAGTATTCAAGCTGAGAAAGGAAATCAACTCGTTTTTAGTTATTTAGGATACGAAAACAGTTATGCTACAATCGAAAAATCTGATAAAATAAATATAAAATTAGCACCTAGTTCAATGGCTTTGAATGAAGTAGTCGTGGTTGGTTATGGAACTGTTAAGCACTCCTCTTTAACGGGTTCAATTTCTACAATTAAGAATAAAACAGTCCGTTTGGCAAAGAAAAAAAATAAAGACAAAGTTATTTCAAATTCAGAAAAGGGAACAAATAAAAACAATACAAGTTTTATAGATGAAATTATTCAAAAAAGTGGCAAAGAATTTAGTACAAATGACAAGCCACTGCTTTTTCTTAATGGTTATAAAATTTCGAAAAGAAAATTAAATACTATTGATTTTAATGAATTTCAAACAATAGAAGTTGTAAAAATTATTGACGCAAAAAAAACCTTTGGAAATAAAGGTAAAAATGGAGTTATTATGATAACTTCAAAATATCCAACTGACGAAGAAGAGCAAAAGATTGAAAAAATAGAAGAGGAATTAAACGAAAAAGGAGCTGACTATCATGAATTAGATTTTAAAGACAATATTGAAGAATATAATTCATTCCTTGAAAATCAATTTGAAAACCCAAAAACTGCACCACTATCAACTTTCTCCATTGATGTTGATAATGCTTCATACACCAATGTAAGACGCTTTATCAACAACGATCAAACTGTTCCAAAAGACGCTGTGAGAGTCGAAGAAATGATGAATTTCTTTAAATACAAATACCCACAACCACAAGATCAGCATCCGTTTTCAATTAATACGGAATACAGCAATTGTCCTTGGAATCCAAAACACCAAGTATTAAAAATTGGTTTACAGGGAAAAAATATCCCAACAGATAATTTACCTGCTTCCAATTTCGTTTTCTTGATTGACGTTTCTGGTTCTATGAGTGATGCCAACAAATTACCATTATTAAAACAGTCAATGAAAATTTTGGTAAACGAACTGCGAAAAAAAGACAAAGTAGCTATTGTTGTTTATGCTGGAGCAGCAGGAATGGTTTTGCCTCCAACTGCTGGAGATCAAAAACAAACAATAATTAATGCTCTGGAAAATCTAAATGCGGGTGGAAGTACTGCGGGTGGTGCAGGAATAGAATTAGCCTACAAATTAGCCGAAGAAAATTTCATTAAAGGAGGGAATAATCGCGTAATTCTGGCTACTGATGGCGATTTTAATCTTGGCGCCTCATCCAATACTGATATACAGATTTTAATTGAACAAAAAAGAAAATCCGGGGTTTTCTTGACTTGTTTGGGTTATGGAATGGGGAATTATAAAGATAGTAAAATGGAAACTCTATCTGATAAAGGCAATGGGAATTATGCATACATCGACAATATTCAGGAAGCCAATCGATTCTTAGGAAAAGAGTTCAAAGGTTCTATGTTTGCTATCGCTAAAGATGTAAAAATACAAATCGAATTTAATCCAAAACACGTTCAAGCGTATAGATTGATTGGATATGAAAACAGAAAACTACGTTCAGAAGATTTCACCAACGATGCTATTGATGCAGGTGAATTAGGAAGCGGACATACTGTTACAGCTTTGTACGAAGTAATTCCAACTGGTGTGAAAAGTGATTATATTAACAATCAACCCGATTTGAAATACACTAAAAGTGATTCAAATGAAAGTGATTATTCTGATGAACTGGCAACTATAAAATTCCGCTATAAAAAACCAGATGGAGACAAAAGTATTGAAATGGTTAAAACCGTTGAAAACAAATCCATTCCTTTAAAAAATTCATCTGATGATTTCAAATTTAGTGCTGCTGTTGCTTGGTTTGGATTAAAATTAAGAGATTCGAATTTGGTTTCTAATAAGGCTACAGAAGATATTAAAAAACTAGCCAAAGAAGGATTGTCTAATGATGAAGACGGTTATAAAGCAGAATTTATTCGCTTGGTAGAAACCGTGAAATAGGTTTAAAGACAAAAGAATTAAACGAATTTTATTTATAAAGAAAAAACAACAAACTTTGTAAATACACTTCACTTCTTATATGAAGTCTATTGAGAAGTGAAATATTATTATAAACCAACATTATGAAAAAACACTTAACACTATTAATGCTAATTCTTTGCATCAATGTTTACTCTCAAAATGTTGTCCAAAAAGAATTAAAAGGTAGATGGAAAATGCAAAAAAATGAAAACTTCAATAATACAGATATTAATTTTGGAGAATTTCTAAAATTTAATGACAACGAAATTAATTTTTTCAAAATAGAATCAGGTAAAGAGGAAGAAGAATCTATAAAAAAAATCACATTTATATATGATTTTGGAAACCAACATTATAACAATGATCGCTGTCAATTAATAAAATTTGAAAATGGTGAGGTTTGGGAATTAACTCTTAGATTAATTAATAATGAAACAAGATTGATTTGGGAATTAAAAATGGACAAAAATGGTAGTTTTATAATACTAGCTGATGATAGGGGAGTTATAAAAAATCCTGAGTTAAGAAAAAAAGCTCTTGAAGGGGAAATTAACACTTATTATATTAAGATAAAATAACAGTTTTAAAGAGCCTTTAGCAGATATAATAGATTTCAGATTCACAGATTTTCAAAATAAATCTTTTTTAATCTGTGAATCTGTGGCTAAAAAAAATCGAAGTTACATTATTTCATTCCTTTAAAAATTAGCTTTTTTTTCACACAAACCACAACTTCAAGCCTCATCAAATACCTTAACTTTGTTTTAGAACAAAAGAAATAAAAGATGAACGACTTAAAAAATAAAAATGCTCTAATTACAGGAGCTGGAAAAGGAATTGGAAAAGCAATTGCATTGGCTTTGGCTAAAGAAGGTGTTAACGTAATTTTAATAGCAAGAACACAGGAAGATATCGACAATGTAGCAGCAAAAGCACGTTCATTAAGAGTGAAAGCTTTAGCAATAACTGCAGATGTTGCTGACATCAATTCTGTAAATACAGCTGTAGAAAAAGCTTTAGCTGAATTCAAAACAATTGATATTTTGATTAATAATGCCGGAATCGCAGCCTTTGGAAAGTTCTTAGAATTAGAACCAACCGAATGGGAGCGTATCATTCAGGTAAATTTAATGGGAACTTATTATGTAACCCGTGCCATTCTTCCTAACATGATCGAAAGACAAACTGGAGATATCATCAATATTTCATCTACAGCGGGATTAAACGGAAATGCATTAACTAGTGCCTACAGCGCTTCTAAGTTTGCTGTTTTAGGATTGACTGATTCTTTGATGCAAGAAGTTCGTAAACACAACATTCGCGTTACCGCTTTAACTCCAAGTACAGTTGCAACTGATATGGCAAAAGAATTAAATCTTACAGATGGTAACCCCGATAAAGTAATGCAATCAGAAGATATGGCTGAACTCATTATCGCTCAACTAAAATTAAACAAACGCGTTTTTATCAAAAACAGTAGTATTTGGTCCACGAATCCTTAGCAACCATTTGCTAAAAATATAAAACCATTAAGAGATTAAGTTTATTAAGCTTTGCACTTAATTTTCTTAATCTCTTAATGGTTTAAAAATATTTTAATTTTTACAATATTTTATTACACCTCAACATTCAAAAATTCCATTCTCACACTTCCATCTTCATCAATTTTTGTTAAATTGATTTCGTGCAATGTATTTACTAATTCTGGATTCCAAGGTGTTTTTACTTTTACATAATTCTCCGTAAAACCATGAATATAGCCTTCTTTGTTTTCACTCTCAAAAAGTACCGTTCTGTTACTTCCTAATTGACTCTCATAAAAAACACGGCGTTTTTTAACTGATAAACCACGTAACATTTTGCTACGTTTAGCGCGAACATTAGCAGGAATAATACCTTCCATTACAGCCGCTTCGGTATTATCTCTTTCAGAATATGTAAAAACGTGTAAATAGGAAATATCCATTTCATTCAAAAAATGATACGTTTCTAAAAAATGCTCATCAGTTTCTCCTGGAAAACCAACAATAACATCTACACCAATACAGGCATGTGGCATAACTTCACGAATTTTATTAACTCTTTCGGTATAAACTTCACGTAAATAACGACGCTTCATTAATTTCAAAATATCATTGCTTCCTGATTGCAATGGAATATGAAAATGTGGTACAAACGTTCTGCTTTTAGATACAAATTCTATAGTTTCATTCTTCAATAAATTAGGCTCAATAGAGGATATACGTAATCTTTCGATTCCTTCTACTCTATCCAAAGCCTGAACTAATTCAAGAAAAGTATGTTCGTGTTTTTTATTACCAAACTCCCCTTTTCCATAGTCTCCAATATTTACTCCTGTCAGAACAATTTCTTTAATGTCTTGTTTTGAAATTTCGTAAGCATTTTTCAATACATTTTCCAATTCATCACTTCGAGAAATTCCTCGAGCTAGTGGAATTGTACAATAAGTACATTTATAATCGCAACCATCTTGCACTTTCAAAAAAGCACGGGTTCTATCTCCTATAGAATAACTGCCTACATAAAAATCGGCCTCGGCAATCTCGCAAGAATGCACTTCTCCAAAATCATTTTTAGACAAATCATTGATATAATCAGCCAGCTTGAATTTCTCTGTAGCTCCCAAAACCAAATCTACTCCATCCACATTTGCTAATTCCTCAGGTTTCAATTGTGCATAACACCCTACTGCTGCGACAAAAGCTTTATCGTTTAATTTCATCGCTTTACGTACGACTTGTTTAAACTGTTTATCTGCATTCTCAGTAACCGAACAAGTATTAATTACATACATATCCGCTACTTCTTCAAAATCAACACGGTCAAAACCTTCGTCTTGTAAATTTCGGGCAATGGTTGATGTTTCTGAAAAATTCAGTTTACAACCCAAAGTATAAAAAGCGACTTTCTTTCTGTTTTCCATAATTATCTTAAACTAATGAAATCGTTGTCAAAAAATTTAAGTGTGCAAATTTACAAACAATATTCATGAAAACGAAATTCGAAATAAACTGAATTTCAAGTTCTTATATTTTTATTTTATTTAAACATTTTAAACGATAATTGCATATTACATCCATATAAAATTTGAATCTCAAATAATAAATTTTTACATTTTTTGAGCTATACTAAAAAGTCTAACAAAATGATTATGTGTATATAAAGTTTCATCAATCTAAATATGACCAATAATAACCTTAAATTATTTTAAATATAAAGTAATCTCGATTTTGTTCTTATGTTTTTAAATGTTAATTTCACCTCACCAAAAACAAACTAACGGCAAAAGCTTTATCAACACCAATAAAGTTGCGTTATAAACTCATTTTTGTAAATCAAAAAACTAATTATTCCAAGGAATAATTTAGATCTATTTGATTCTGAAATAAATAAAAGTTTTACAAAAAACAGAGCTAAAGCAACAACATTTCACCATCTGTGTATATTGGTTCGCCTTTTGTTATATGCCACCTGAAAAACAAACGATAGTTTAAATTAAAGATAAATGGGATCACCGAAAACCATAAAGAGTAGGTCAATATTAAATAAATAAAAAATGAAATCAATCTGTCTAACAATCTCCCTACTATTTATTACTCTTTGCTCACAAGCACAAAATGCACCAACAATAGCAACTAAAAATCCTTTTCCAACAATCAGTACTTTGACTAGTTGGGCTAGTTATAACTCACAAGAAAAATTTAATCTTGACATCAGAAGTCTTGGTTTTAAATTTGAAGAAAAATCAGTAGAAACAGCTTCAACATCTTATACTTATATTAGAAAAGTTTCTGTAGAGAACATTAATTATACTGATAGAATTGTTTATAGAATTGCTAATGACAACTCGGCAAGTATTATCTCTCTAGTAACTGCATCAACAGATTTAGTATCATTTTATACTCCTCAATTGGCCAATTACAAAACTGGTAAATGCGAGAATGAAATGTCTAAAGATAAAAAAACAACTTGTACTTGCTACAACAACGAAAAATTTAGCATCGATCTTTGTGACGAAAGAGTGAAACTTACTATGGGAGACGGGAACAATTACTTTATCTCAGTAGCTAAAAAATAATAATTTATATTCTACAAAAAAACCGTTTCATTTAGTAATGAAACGGTTTTTTTATGCTTTAAAATTCAAATTTGTAATTTGAATTTATCTCTTTCTTTAATTCAAAATATATCTTTTTATAACCTCAGCAACACCATGATCATTATTTGAAGCTACAATAACATTTCCTTTATCTCTTAATTCTGGGGTTACATTATCTACCCAAACACCTAAACCTGCATATTCTATCATCGTCAAATCATTACCAGCATTTCCTACAGCTATAATTTCACTTTGATGAATATCTAATTTCTCTGCCAATTTTTTCAAACTATATGCTTTATCAATCCCTTGTTGAGCTACTTCAAGAAAAAAAGGTTTTGACATTGAAATACTTAAATGAGGCATTTTTAATTTCAAATCATCTTCAACAGTTTTCAAATAAGAAGGCTCTTCCAGTAAAATACACTTTACAGCATTTGTCTGAACTTCATCCTTAAAACTACTGACTTTATTATGAGCTAAACCTGTTATATGCTTTTCTATTTCGATATATTCAGAATCGGTTTCGCTAACAATTGCATCATTAACATAGGTTATAATATGCGTTTTGCTTTCCAAACTGTAATCATATAATTCGTGGATTTGTTCTTTGGTCAAGGTTTGTTCAAACAGTACTTTATCAGCTGCCAAATCAGTAATTACGGCTCCATTATAAGAAAGCATATATGAATTATAAAAATCCATTTTCAATTCTTTAGCATATTCTGTCATTGCTGAAGTAGGTCTTCCAGAGGCCAAAACGACATAAACTCCCAATTCTTGGGCTTTAAAAATCATTTCTTTATTCTCATCAGATATAGTATGATTGTCTGTCAACAATGTATCATCCATATCCAAAACAATCATTTTGTATTTAACTTCTTTCATTCATAAATATTATATAGACAGCCCGTTTAATTATACTGTAAACAAGCTAAAAAAAACCTTGATACACTAAGTTCAAGGTAAATCAAAAATTAATTTAACTAGATACTTAACCTAAATTCTTCGATAACTGGATTTGCCTTTGCAAAATCTGTTTCTTGAATAAATACCTCAACTGCTGAGTCTGTATTTGGAAAACCAGACATTCTAGCCGATTGAATATTATTTTTTATAGATGTTTCTACTCCTGCATCTTCAATTTTTTTTTGCAATGCCAAAGCTAAAATTTCACTTCCCGAAAATACTTTCATTAATCCCATAATATTTTATTTTTTAAATTACTGTATATCAAATCTTCAAGTTAAAAAGCGAATTAAATTTTGTTTCTTAAACTATTAGCTATGTTTAAAAAAACACTTTTTTTTATTATTAAAAAAACTATTCTTCTTCGTCACCTATTTCTTCGTCAGATTCTTCAAAATCATCAACATCATGAAACACAGATTCTTCCTCTTCAAAATCCTCTTCATCTTCGTCATACTCTTCATCAAAATCAAAGACAAAAGGTTCTAATAACATTTTATCGGCTAATATTTCGATGCGCTCTGTAATTTTATCTGTAAAAATAATTCGTTGTGTTTTGGTAATACTATTTGAAATTCTCATGATTTTTGTTTCATTTCTCAATTTCAAAATAGAATCGGTATCATCAATAATAAACATCTTCAATCGGTTTACATTATAACCAGCCGTAGTAAACATATCACTTAATTTAACAGGAGTTCCTATAAGAACATCGATTCCAGCTGAAACATAATTTTTATCATATTCCATATCTCCTTTCTCATGAACTCCAAACACTCTCAAATTAGTGAATTTCCCAAACTTTTCAAAAAGTGCTTCCATTTCAAGTACTTTTGCTTTGTCTTCTACAAAAATTAGGGCGCGAGGCGATTCTTCTCCTTCACAAATCAATTGCTGAATTACATTCATAACAATAGTTGTTGATTTACCTGAACCTTTAGACGAAGAAATAATAGCATCTGCTCCACTTTTTATGGTCGAAAAAGTTTCCTTTTGCAATTCATTAGCTTCTATCAATCCACTATCTATTAAGGCTTCCTGCAATACTTGATTTATTTTTTTTAATTTCATTTTTTCAGTAATTAAGCATAAGGCATGAGCCAAAAGCTATGAATTATTACATCTTTACTAACGATGTATTCTTATCTTTAATTTATTTACTTGCAAAAGCCCGAACATCACTCTCAGAAATTTCGTTTCCTCCAAGAATAATCAAGCGTTCAACCACATTTCTCAATTCTCTAATATTTCCTGTCCAATCGTATTCTTGCAACAAACTAATTGCTTTTTTAGAAAAAAGTTTAACTGCATTTCCGTGTTCATTAGCAATTTTAATCGTAAAGTGCTCTACCAAAGCAGGAATATCTTCTCTTCTATCATTCAAAGAAGGAACACTAATCAAAATAACTGCAAGGCGATGGTATAAATCTTCTCTAAAACGACCTGCTGCGATTTCGCTTTTTAAATCCTTATTCGTAGCTGCAATTACTCGAACATCTACTTTTATATCGTTGTCTGCACCAACTCGTGTAATGATTCCTTCTTGCAAAGCTCTCAAAACTTTGGCTTGAGCAGATAAACTCATATCGCCAATTTCGTCTAAGAAAATAGTTCCTTTATTAGCCGCTTCAAATTTCCCAGCACGATCTTTCACTGCCGAAGTAAATGCCCCTTTTACATGACCAAACAATTCACTTTCTATCAATTCACTTGGTATCGCAGCACAATTCACTTCTATCATTGGAGCTGTAGAACGTTCACTTTTGTCATGCAATTGATGAGCAACCAATTCTTTCCCGGTTCCATTTGGTCCAGTAATCAAAACTCTTGCATCGGTTGGGGCAACTTTATCGATCATGATTTTAACAAGATTGATAGGTTCACAATTCCCTATTATTTCGTATTTTTTACTGACTTTCTTTTTTAAAATTTTATTTTCGACAACCAGTTTTTTTCTATCCAAAGCATTACGAACCGTATTCAACAACCTATTTAAATCTGGTGGTTTCGAAATATAATCAAAAGCTCCAAGGCGCATCGTATTTATCGCTGTTTCCATATCACCATGACCTGAAATCATTACAATTGGAACCTCAGTATCAAACTTTTTTACCGCTTCGAGCAATTCGACACCATCCATTCTTGGCATCTTAATATCACACAAAATTAAATCGTAATCATTCTCTTTTATTTTTTCAAGTCCAATAACACCATCCTCAGCAGCATCCACTTCATAAGACTCATTTTCTTCAGCAAGTATCCGAACCAATACTCTTCTAATTGCTTCTTCGTCTTCAATAATCAGTATTTTACTCATATATTTTTTTTAAAGATTCTGAGTTTCTAAGCTTTTTCTAAAATCCTTAAAAACTTAGCGACTTAGTTACTAAGCAACTTCCTTTTTTAATACTTAAGCCACTTATATAACTCGCCCCAACTTGGTTTTTTACCATACATTAAAATTCCAACACGGTAAATTTTGGCAGCAAACCAAACGACACCAAAAAACGATGCGAACAACAAAGATACGGAAATTGCAATTTGCCACCATGGTACACCAAAAGGAATACGCATTAACATTACAATAGGTGATGTCAACGGAATCATAGAAAAAACTACAGCGATAGTTCCATGCGGGTCATTAATCACTGTAAAAAATCCAATATAAACACTCAACATCAAAGGCATGATGATAGGCAAAAGAAATTGTTGCGAATCCGTTTGATTATCAACGGCAGCTCCAATAGCCGCATAAAAAGAACTGTATAAAAAATACCCCCCAATAAAATACACAATAAAACCTATCAAAATACTTGCGATAGGAAGGTTCCATATTTCTTTAATATACATTTGAGCCGTCCCTGAGAATTCTTGTTGCGCCGCGTGCATCATCTCTGGAGAAACTTTAGCGGTTGGAGTAATATTAACCCCAAAAAAAGCTGAAGCAGCAAACATTAATGCCAAACCTATAACTGTCCAAATTATAAACTGTAACAAACCTGCCAATGAAGTACCTATTATTTTTCCCATCATCAGTTGAAATGGTTTTACCGATGAAATAATAATCTCAACGATACGATTGGTTTTTTCTTCAATCACACTTCGCATCACCATATTACCATAAATAATAATAAACATCATAATGAGATAGCCAAACGCTCCACCAATACCAATTTTTATTTCATTTAAACCACGCAGACTCTCTTCACCTGATGCTTTTGATAATTTCAAAACGACTTCGGCTTTTGCCTTTTTAATAGCTAAAGTATCCAAATGAGCTAATTCCAGATTATCCTTCGTTAATTTATCTGCAATAATTCCCTGTGTTTTTTCAATAAAGATAATGCTAGGACTATCATTGGAAACCAATTGAATTTTAGTTTCTAAATCTTTATTAGTAGTCGTTTTGGGTATATAAAGTAAGGCTTCATAATTTTCTCTGGTAATGCTGTCTTTAAGGACCTGAAGATTTATTCTGGAATAATCCAAATATTTATAATCGCTGTTTTTATTGTTTAAAGCCATAAACTCATTAACAAACAAACCCGATTCATCATGAATAGCAATAAGTTTGGTTTCGGGTTTCATGGAACTTAAATAGGCAACAAAACCTGCAATTCCAACAAATAACAACGGACTTAAAAAAGTCATCACAATAAATGACTTATTGCGAACCTTGGCTATAAATTCTCTTTTTATGATTAATGATATAATACTCATTGAATTAATTATGAATTATAAATTATGAATTACAATACTTGAACTAAGAATTTTAAATTATGAATCTGATTTTCACTTCCGAAATCATAATTCATAATTTCTATTTCGTAATTCAAAACTAACTGACTGTTTGGATAAAAATATCATTCACACTAGGAATTTTTTCTACAAAATGTGTCACTTGACCACGCTGCGTTAAAACATTTAGTAATTCATTTGGTGTAGCGTTTCCAATTTGAATCTCTAATTTTATTTCATCGTTTAAAGATTTAAAATTTGCTTGTCCTACTTTAAATTTCTTAGTGATATCAAACATCAATCCTTCTACATTGTCTGACAATATTCCTACTTCAAAACTATTGGTTTTGAATTGTCTTTTTACATCAATTAATTTCCCTTCTATCAACTTATTTGATTTGTGAATTAATGCAATGTGGTCGCATAATTCCTCAACGCTTTCCATTCTATGGGTCGAAAAAATAATTGTTGCCCCATCCTCTTTCAAAGCTAAAATCTCATCTTTAATCACATTAGCATTTACAGGATCAAATCCAGAAAAAGGCTCATCAAAAATCAACAACTTTGGTTTGTGCAAAACGCAAACCACAAACTGAATTTTTTGTGCCATTCCTTTAGATAGTTCTTGAATTTTCTTGTTCCACCAACCTTGAATTCCCAAGCGGTCAAACCAATATTCGAGTTGTTTTTTGGCTTCACCTTTAGTCAATCCTTTCATTTGTGCCAAATACAAGCATTGTTCACCCACTTTCATAGTGCTATATAAACCTCTTTCTTCGGGAAGATAGCCAATATATTGTACATGTTTAGGCTGAAGTTTTTCACCATCAAGAATTATTTCGCCACTATCAGGCATTGTAATCTGATTGATAATTCGAATTAGGGAAGTTTTTCCTGCTCCATTTGGACCTAATAAACCATAAATACTGCCCTTAGGAACCGAAAGAGAAACAGAGTTGAGGGCGACATAATCGCCGTATTGTTTTACTACGTTGTTGACTTCAAGTATATTATTCATACTACTTTTTTAGATTTGCAAAAGTAATCAATTTAGCAATGATTACAGCAGGATTCCGAAACCAATTATAGTTATGAATTGCTTAAATCTTCAGTGTATAAAGCTAAATAAGGAGCTAATTCCAGCTGTCCGTTATATCTGTCTGCCCGAACTCCGGGCACACAGGATGCCACTCCCATCTGGGCTAGAAGAAACATTAAGCCCTTTTAGAAACTTTATTTTAAAATCAAAGAAAAAAAATCACCAAAGCCAATTTATATCAATACTTAAAACATTCATCAAATTAAAAAACATTTTATATATTAGCGTAATAAAAGTCTCATATTTACACTGCTTATAAACAAGTTAACAGTCATTTTGAAAAGCAAAAATCTATGAGTTTAATTGAACTAAAAGAAAGACAGGAAATCTCTGAAAACATTAAATTAAGTAAAATTTATGTTCAGCTTGAAAAACTAGTAAAAGAATTAATAAAAAAAGAACTACCTCATAAAATCATTAAATTAATTAATCAAGATATTGAAGAATTAAATTCTATATCTCTCATAGATAATAAATTCAGAAAATTAATCAAACAGAAACAATCCAAAATTATAAAGTTAGTTGAAAAAGAACTTAAAATCATACCAAAAAACTATTATCGAAATCTTTGGTTATCAATTGGTATGTCCGCTTTTGGATTACCAATTGGAGTTACTTTTGGATTAAGCGTTGGCAATATAGGATTACTTGGAATAGGTCTTCCAATTGGCATGCTAATCGGAATTGTAATAGGCTTAGCAATGGACAAAAAAACTTCCGAAGAAGTAAGACAACTAGATATAGAAATTAAATATTAAATTTTAAGAGATAAACATTAGAAATCAATGACTAAACAAAAACTAATTAAAAGATTAAAAGGTTATTACCCAATGGAAAGATTTCACGCCTTTGTTATATTCCCAACGATTTTTATTTATCTAATCTATAAAAATTCATTTTCAGATATATTTTTCCTTTTATATGGACTTTTACTCTGCATAATAATATTAATACAGGGACAACACTATTGGAAATTAAAACTATACCGACTGATCAATAAATCGTTTGATGAAGAAAAAAACCTAAATATTTTTAAGAATTCCAAAAAATTAAATTTGACATTAATCGCTTTGATTCCAATAATATTCGCCATTCAAATTTATCAAAATAACTGGCAAATTATACCTAAAAACTTAATTTTATGGGGGCTTTTTGTCAATGTTTTTGGAATTCTTGAACACATAAATTATTATAATCGTCAATTAATGATTGACAATCTATCCGACGTAGAATATCTAAAGCTAAATAAAAGACTAAAAACAGCAAGTTTAGCTAAAGATTTAAAAGAAAACAAACTCTAAAACAGACATAAAAAAACATGTCAAGATTGAGTTTTAGTTGAATTTATTTTACCAAAAATATTTTTCTTAAAATCCCGTTTCACATCCAAGAAAAGCTAAAAAAATCCCTATTCTAAAAACAATTAGAATAGGGATTTATATTTTAAACTTTTTTGAAAAGTAATTTAAGAAAACATATCTTTTACTTTTTCAAAAAATGATTTGTCTGATTTTTCAGGACTTGGAGTAAAGTTATCATCCGTCAACGCTTTTTCAAAGAATTGCTTTTGCTCTTTGTTCAACGTTTTAGGAGTCCAAACATTTACATGTACTAGTAAGTCTCCGCTTCCATAACCATTGATACTTGGAATTCCTTTTCCTTTTAATCTTAGAATTTTACCTGACTGAATTCCTTCTTCCAGTTTTATTCTTACTTTACCGTTTACAGCATCAATATCTTTTGAAATTCCAAGAACTGCTTCTGCAAAACTGATATATAAATCGTAGTGAAGATTTTCACCTTCACGTTTCAAAAATTCATGCTCGATTTCTTCGATAACAACAATCAAATCTCCCGAAACACTATTTCCTGGAGCATCATTTCCCTTACCAGAAACTTTCAATTGCATTCCGTCAACAACACCTGCAGGAATTTTTATAGAAACCGTTTCGTCTTCGGCAACCATTCCTTGAGAATCTGCATTATTTGGTTTTTTATCCAAGATTTGTCCCGAACCACCACAAGTTGGACAAGTCGAAGCAGATTGCATTCTTCCTAAAATAGTATTGGTTACGCGCATTACTTGTCCTTGACCATTACAAGTAGAACATGTTTTATAGCTTACGCCTGGTGCTTGAACTTTACGTTTAACTTTTACTTTTTTCTCAACGCCATTAGCAATTTCTTCAATAGTCAATTTTACTTTGATACGTAGATTGCTTCCTTTAACGCGACGAGACCCTCCGCCTCCGCCAAATCCACCGAAACCACCACCAAAAATATCTCCAAACTGGCTGAAAATATCATCCATGTTCATGCCTCCATGACTACCACCGCCGCCAAATCCACCAGAACCATCAAATGCTTGATGACCGTATTGATCGTATTTTGCTTTTTTGGCAGGATCGCTCAATACTTCATAAGCTTCAGCAGCTAATTTGAAATTTTCTTCTGCCGCTTTGTCGTCAGGATTCTTGTCAGGATGGTATTTCAAAGCGCTTTTTCGATATGCTTTTTTAATTTCAGCAGCATCTGCACCTTTTGAAATGCCTAATATTTCGTAAAAATCTTTTTTCATAATTTAAAGTAATTCCAAATTTTAAAAACCTAAACTCCTAATTAATTGGAATTTAACTACCAATTACCACTTTTGGAAAACGAATGATTTTGTCTCCTAGTTTGTACCCTTTTTCAAGAACATCTACAATTTTCCCTTTCATTGCATCAGAAGCTGCTGGTATTTGAGTAATTGCCTCAGCAAAATCAGCATCAAATGAATCTCCAGCTTTAACATCAACTTGCTCCAATCCTTTAGTAACTAAAGTACTTTTCAATTTTTCGTGAATTAATTCTACACCTTTAGTCAACAACTCATCTTCTGATTTGTTGATTTCAATTATTGCTCTGTCAAAATCATCTAAAATTGGCAACATAGCAAGCAATACCTCTTGATTAGCTGTTTTAAACAATTCGATTCTTTCTTTAGTAGTACGTCTTTTGTAATTTTCAAATTCAGCAAATAATCTTAGAAACTTATCTTTTTCTTTCGCTAAGTCTTGTGCTAATTGCTCTTCAACACTTAATTCTTCAATAATAATTTGCTCTCCATTTGCATTATTTTCTAATGTCACATCATCTATTTCTTGATCGAATTCTGTATTTTCTGTAGTCATATTACTTTTATTTTTAAAAATATTCTTAAACATAGTTTTATTCGTTAATTTTTGAATGCAAAAGTACTGCCAAAACTTATAAAATGTCAAATTGTCACACTTTTTTGAAGATTAAAAAAAGGCATTAATAAAACACCTACTTTATGACTAAAAAAATTAATATAATTTTAAGACTATTACGATATAGTTTACCTAAATTTACGCAGATTTCTATTCTAGCCCCAAAGAATACAACTCTCAAATTAGAATTTAAGGTTGTTTTCTATTTATAATTATTAATTCACCATGCCTTATATCAAAAAAAGCTTCGTTTTAAGATAACGAAGCTTTTTTTTATTTTAAAAATTGAACTTATTTAGCTCGAACACTCCATTCAAAATCCATTTCAGAAACCTGTACTCCTTCTTCATTCGTTCCAATAGATTTCATCCAAAACGTTTGGCCTTCACCATTAGCAATCGTTTTTTGAATTGCTTCTTCAATTAAATGTCCATCCTTGCAAACAAAAGTAATTCTGCCTGTTGCTTTCTTGGAATAATTTGACTTATTATTAGCTACCAACATTGATATTTTTTTACCACTGTTTTGAATTTTATCAATCACCATTGCTCCAGTTGTCATTTCAGCAGCCATCGCCTGCACTGCAAAATACATAGAATTAAACGGATTTTGATTAATCCACCTGTGTTTCACGGTCACTACACATTGGTTTTTATCAATAGATTTTACTCGTACTCCGCAAATAAATGCTGAAGGCAATTTAAAAAATATAAACCGATTCAATTTAGATACCGTTAATTCCATAGCGTCATTTTTTTGCTAAAATACAAAAAATACTATGCATACATATAAAAATTTAAGTATTTAAAACTTTGAAAGAATCATCGTCCAAATAAAAAGAGCAAATTCCCTTTGCAGGTTATACCTCTTTTATTTGAATGCGGTCGAACTTTATGCCTTTCAAGGTAACTTACTCTACTTTCATGCACAAAACAAAAAATAAAAAAAAATCCTAAATATACAGTACAAGAAGATTTACATAAGTATTAAGCTTCAAAATAAGTGTTTTTTGTTAATATTCTGTTAATATATACTACTATGTGATACAAGATACCATTCTTTAAACATATATTTGCATAAGAAATTACTAGGTAAGTCATTTAATCAATTTCTGAATCAATCATCAATCAAAAAACGAAATCAAATCATGGAAACTTCAACCGAAAAAAAAATCGCTGCTTTTACACACTTAAGTACATTTAGTCAGTATATCATTCCTTTTGGGAATTATATTTTTCCTATAATACTTTGGACATCAAAAAAAGACGAATCAGAATTTGTGGATCATAATGGCAAACAAGTATTGAATTTTCAATTAAGCATTTTAGTGTATAGTTTAGTTTTAGCCATGATTGCTATTCCAGTATTTTTATATACAGTTCTAAAAAATATCTCATTCAACGATTTAGTACATAATGAAGATATCATTTTTGAACACTTCGATTACGGAAATAGTATTGGATTATTGACCATAGGAGCTCTGGCACTTCTTGTATTTGCAGGAATTAAAGTTGCAGAATTCTTTTTAATCATTTATGCTTCGGTAAAAGCTTCTAATGGAGAAGAATATAATTACCCTTTGACTATTCCTTTTCTTAAATAATTTTTTAAAATTCTTAATACTTATCAAATACCACGATTAACAATAATAATCAATCATCAATCAAGAATGAACAATTTAATCAACTCATCAAATCAACTCAAATTTAAAAATTATGAACATTGAAAACACAAAAGCCCAGATGCGTAAAGGTGTTCTTGAGTTTTGTATCTTATCCGTATTAAAAGAAAAAGACGCTTATACTTCAGAAATATTAGACACTTTAAAAGACGCTAAATTATTGGTCGTAGAGGGAACCATTTATCCGTTATTAACTCGATTAAAAAATGACGGACTACTCAACTACCGTTGGGAGGAATCTACATCAGGACCACCTCGAAAATACTATGGTTTGACCGAGATAGGACAAACATTTTTAAAAGAACTGGATGGTACTTGGACAGAATTGTCTAATGCCGTAAATTTGATAACCAACCAAAACTAATAGTCATGAATAAAACAGTAAATATAAACTTAGGTGGAATGTTCTTCCATATTGATGAAGACGCATACCAAAAATTAACCCGATATTTTGACGCTATAAAACGTTCACTGTCAAAATCATCTGGACAAGACGAAATAATTAAGGATATCGAAATGAGAGTTTCGGAATTATTGACAGAGAAACAAAAAACAGAGAAACACGTAGTAACAATTAGAGAAGTTGACGAAGTTATTACTGTAATGGGACAACCAGAAGATTATATCATTGAAGAAGACGGGCCAAGTACCTCATCAACGAATGATTATTCATCTGCTAGAACAAAAAAACTATACCGTGATAAAGAAAACGGAATGATTGGTGGGGTTGCTACAGGTTTAGGACACTATTTTGGAATTGACTCGGTTTGGTTAAAGATCATGTTCTTAGTATTTGTTTTTGCTGGATTTGGTACTGGGATTTTAGCATACCTTATTCTTTGGATTGTAACTCCAGAAGCAATCACAACATCAGAAAAATTAGAAATGACTGGAGAACCAGTAACCATTTCGAACATTGAGAAAAAAGTTCGTGAAGAATTTGAAAATGTTTCTGGGAAATTTAAGAATGCCGATTATGACAAATTTGGTAATCAAGTAAAAACTGGTGCTGAAAAATTAGGAAACTCTTTTAGTGATTTTATCATGACAGTTTTTAAAATTTTTGCTAAATTTTTAGGGGTGATTTTAATAATGGCTGGTTTATCTATACTTGTACTTCTTTTCATCGGAGTATTTACTTTGGGAACAAGTGTATCAATGGATTTCCCTTGGCAAAATTATGTTGAAGCTGGCAATTTTACTGATTATCCAATCTGGTCTTTTGGTCTGTTAATGTTCTTAGCAGTTGGTATTCCATTCTTTTTTATGACATTATTAGGCTTTAAATTATTGGCTCCAAATATGAAGTCAATCGGAAATATTGCAAAATACACTTTATTAGCACTTTGGTTAATCGCTGTTTCTATAGCAATTTCAATAGGTATCAAACAAGCTTCAGCATTTGCTGTAAATGGCAGAACGGTTCAAAAAGAGACAATCACTCTTGCACCAACAGATACACTTTTTGTAAAATTCAAGCACAATGATTATTTCGCTAAAAACGTTGATGATAGAAATGAATTTATGATTACTAAAGATTCATTAAATAATGATATCATATATTCCAACGAAGTGAATATCAAAATTGAAAAATCTGATGAAACATACGCATACCTTCAAATCGAAAAGGAAGCAAAAGGAAAATCATTATCTGAAGCTAAAAAAAGATCTGAAGCAATTCGATACGGTTATCAAATTATCGGAAACAAATTAATCTTAGACAATTATTTAATCACCGATGCAAAAAACAAATTTAGAGATCAGGAAATAGAAATTACTTTATACTTACCGGCAGGAACTTTATTTAAAGCAGATTCAAGTGTGAGAAATTATGATTGGTCTGATGATAACTTTTTCAACTTACATCACAGTTCAGACAAATACATTTACAAAGTTGAAGATTCAAAAGTAAAATGTTTGGATTGTCCTGCAGATGAAAATGACCACGATGATGTAGATGATAATGATAACGAAAGTAACATAACTATCAATAAAAATGGTGTTACTATTGAAAGTGATTCGGTTGTCAAAACCAAAAAGAATTTCAAAGAGCTAAAAATTAACAAAGACGGTATAATTATCAAAACCGAATAAGCTATACTGTACCATTCAATCAAAATAAAAATCAATAGCCATGTTAAAAGTCATCACATTAATTACGAAATTCATTGTTATTACATTAATCGCATTATTCTTTGGTTCTTGTAATCAAGGTATGTTGAATTCTATAACCGGAAGTGGTCACGTTACCTCTGAAAAAAGAACTGTAACAGGTGATTTTAAAAATGTAGAAGTCAGTAATGCTTTAGACCTAGTTATCGAACAATCGGATAAAACAGAAATAATTGTTGAAGCCGATGATAATTTACAAAAAGATATTACTACAAAAGTAGAAAATGGAGTACTTGTTATTTCTTGTAAGTTTGGTAATTACATAAATGTTGCTTCCAAAAAAATAATTGTAAAAATGCCAATTATTGAAGGACTTGAAGCCTCATCAGCTTCTTCTATCAACTGTAACACAACATTAAAAGGGAGTAGCTTAAATTTGAACTCATCGAGTGCGGGAACTATTCATGCCACTGTAGAATATGAAAGTATTCAAGTAACTAGCAGTAGTGCCAGCAATCAAGTCATCAAAGGAAAAGCAATCCGTTTGGAAACATCTTCTTCAAGTGGTTCAGTTTTAAATGCGCGAGAACTATTAGTAAATGAAGTAGTTGCCGATGCTTCAAGTGGATCATCAATATCAGTTTCTCCTATCGTGAGTTTAAAAGCAGAAGCTTCAAGCGGTGGAAATATTGCTTACAACAAAATTCCAAAATCGATTCAAAAAGAAGAAAATTCAGGAGGTAACGTTCATCAGGAATAATACAATAAAATTAAAAAACATTCATTGATCAGGAATGTTTTTTTTTATTAAAATCAAAATAATTAACCAACAATTTACTACTAAGAATATAATATTTAAAATTAGAAATCATCAATCAAATCAATCTCAACATGAAAAACAATCAATTCAAAGCAAGTTTTTTAGCTTTATTTTTAAGCAGCATGTACCTTCATGCTCAAACTCAACCTTCCAAAGGAGGAGACAATATTAAAACAACATCTAAGTATAACTATCATGATGCATTTGCGCCCAATTTTTATACTAAAAATGGCACCGACACACATTCAGCAAGTGGACAGCCAGGAGTAAAATATTGGCAAAACAGAGCCGATTATCAATTGTCAGCGACCTTGAATGAGAAAAAAAATGAGATTGTTGGAACTGAAATTCTAACGTACACCAACAATAGTCCAGACAAAATTTCCTTTTTATGGATGAACGTTGATCAAAACTTATTTAAAAACAACTCTGTCGGAAAAGCAATCATTCCTGTAACGGGAAGTCGTAATGGAGATAAAGGTCAAATTTTTGACGGAGGTCATAAAATAAAATCTATAAAAATAGTCACAATCCAGAATGGTAAAACTATTGAAAAAGAAGCTAAATTTGAAATAATAGATACCAGAATGCAAGTATTTCTTCCACAGGATTTGAATGCTAATGGAGGAAGTATAAAACTAAAAATTGAATTTTCTTTTATTTCACCTGACTTTGGCTCAGACAGAATGGGGGTTTTGGAAACCAAAAATGGAAAAATATTTACAATAGCACAATGGTACCCTAGAATGTGCGTTTATGATGACATCAAAGGCTGGAACTCTTTGCCTTATCTGGGTGCTGGAGAATTTTATCTGGAATATGGTGACTTTGACGTAACAATAACTGCACCATCAAGTCATATTGTTGTTTGTTCAGGTGAATTATTAAACCCAACCGAAGTATACACCACTGAACAGCAAAAACGCTGGGCTTTAGCTTCGCAAAGTGATAAAACTGTAATCATCCGTTCAGCAGAAGAGGTTACTAATGTAACTTCAAGACCAACGGGAAAAACTACATTAAACTGGCATTTTAAAATCAAAAACGCACGAGATGTTTCATGGGCCTCTTCGGCAGCATTTATAATTGATGCAGCCAAAATCAACTTACCAAGCGGTAAAAAATCATTAGCTATTTCTGCCTATCCTGCTGAAAGTTCAGGTGAGGATGCCTGGAGTCGTTCAACAGAATACACTAAATCATCTATAGAAAATTACTCTAAACGCTGGTTTGAACATCCCTACCCTGCGGCAGTTAATGTAGCTGGTAACGAAGGTGGAATGGAATATCCGGGAATCGTTTTTTGCAATTGGAAATCAAAAGGAGAAGATTTATGGAGTGTAACCGACCATGAATTTGGACATAGCTGGTATCCTATGATTGTTGGCTCTAACGAACGTCTATTTGCTTGGATGGACGAAGGATTCAATACCTTTATCAACTCGCTGAGCTCAGTTGATTTTAATAACGGTGAATACAAATCCCGTCCAAAAAATATGCAAAAAATGGCGAAAACGTTATTCAAATCCGATATGGAACCTGTTATGACAGCTCCAGACGGAATGAAAGAAGCACATTTAGGGATATTGGCCTATGATAAACCAGCTATGGGATTAATCGTGCTGCGTGAACAAGTATTAGGAAAAGAACGTTTTGACAAAGCATTTAGAATTTATACAGAACGTTGGGCTTTTAAACACCCAACACCTGATGATTTTTTCCGCACGATTGAGAACGTTTCTGGAGAGGATTTGAATTGGTTTTGGAGATCTTGGTTTGTAAATAATTGGCAATTGGATCAAGGCATTACAAAAATTAAATATTTAAAAAACGACCCAAAATTGGGTGCTGTTATCTCAATCGAAAACTTAGAAAAAATGGCTATGCCAGTTGTTCTGGAAATCAAAACCAAAAGCGGAGCCATTAGTCGAGTACAACTCCCTATAGAAATTTGGCAACGTAATACATCATGGGCATTTAAAACTGCCACAACTGAAGAAATTGACACTATCACTTTAGACCCAGATCATGTTTTTCCTGATATAAATACAGCTAATAACGTATGGAACTCTGACAAAGGTGAATTAGAGAAAGCAGTAATCTTAGATGGTTATTTAGGTAACTATTCAAGTAAACAACTTCCAGTTAAGCTAAGTTTTACTGAAGAAAATGGAGCTCTTAAAGGAACGCCAGGAGAAGGTCAAGGTTCTGCTATTTCTTTTGAAAGTATTGGTAAAGATAAATTTGGTTCTGAAAAAGAAGGTGGTATTGAAATTCAATTTAATGAATCCAAAAATGAGTTTACATTAAAAATAGAAAATCAAAATTTCATATTTACTAAGGCATAATACGTAGTTAAAATACTAAATAATTATTCTATTTGTAAACTACAATCGCATTGGTCGTAATAATTGTCCTAAAATCAATTATCTAAAAACCAAAAGTTTTTACAATAGTATTTCACTTCATATCACAAAAAAACATCCGTCAATAACGGGTGTTTTTTACTATTTATTTTTAAGAATCCTTTCTTTCCATACTATTTCGAAGCAAAATAAGATAGTGTTTCTAATAAAAACTTAGCATTTCAATAAAGACAAAAACAAAAGACAAATCTTAAGTAACAACTGTAATCTGGGTAAAGTTTTGATTTACAAAAGATTAAAAATAACTAAAAAGGACAATGTTTATATTTTTAAAACAAAAGAAAAGCCTTTTGACGCTGGAATAGATCCTTACAATTATTTAATAGATAGAATTCCTGACGACAATTTGAAAAGAGCAGAAGACTAATTTTTAAATAGAATTTCTAAAACATCCGTTTCATCAAGTATAGAAACGGATGTTTTTTTATATTTGCATTAAACCCAAATCGTATAAAATGAAATACTCACATCTTGTTGTTTTTTTCCTATTGACAACAACTTTAACTATTGGACAAAATAAAGAAAAAATAAAGGGATCGAAAGTGGTAGTCGAAAAACCAATAGAAATTGGTGAATTTACTGCTTTGGAAATTGAAGACAATCTAACTGTTTTCTTAGAAAAAGGGGCAAAAAACGAAATTAAACTTGAATCGGATGACAATCTTCAAGAGGCTATCTCTTTTGACATTAAAGAAAAAACACTTCGTATTTATACTTCTAAAGAAATTGGTAGTTTTAAAAAATTAACTTTAAAAATAAAATATACTAATGATTTAAAATCGGTTACTGCCAAAAACGTTTCTATTATAAATGCGCTTGAAGCAATCCAACTTGATGATATTACTTTTAAATCATTAGATTTTGCCAGATTATACTTGAATGTAAATTCAAAAAGTTTCACTTTGATTTCAGATGATAAATCAAAGGTTGAATTAAATTTAAAGTCCGAAAAGTCTAAAATACAATTGAGCAAAAACGCCCAAGCAAAAGCTTTAATCACTTCAACAGATCTAGCGTTTGATATGTACCAAAAAACTACTGCGGTAATTGAAGGGGAGAGTACAAATGCAATTATACGTCAAGACAATAACAGTACATTTACAGGCGTAAATTTCACAATACATAATGCTGATGTAACTACTGAAAATGAAGCCGTTTGTAATTTAATGGCAGATACAAGCATTATAGTTGATGCAAATAACAAGTCAAAAATATATTTACTAGGAACTCCCAGAATTGAAGTCCGTAAATTTTTAGGCGAGGCACAACTGATTAAAAAAGCAAAATAAATTCAAACACTTTTGACTATAAAAAAAGTCCCAACTTAAAAAATTGGGACTTTTATATTTTAAATAAAGCATTTTAATGTTTTGCAGCCAAATATCTTTCGGCATCCAAAGCAGCCATACAACCTGTACCTGCAGCAGTAATCGCTTGTCTGTACACATGATCTGCAGCATCACCCGCTACGAAAACACCTTCAACATTCGTTTTTG
Organism: Flavobacterium sp. 5; assembly: GCF_002813295.1. NCBI lineage: Bacteria > Pseudomonadati > Bacteroidota > Flavobacteriia > Flavobacteriales > Flavobacteriaceae > Flavobacterium > Flavobacterium sp. 5. The sequence continues at coordinate 992,036 of NZ_PHUE01000001.1, forward strand.
AAGTTCCCGGAGTATTTACAATATATCCTGTCTCATCAAGAGTAAGATAGTCTGCAAAAATATCAGTGTTTGGTTTGTGTCCAATCGCTGAAAAGAATCCTGTAGCAGGAATTTCAAAAATATCTCCTGTAGTTTTATTTTTTGCTGTCACACCAGTAACTACCTGACCATCTCCTAAAATTTCAACTGTATCATGATTCATCAAAATAGAAATATTTTCAGTTTTACGAACACGTTCTTCCATAATTTTAGATGCTCTAAATTTATCGCTACGAACTAACATTGTTACTTTCGAACACAATTTAGATAAATAATGAGCTTCTTCACAAGCTGAATCCCCTGCTCCTACGATTACAACCTCTTGATTTCTGTAGAAAAATCCGTCGCAAACCGCACAAGCCGAAACGCCACCACCCATTTTTAGATAATGTTGTTCAGAATCTAATCCCAAATATTTAGCCGATGCACCAGTCGAAATAATTACAGTTTCACAATGCAATTCTATTTTATCATTAATCCAAACTTTGTGAATATCTCCAGAGAAATCAACTTTAGTAGCCCAACCATCACGGATGTCTGCACCAAAACGTTGTGCTTGTTCTTGCAACTGAACCATCATTTCTGGTCCCGTAACTCCATCAACATAACCAGGAAAATTTTCAACTTCATTAGTAGTAGTCAATTGACCTCCTGGCTGCATTCCTTGGTACAAAACAGGATTCATATTAGCCCTAGCCGCATAAATTGCAGCAGTATAACCCGCAGGACCAGAACCTATAATAAGACATTTTATTTTTTCAATTGTATCTGACATGTTTTTTATTTTTGAGGTACAAATGTAATCTTTATTCCAAAAAATTCATACCCTAATAAATCCAAAAAATTGATACCTAAATAAATTTTAATTATTTTCTAAATTTTCTTTGAAAAGCAGAAATAAACCTTATATTTGCACTCGATTTACGGGGTGTAGCGTAGCTCGGTTATCGCGCCTGCTTTGGGAGCAGGAGGCCGCAGGTTCGAATCCTGCCACCCCGACAAAAAGCCGAACAGCAATGTTCGGCTTTTTTTGTGAAACAACTCAAAAAGTTAAATACTACAACTAAAAACTAATTACAATATCAATAGAATTATTTCTATTTTTGTAACATAAATAAACAATTTAGTTATGCTAATTATAGGAATTGCAGGAGGAACGGGGTCCGGAAAAACAACAGTAGTACATCAAATTATGAATGAACTGCCAGAAGCCGAAGTCGGTATTATTTCTCAAGACTCTTATTATAAAGAAACACACGATTTAAGTTACGAAGATCGTTCAAACATTAATTTTGACCACCCTAGAGCTATTGATTTTGAATTGTTGGTAGCACATCTCAAAGAATTAAAAGCCGGAAATATTATCAATCAACCTGTCTATTCTTTTGTACAACACAACAGAACCGATGATGTTGTTATTACACATCCTCGAAAAGTAATGATTATAGAAGGAATTTTAATCCTAACTAATCCTGAATTAAGAAAGCTTTTTGACATCAAAATATATGTACATGCCGATTCGGACGAACGTTTAATCCGACGTTTAAAAAGAGATATTGCCGAACGTGGACGAGACATGAATGAAGTTTTAAACCGCTATCAACACACCTTAAAACCAATGCACGAACAATTCATTGAACCAACAAAGGCTTTTGCTGATATTATAATTCCTAACGATAGATTTAATACTGTAGCTATAGATGTAGTTCGTGCAGTAATAAATCAACGTATTTTATAATTTTGTTGTAATTTTATTGCATGCTAAGAAGGTAACAAATCTTTGATTATTTATACAACCAAAGTGATACTGAACAAAATTTCGCTTTTCTATTAAAATTAGGCAAAAAACCCAATGAAGAATCCATTTAAAGACAACTATTGGTTTAAATTTCTGAGTAACAAGTACATTTGGGTCTCGTTATCATTTTTAATCTGGATGGTTTTTCTAGATAATTACTCTTATTTTGAACATCGTTTTTTAGACAAACAGATAGATGAATTACAAGATAATGCAACTTATTATCAGGGAGAAATCAAGAAAGATGAAGAAAACATCAAACAGTTAAAAAATCCTTTGCAAATAGAGAAGTATGCCCGTGAAAAATACTATATGAAAAAAGATAGTGAAGATATTTATATCATCCAATTTGATGGTGATACTGTCAAGAAAAAATAATTCTATTGCATATTAAATCTAATTAAAATTAAAAATGGCCAAGAATTTATTCGACGATTTCAGCTCAGTTTCAGCAAAACTTTGGAAACAAAAAATTCAATTTGAACTCAACGGAGCCGATTATAATGAAACCTTAATCTGGAATTCTCCCGAGGGCATCAAAGTAAAACCATTTTACGATAAAGAAGATTTCACCAAAAAGCATTCCTTTTCTACAAAAGCTTCACAATTCAAAATTTGCCAAAACATCTTTGTTTTCGACCTTGATAAATCCATAGAAAAAGCATTAGATTCTATTAATCGTGGTGCAGAAAGTATACGCTTTACAATTCCACAAGAAAATATAAACATTACCAAACTATTGGAAAAACTTCCTTTAGAAAAAATTGTTATTTACTTTCATTTCCAATTCATCTCAATCGATTTCGTTAAAAAGATTGATACAATTGCTAAAGAAAAAAAGGCAACAATTTTTTGTCTTTTAGATCCAATAGGACAATTAGCCAAAGATGGAAATTGGTATCAAACTGAAGAGAAAAATAATTTTGACACCCTGAATATACTTTCAAAAGAAACGGCATCGCTTTCACTTATAAGCATTAATAGTGGTTTGTATCAAAATGCTGGAGCCAATATGGTTCAGCAAATTGCTTACTGCCTAGCACACGCTAATGAATATCTAAACCGAATAGCCGTTATAAACAAACCTATTGTTTTCCAAATATCAGTAGGAACCAATTATTTCTTTGAAATTGCAAAACTTAGAGCTTTCCGACTTCTATTTAAGAAAATTGCTCAGGAGTACCAACACAATCTAGATTGTCACATAATAGTTACTCCAACGAAACGCAACAAAACCATTTACGATTATAATGTAAATATGCTTCGTACCACAACTGAATGCATGAGTGCTATTCTTGGTGGGGCTGATGCTATTGCAAACTTACCTTATGATGCTTTGTACCACAAAGACAATGAATTTGGCGATAGAATTGCACGGAATCAATTGCTGATATTAAAAGATGAAAGTTATTTTGATAAAGTAGATAATCCTGCAGATGGTAGTTATTACATTGAAAACTTAACCAATCAGTTGGCTGAAAAAGCTTTAGTATTATTTAAAGATATTGAATCTAAAGGTGGATTTCTAAAACAACTCAACGAAGGTGTTATTAAAAGAAAAATTCAAGAAACCGCAGATGCCGAACAAGCTTTGTTTGATTCTGGAAAAGAAACATTATTAGGAACCAATAAATATCCTAACAAAAATGACAAGATGAAGCAGGACTTAGAATTGTTTCCTTTTGTAAAAATAAAACCCCGAAAAACATTAATTACACCAATTATTGAAAAACGATTGGCCGAAAAATTGGAACAGGAACGATTAGCTACTGAGTAATTTAATTCATGTCAATATTACATTTTCAACAAAAAAATAAAATCTCTTTCATTCAATAACTAAAGAGATAAAGGCTAATAAAATGAAAAGAAAAGATTTACAACATATAAAGCTTGAAAGTTCCAGTAATTTGGAAACAACTCCTTTGGAAAATGAACAGCATTTTCTAACAGCTGAAGGAATTGAAGTCCATAAAACCTATTCTGAAAAAGACATCGAAACTCTCGAACATCTTGATTTTGCGGCTGGTTTTGCACCGAACTTGCGTGGTCCTTATGCCTCCATGTATGTTCGCAGACCTTGGACAATTCGTCAATACGCAGGATTTTCTACAGCACAGGAAAGCAATGCTTTTTATAGAAGGAATCTTGCTGCAGGACAAAAAGGACTTTCAATCGCTTTTGATTTACCAACTCATAGAGGTTATGATTCTGATCACGAACGTGTAGTTGGTGATGTTGGAAAAGCTGGAGTAGCTATCGATTCAGTCGAAGATATGAAAGTATTATTCGATCAGATTCCACTTGATGAAATGTCAGTTTCAATGACTATGAATGGTGCAGTTTTACCTATTATGGCTTTTTATATCGTTGCCGCCGAAGAACAAGGTATTAAACCAGAACAACTTTCGGGGACCATTCAAAATGACATCCTGAAAGAATTCATGGTACGTAATACCTACATCTATCCACCCACTCCATCGATGAAAATTATCGCTGATATTTTTGAATTCACGAGTAATAAAATGCCGAAATTCAATTCTATATCCATATCAGGATACCACATGCAGGAAGCTGGAGCAACTGCTGACATCGAATTAGCTTATACTCTCGCAGATGGATTGGAATACATTAGAACAGGGTTAGCAACTGGAATGAAAATAGATGAATTTGCCCCGCGTCTGTCTTTTTTCTGGGCGATTGGGATGAATCATTTTATGGAAATTGCCAAGATGAGAGCTGCCAGAATGATTTGGGCAAAACTGTTAAAGCAATTCAACCCTAAAGATGAAAAGTCATTGGCACTTAGAACTCATTGTCAGACATCAGGCTGGAGCTTAACAGAACAAGATCCATTCAATAATGTGGCCCGTACCTGTATAGAAGCGACAGCAGCCGTTTTTGGAGGAACACAATCCCTACACACCAATGCACTCGATGAAGCAATTGCTTTGCCAACCGACTTCTCAGCACGGATAGCCCGAAACACCCAAATCTTTTTACAGGAAGAAACTAAAATCACCAAAACTGTAGATCCATGGGCAGGAAGTTATTATGTAGAAAGCTTAACCAACGAAATTGTTGAAAAAGCTTGGAAACTCATTGAAGAAGTAGAAGAATTAGGCGGAATGACCAAAGCCATTGAAACCGGTATACCAAAAATTCGCATTGAAGAAGCTGCCGCACGTAAACAAGCCCGAATAGACAGTAGTCAAGACATAATTGTTGGAGTTAACAAATACCGATTAGAAAAAGAAGATCCATTACAAATTCTAGATGTAGACAACCAAATGGTTCGACAACAACAACTGGAACAATTAGAAAAAATAAAAGCAACCAGAGATTCAAATAAAGTACAAACATCGCTTCAAAGATTAATTGATTGTGCTCAAACTGGACAGGGCAATTTATTAGAAATTGCTGTAGAAGCAGCCAGAAATCGTTGTACATTGGGAGAAATCAGCAATGCCTTAGAGACAGTTTTTGGAAGATATAAAGCTCAAATTAAATCTTTTAGTGGCGTATATAGCAAAGAAATGAAAGACGACAAAAGCTTTGAAAAAGCAAAACAGCTAGCAGACACCTTTGCCAAACAAGAAGGACGTCGCCCAAGAATAATGATTGCCAAAATGGGACAAGATGGTCATGATCGCGGAGCAAAAGTAGTTGCTACTGGCTATGCAGATGTAGGTTTTGATGTTGATATTGGTCCATTATTTCAAACTCCAGCCGAAGCAGCCAAACAAGCTGTCGAAAATGATGTGCATATTCTTGGAGTTTCTTCACTCGCAGCAGGGCATAAAACACTAGTACCGCAGGTAATCGAAGAATTAAAAAAATACGGCAGAGAAGATATTATGGTAATTGTTGGAGGAGTTATCCCAACACAAGATTATCAATTTTTATTCGATGCAGGGGCAGTAGCTGTTTTTGGTCCTGGAACTAAAATTAGTGAGGCCGCTATTAAAATATTAGAAATACTAATCGACTGACACTTATAATCTCATAAACATTTTTATATTTAAATTCAAAAAGCGCTCAAATGAAATTACTTCAAATGGGCGCTTTTTAATTGAGAATTAAAAAATTAATCTAGTAAACGCTGGCGTTACTATCTGCAACGATAAAAGAAGTATCATAACCTCCAAATCGCAACATATAACTTCTTAATGAAGTACCGTAAGCGTCTTTAAAAAGTCGTTTCCCTTTATATCTGAAATATTTTTTAACAGAACCTACACCAGCAAGATGCGCCGCTGCTAAAATTCCAGACTCTGTAATACGGGTTCCATTCAAAACGGTTCCTTCATACCTGTCAATAATATTTCTGAGTTCCCATTTGTTTTTGGCCAGCAAAGCAATAAAAGCTTTTTCCTGCATTCTGGGACTGTTAAGGAAAGCTGCACTATCGTGTATACCGATAGTTTTTAAAGTTTCAACACCGAATTGGTATTTTCCTAAATAACCAAGAGAATTAATTTTTCTGTATTTTCCCTGTGACTCTTTGAAGCCGATTGCTTCTTTATATCCAATAAAGAAAGTTCCGGTATAAGGAATTTCAGAATTGGTATAATCGTTCACATTTAATGATGGCAGCAAGTAGGATGTATCATCTGTTTCATGAATTAGGAACCATGGGGTTGATTCTAATTTGGATGGTTTAAAACCTAAGCTTAAAAAAGCTACTACAACAATTAAAGTTGTGTAAAAATACCATTTTTTTATCATAAATTAGTTTTCTTCAAACGCTGTCCCGTTATGAAATTTCTATGTGCAAATATACGGCTTAAAAAAATAAAGCTGAAAATCAACCCTTTAAACTTATCAACCGCACTCCGAAAAAACTCCTAACTAACTAAGTCTACGGGCGTTCGAGCTGCTGAAAAAAGTTAATAAAAACTTTAATTCCTCAAAAACCAAGTCAAATTAAGTAAGATTTAACCTGCTTATAAAAAGTAAAAACGTCTTGAAAACGCAAAATTAGACTCAAAGTAGTACTAAATTTTGATTTTACTATATCGTAATAGGTAAAAAAGTAAGTTTTTTCAATTAATTAATAGTATTTTTGGGCATGACCACAAGGGTCGGGCTGTTCATTATATCTTTTCTTTTCCAAAAAAAGGAAAAGAAAAGGATACCATTTCCATCCCTCATGCAAAGTCGTTTTCAAAACACCTTTTGAGTAAAAAGTAGATAAAAAGCTCCAACGTTTTTCAGCCAGCAATTTCACAATAAAAGCAAAAGTTGAAACCAAGTAAAGCATTACCGCAATATTGTCATCCCGAGGAACGAGGAAACTCCACAATATTAGACTTTAAGAACCTTAAGTTATAGTAAATTAATTTAGAATGACGAGTTACTTCTGAAGATATCTGCTTCGTCGATATGACAAAGATTACGTGATGCGGATTATTGAATATCAGATATCAATCCATACAAATAAAGAACGTCACCACTGTAAAATTAAGCAACTAATATCATAAAAAAAGCTTCAAAACTGTCCTTAAACAATTTTGAAGCTTTCTGTAAATCAACAGATTTACTAAATCTTATCGCTGTACTCCTTGGCTATTAATCCATGCCGAATATTTTTCAGCATTTTTATTATGCTCAGACAAAGTTGCCGCAAATTCATGATAACCAAAACGTTCTACACTTGCACAGAAATAGATATAATTATTTTTTTCAGGATTTAAAACTGCTTCAAGTGCTGTAATATCAGGCATTGCAATTGGTCCTGGAGGAAGTCCAATATTCACATACGTGTTATAAGGATTTTTCATAATCAAATCATTATAGAAAACTCTTTTTATAACTTGATTAAAATCATTCGACTTCTTTTTCATTGCAAAAATTACCGTTGGATCTGCCTGCAAAGGCATTTCTAATTTCAATCTGTTCAAATAAACACCGGCAATTCTTGGTCTTTCATCTTTTTTAACCGACTCTTTGTGAACAATCGAAGCCAAAATAGTAGCTTGAATAGGTGTTAAACCTTGTGCAGCTGCTTTTGCCGTTCTTTCTTTATTCCAAAAATTATGATATTCCTTAATCATTTTATCACGAAACTTCAGCGCTGAAGTATTCCAATACACTTCATACGTATTTGGAATAAACATTACGAATACATTTTCATCATTAAAACCGTTTTCTTTCAAAAAGATAGAATCTTTAAACGTATTTAATAACTCCAAACTATCAGGCTCTATCTGAGCTCCAACACGACCTGCTAAATTCTCGACACGCTCCTGATTGTTAAAAGCCAGACTTACAGGGTCATTAAACTTCATCGCTTTGACCAACTCATAACTATTCATCCCTTTCTTTAGTAAAAACCGACCCGCTTTTACATTCTCAGGATAACTTGTTTTTCCAGCCACCATTTCAAAACGGCTTATATCTTTTACATAAGGTGCAAGTAATTGCTTCACCTGTTCATAATTAGAGTCTGTAGGCACATAAACATACAGTTCTTTTTCTTCAAACTTTGTGTTACCACTAAAAATTTGATACATCAAAACGGCTCCGTAAATAATCAATACTGATATTAATGCAACAGATGCTAATGATACTATTCTTTTTAGATTCAAAATATAAAAATTTTAAAATTATAGCGCCAGTTCACTGCCGCTCGTGTTATTATTAATTAATTGAAAGATGGCTTCGTCTTTGTAAACTCCGTTAATCAGAGTCCAATCTTTTTTTACGCCTATTTTTTGGAAACCAAATTTAGTAAAAAGAGCAATACTAGCTTCATTTTCACACCCAATATTTGCATATAATTGATGTAAATTTAGATTATGAAAAGAGTAATGTATAAGTAAGTCTAAAGCTTCCGATCCAATACTTTGATTTCTATTGTCAACATCTTGAATTACAATCCCGACACCTGCTCTATTATTCTTTGGATCAAAATCAAAAAGATCAATTAGTCCCAAAGCTGGAAAATCCTGGTCTTGACAAATAGCCAATCGCAATTGCTTGGCTTCATAAATATCCTGATGAGCATTTTCTAAATATTGCTTCACCAAAAAACGACTGTAAGGTGTTTGTGTATTACTCACTTCCCAAATACGCTGGTCATTTTCGATTGCATAAATAAACTCCAAATCATTGGGTTCAAGTGCACGGATGTAAATGTTGTTGCCTTTTAATGTTTTCATTTAAAATAATTACGAATTATCAATTACGAATTACGAATAAATCTCGTTTAGTTAAGAGATTTATCTTTTTTGTTGCCACAACTATTATCACATACTTGTCATTCTGAGGTACGAAGAATCTCCGCACAGTATTTCCGTAATGTATATCCACACAGTATTACCACCATCGAATAGCAAAGCAATGCAATACTATTGATTTAGATTGTCGAGTTGCTTGTGGAGATTCTTCGTACCTCAGAATGACAAAACTAGCGAAATATTTTCTGTTATTTTTTTCTTAACTAAACGACATTGAATCGTAAATTAAACAGTAATAATACCTTTAAAAACAAATTCTGCTGGTCCTTTCAAGAAAACATTGGTGTACACACCATCATTTTTATCAAAAGAAACGACAAGCTTTCCTCCTTCGACATTAACATTAATAGCGGTGGCATTGGTTTCGCCGGTAGCGTTCATAGCGATGGCTACAGCTGTAGCTCCTGTACCGCAAGCTAACGTTTCGTCTTCAACACCTCTTTCGTAAGTGCGAAGTCTAAAAGTAGTATCGTCTATTTTTTTTACAAAATTAATATTGCTGCCTGCTGTACCATACAATTCTCCGTAGCGGATAGCAGCGCCATTATCTTTTACATTGTAATGTTCCAAATCTTCGACCATTTGTACATGATGAGGAGAACCCGTATTCAAAAATGAATATTCTTTTTTGATATCAATCGCAGGTACATCAATCATTTGTAGAGAAACCAATCCATTATCTTCAAATGTTGCGTGATGCAAACCATCTGTAGCGATAAAAGTAGTTGCATTTTCAATCACTTCTAAATCTTTAGCGAAAGCTACCAAACAACGTCCTCCATTGCCACACATTGAACTTTGATTTCCATCTGAGTTGTAATACACCATTTTGAAATCAGTCTCTGAGTCATTTTCTAACAAAATAAGTCCGTCGCCTCCTATTCCAAAACGTCTGTCACACAAATGAGCAATCAACTGTGTATTGTCTTTTGGAAAAAAACCAGCACGATTGTCAATCATAACAAAATCGTTTCCAGCACCTTGATATTTATAAAATTCTAATTGCATTTTTGTTTCAATTTTAGTACTACAAAAGTACAAACTATTAATGAATTGTTAATCATTGTTAAAGAGCGTTAAACCATATTGTTCGAAAAAAAAAATGCTATAAATTCGTAATGAAATTACTAATAAGCTATTAAGTTTTACTAAGCAGCTTAGCTATTAACTTTAAATTAAAAACACTTAAAAACAAATCTATCAAACTATGAAACAAATTTCAAAATTATTCGTGGTATCCTTGTTGAGTGGCGCAACAACTCTTGGAGCGTATAAATTATTATTTGACAGCAATGGTTATTTTTCGTCTAATAAGCAAGAAATCACTACACTTGCTCCAGAATCTTACGGCAGACAAGTTAATTTAGCTGCCGAAAACATTGATTTTACGGTCGCTGCAGACAAAACAATTCATACAGTAGTTCACGTAAAAAACGTATCTGTTAGAAATGTCTCCAATCCTATAATGGAATACTTTTATGGCTACGGAGGGCAGCAGCAACAAGAACAGGTTGGAACTGGTTCGGGAGTAATTATTTCGGAAGATGGCTATATCGTAACGAACAACCACGTTGTAAAAGACGCTTCGGACATTGAAATCACCCTGAACAACAAAAAAACATACAAAGCAAAACTCATCGGAACTGATTCTAAAATGGATATTGCTTTACTTAAAATTGATGCCGACGAAAAACTTCCATACTCGACCTTTGCCAATTCTGATTCGGTAAAAGTGGGCGAATGGGTATTGGCCGTTGGAAATCCGTATAATTTAACCTCTACAGTAACGGCTGGAATTGTTTCTGCCAAAGCCAGAAATCTGGATACTAGAGGAATTCAATCCTTCATACAAACTGATGCTGCAGTAAACCCTGGAAACAGTGGTGGTGCATTAGTAAATACCAGAGGAGAATTAATCGGAATCAATACTATGATTTCATCTATGACAGGTTCGTATGTTGGATATTCATTTGCCGTTCCTTCTAATAATGCCCGAAAAATAATTGAAGACATCATGGAATTTGGCAATGTACAAAGAGGAATCCTTGGTGTTGAAGGCGGAGAATTAAACGGAACTGCATCCAAAGAACTAGGCGTTATACAAACTCAAGGTTTTTATATTAACAAAGTAGCCAAAAACTCTGGTGCCGAAAAAGCTAAACTTCAAAAAGGAGATATCATTGTTAAACTAGACAATCAGGATATTGCCACATTTGCTGATTTGTCAGGATATGTAAATACCAAAAGGCCAAATGACAAAATCCAAGTCACTATCCTAAGAGACAACAAATCGATGATAGTCCCTGTTGTATTAAGTAAAAATGAATCTTTTAGTACCGATTTCAAAGGAATGGAACTAGAAAATATTAATGCTGATGACAAAAAGAGATTCAAATTGAATTATGGTGTAAAAATTAAAGACATCAGCAATGAAAACTTAGCACAATACAGTGAAGAATTGAAAGGGAACATCATCATTAGCATCGATAATGTAAAAGCGACCGATGTAGAAACCGTTTCTAAAATTTTGAATAATAAAGACGAAAGACAAAGTACCCGTATCGAAATGATAACTAAAAATGGAGAAATCATTCGAATCATTATCTAAAACGTTAAAACCCTAAATCCAAAGTCGGCTTGCATTTGTAAGCCGACTTTTTTTATTCCAAAAAAAACGTAAAAAAAGTTACGAAATCGATTGAAATAAGTATTTTTGCACCGAATTTTAAAAATTAATAACATTTACAAGTTGTTTTGTTATTAAAAAAATGGTCTAACAATACAAAATTTCATCATGACTAAAATGGATTTATACGAAAAAGAGGTTTCGTTACAAGCCGACAGAAGACGTTCAGGAGTAGAATTAATTAAAATCATCAGCGATTTATGGTATGACAAATCCATTGAGCTGGTTTTGTTCCGCAATCAATTAATAGACAGAAATGTAAGTGAGATTATTAACTTACATGAATACGCTGGTAAATTTATTGGTAAACCCATTTCGGTTTCAGACTCAGTTGAAATTGCCAGTGTTATACTTTCTTTAGACTTACCACCATCCAAATTAGATATCGGTAAACTTACTTACGAATACCGATTAGAAGACGAAAAATATCCAGATGTAAGACATTTTGTTTTACACAAACTCAAAAAAGCCAAATTAACCAAAGAAATCAAACCAAAAGACGTTGTCCTTTACGGTTTTGGACGTATCGGACGCTTATTAGCGCGCGAGCTAATGTCCAAAACTGGTAAAGGTGAACAAATGCGCTTGAGAGCCATTGTCACGAGAGACAAAAACGACGCTACAAGTTTAGAAAAAAGAGCTTCTTTATTGCGCTACGATTCCATTCACGGAGATTTTCAAGGCTCAGTTGTGGCAGATACAAAAAACAACGCCTTAATCATCAACGGTACAACCGTACATATCATCACTGCCAATACTCCAGAAGAAATTGATTATACGAACTACGGAATCGAAAAAGCCCTTGTAATCGACAACACAGGTGCCTTCACATCCAAAGAAGCTTTAAGTCGCCACTTGGTATCCAAAGGTGTTGCCAAAGTATTACTTACTGCCCCAGGAAAAGGGATTCCAAACATTGTTCACGGTGTAAACCAAAACGAATACAACCCAGACGAAATCGACATTTTCTCAGCAGCATCCTGTACTACCAATGCCATTACTCCGATTCTAAAAGCGATTGAAGACACTTTGGGCGTTGTAAAAGGACACTTAGAAACTATTCATGCCTACACTAACGATCAAAATTTGGTCGATAATATGCACAACAAATACCGTCGTGGCAGAGCTGCAGCACTAAATATGGTTATCACCGAAACCGGTGCAGGAACCGCAGTAGCCAAGGCATTACCTACATTAGAAGGGAAATTAACCTCCAATGCCATCCGCGTTCCAGTTCCAAATGGCTCATTGGTAGTGCTGAATCTTGAAGTAAACAAAGAAACTTCGGTAGAAGACATCAACGCCATCATGAAAAAATATGCATTAGAAGGCGAATTGGTCGAACAAATCAAATATTCTCTAAATAACGAATTGGTTTCTTCAGATATTGTAGGAACTTCGGCACCATCTATCTATGACAGCAACGCAACTATCGTTTCCAAAGATGGTAAAAATATAGTGCTTTACATTTGGTACGACAACGAATACGGCTATAGCCATCAAGTAATTCGACTTGCCAAATACATTGCCAAAGTAAGACGCTTTACATACTACTAACCAAACCATTTGCAGGTTGGGAAATGCTCTTTTAGTTTTAATTTTAGTTTTTTAGATAATAAAATCACCCCAACCTGAATTCAATAGAAACCCGTCTTGTTCTAGTAACTTGGCGGTTTTTTATTGCTCCAAAAAAAGTATAAGGGCGTGCCCCCGCTATCAAAAGGGGCTTACTTATAGTACTGCTTATACAGCCCCTTTCGACAGCGGGGTCGGGCTATACGCGTTACAAGGTAACTTGCTTCTATCCCTCACGCAGGCAAACGAGCGTAGTAAAAAAGTAAAAACAAACAAACGAGGTAAATTAGCAATATAGAGGTAGGTCGTACCAACACTATTGGTACGACCTACCTGTCTTATTGGTGCTTCGCACCAATACTGTTGGTGTAAAATACCAATAGTACAGGTGTTAAAAGCCAATACTATTGGCCCTTTGTACCTGTGTTATTGGTATTAAGCACCAATAACACAGGTGTTAAACACCAACAGTATTGGTGTTTAACCATAACAGTATAGGTACATAACACCAACAGTATTAGCTTTAAGCACTTGTTTTTAAAAAGAAAAACTTGATTATTACCTAACAATCGCATATTCTATCCTGTACTATTGAGTAGTCAACAAAAAGAACTTCTATGTTACTTCCGAAAAACAACTATATTTGAATTAAATAATACGAAATATACTTTCGCCAATCTACCCAAAAACAGGTATAATTACGAATATTTGTTTCGCTTATAAACAAGTTAGCGGTAATTGTAGCGGAATGAAGACAGATATTATAAAATACGACTTTAAGACAGGACTTCCACAAGAATTTGAAATTGTGGATTTAGCTACATTGTACCAAGAATTCAAAAATACTTTAACCACTACTCACAGGACAGGATTTTATCATATTATTTGGTTTCAGCAGGGGAATCCAACACATTTAGCAGACTTCAATCCAATAAAAATATCACCTAATTCTTTACTTTTTTTAAATAAAGACACCGTTCATCGTTTTGATAAAGAAACCAAATTTGAGGGAAAGATATTATTATTTACGGAGAGTTTTTTCTGCAAGACGAAGACGGACACCAAGTTTTTAAGAAACACTCCTTTATTTAATGAATTGTTTTCTATTACGCCAATTCAAATTCAAAAGCAATCAGAGGTATTTGCAAATCTGATGCAATCAATGGCTGACGAATTACAAAAGACAAAAGACCATTTTCAAGCTGACATTTTACAAAATCTGCTAAAAAACTTTCTTCTACATTCAGAACGAGAATATGAGCAACAAAACCTTTTCGAAGTTAAAAAAGGGGCTGATTTTGATATTGTGATATTGTTTAAAGACCTTTTAGAAGCCAATTTCAAAAATCAAAAGCAAGTGAATTTCTATGCCAAAGCATTAATTATTACCGAAAAACGCCTTAATCAAGCAACTTCGAAGGTAATAGGTAAAACACCAAAAGAAATTATCGACGATAGAATTATCCTTGAAATCAAACGTATTTTGGTTCACACAACCGGAAGCATCAAAGAAATTGGATATAGTTTGGGTTTCGAAGAACCAACCAATTTTATAAAATACTTCAAAAAACATTCCCAAATGACGCCTGTTGAATTTAGAGAGAAAAACTCTTTGGCGTAAAAGTATCATTCAAAAGCCTTTTTCTACCTTTTCCTACTTTCATAAACATAGCAACTTTGCATCGTAATAAAAACATTTAAAAAATGAAAAAAACGATAGTAAGGATTGCGTTAATTTTAATGGTTGGATTATCCGCATCAGCTCAAGAAAGCACAGCCAAATTAAAAAATAAAAAAAGTAATAAAATGGAAATTTCAAACAAACAAAAAGTAGTTGCTCTTTTGAAAAGTATTGAAACAGGTGATGCAACTCCTGTTGGATACATTAACCCAAACAAATACATACAACACAACCTTGGTGTTGCTGACGGACTTGCTGGTTTTGGGGCGTTGCTTTCTCAACTTCCTCCTAATTCTGCAAAAGTAAATACAGTACGTGCTTTTGAAGATGGTAATTTCGTTTTCACTCATACGGATTACAATTTCTTCGGACCTAAAATTGGTTTTGATATTTTTAGATTTGAAGACGGTAAAATAGTTGAACACTGGGACAATTTACAAGAAACAGCAAAACCAAATCCAAGCGGTCACACAATGATTGATGGTGCTACGGCAACTAAAGACCTTGATAAAACAGAAGCAAATAAAACTCTTGTGAGAAATTTTGTTGATGATATATTAGTAAATGGTAAAATGGACAAATTAGCAGGTTATTTTGATGGAAATAATTACATTCAACACAACCCAAATATTCCTGACCAACTTTCAGGACTTGGTGTAACTCTTGAAGCATTAGGTAAACAAGGTATATTCTTGAAATATGACAAAATTCACCAAGTTCTTGGAGAAGGAAATTTTGTATTAGTTGTTAGTGAAGGACATTTCGGCAAAGATTACGATGCTTTCTATGATTTGTTTCGTGTAGATAACGGAAAAATTGCAGAACATTGGGATGTTATTGAACCTATTGCGCCAAAAGAAAATTGGAAAAACAATAACGGAAAATTCTAATAAGAAAACTATTTAACTGAAAAGCCATTTACATATATTTGTGAATGGCTTTTTGGCGTGAAAAAAACAACTACCGCTAACAGCCGTTACAAGAGATTTGGGCATTTGGCTGAATTTAAAAATGGTTTTGTACTTGGAAAATTTGTGCATAATAGAAAAAAAATCGCCTATTTTTAAGCTGTTACTGCAGATACAAAATTTAAAATAGTTGTAAGCAAAAACCTCGATTAAATCCATATTAATCGAGGTTTTGTTATATTTCTAAATGCGTATTCAAGTCTTTAAAAAAGAATTTCATTATTGATTAATCACTACAACACCTCAAACAACTGTTAAAACACAAATAAATACGTATTATTTTGATGTTTTTTGAAGATTACTCAAATAAATATTCTAATTTAGTTCGCCTAAACCAAATCGAAATGAGAAGAACCCTACTACTATTATTTTTGAGTCTGTTTTTGCCCAAAATGCATGCTCAGGATTATTTCCCAAACAGTGAAAGCGTACAAAACAAAAACAACAATTACACTGCTTTTACTAATGCCAAAATTTACATCTCCCCTACTCAAATCATTGAAAAAGGGACATTATTAATCCAAAACGGAAAGGTTGTTGGAACTGGAGATGCGTTAACTATACCAAAAAACTCTACAGTTATTGATCTTAAGGGAAAATTTATTTATCCTTCCTTTATAGACATCTACACTAATTTTGGTATAGAAAAACCAAAAAAGAATTTCAGTGAAGACGATGGCCCTTTGTACAACACCAAAAGAGTTGGTTATTATTGGAATGAAAGCATTCGCTCTGAAATAAATGCGTATGACACTTATAAATATGACCAATCCAAAGCCGAAGAATTATTAAAAGCTGGTTTTGGAGTTGTACTCACCCATTTCCCCGATGGAATTGCCCAAGGATCTGGTGCTTTAATAGCTTTAAACAATACTGTAAGCACCAATCGTGTGGTATCAAACAAAATAAGTAACCAACTCGCTTTTACAAAAAGTGCCTTAACAAACCAAGCATACCCAACTTCATTAATGGGGAGTATGGCATTGTTACGTCAAATGTATCTGGACATGAATTGGTATAAAAACGGAAACTCAACTACCAAAGACTTATCCCTAGAAGCGATGATTGAAAATCAAAAACTGATTCAGATTTTTGATGCAGGAGATAAATTAAACAGTCTTCGTGCTGCCAAAATAGGAAAAGAATTTGGCATCAATTATATTATAAAAGGAGCCGGAAATGAGTTTGAAAGAATCGACGAAATCAAGAAAACTGGTTCAAAATTCATTATCCCTATCAATTTCCCTGAAGCTTATGATGTATCCAATCCATACTTAGCTAATCAAATGGAGTTAAATGATTTCCGCTTTTGGAATCAGGCACCTACAAACCTGAAAGTTTTATCAGATAACGGTATTGTATTTGCTATAACCACTGACAAATTAAAGAAGACAGAAGATTTTAGACCCAACTTATTAAAAGCTATAAAATATGGCCTGGATAAGACAAAAGCATTAGAATCTTTAACTACAATTCCTGCTTCTTTATTAGGAAAAAGCGATGAAATAGGCAGTTTGAAAAATGGAAGTCAGGCAAATTTCATCATCACTTCAGGAGAATTATTTGAAGAAAAAACTATTGTTCACGAAAATTGGGTACAGGGTGCAAAATATACAATAACCGAAATTGTTCCTAATGACATTCGCGGAAATTACGATTTGACCATTGCTAATGAAAAATACAAACTAAATATTGAAGGTGAGTTAGCTGAACCAAAATCTGAAATTACAACTGTTGATGCTAAAAAAGTAAATTCGAAACTAACAATAGCAAACAATTGGATAACAGCCTTAGTAAAATCGAAAGATACTATAAATCCTAACTTCACTCGATTAACTGGATTTATCGAGAATACAGCAGTACTTTCTGGGAAAGCAATCTTAGCTAATGGAAATGAAAGCATTTGGACTGCAGTAAAAACTGCTCCTTTTATTATTAAAAAAGATTCGGCAAAAGTAGATAAACCAAATCATATCATTCCGGTAACTTATCCCAACGTTGCCTTTGGGAATCTACAAAAACCAACACAACAGACTTTATTATTCAAAAATGCTACGGTTTGGACAAATGAAAAAGAGGGAATTCTTGACGAAACAGATGTGTTAATCAAAAATGGAAAGATTACCGCCATTGGGAAAAATTTATCTGATGCTTCTGCAACAACAATAGACGCAAAAGGTAAACATTTGACCTCAGGTATTATTGACGAGCATTCACATATTGCTATTTCTGCAGGTGTAAATGAGGCAGGACAAAACTCTACTGCCGAAGTAACTATCCAAGATGTAGTAAACTCTGAAGACATAAACATATATAGAGATCTAGCAGGAGGAGTTACCACTTCTCAATTATTGCACGGTTCTGCAAATCCTATTGGAGGCCGCTCGGCTATTGTGAAATGGAAATGGGGATTATCCGCAGATGAAATGCTATATAAAGACCAACCTAAATTTATCAAATTTGCTTTAGGAGAAAATGTAAAACAATCCAATTGGGGAATTGACAATCCAACCAGATTTCCTCAATCCAGAATGGGTGTAGAACAAGTTTTTACAGACTATTTTCAAAGAGCTAAAGAATATGAAGCTTCATGGAAAAGTTACAATGTAGGTTCTAAAAAAGACAAGAATAAAGCACCTAGGATTGACCTAGAAATGCAAGCCCTAGTTGAAATTTTAAACAAAGAACGTTTTGTAACCTGTCATTCCTACGTACAATCCGAGATTTTAATGATGATGCAGGTGGCAGAAAAATTTAATTTTAGAATAAATACTTTTACTCATATTTTAGAAGGCTATAAAGTTGCCGATAAAATGAAAGAACACGGTGTAGGAGCTTCTACTTTTGCAGACTGGTGGGCTTATAAATTTGAAGTAAACGATGCCATTCCTTATAATGGACCAATTCTTCACAATCAAGGAATAGTTGTAGCTTACAATTCGGATGATGCAGAAATGTCTCGACGATTAAATCAAGAAGCAGCTAAAGCCGTTAAATATGGTAATATATCTGAGGAAGAAGCTTGGAAATTTGTCACTTTAAATCCTGCCAAGTTATTGCATATCGATGATAAAATTGGAAGTATTAAAGTAGGCAAAGATGCTGATGTTGTATTATGGAACAACAACCCTCTTTCAATTTATGCCAAAGCAGAAAAAACAATCATTGAAGGTGTTGTTTATTATGATTTGCAAAAAGATGAAGCACAACGCAACGCAAATTCCAATGAGAGAAATGAATTAATTACTCAATTATTATTGGAAAAAAACAAAGGAGCGAATACTCAGGAGCCTAAAAAGACAGACAAAAAAGCATACCATTGTGATACTTTAGAACAATAAAAATATGAAAATGACACATACAAATAAAGTGATCGTATTATTGGTATTTCTTTTATCAGTAACTACAAAAGCACAACAAATTCCAGCATCAAAACAAACAAAATCGGTATTAATACTCAATGCAACCGCTCACTTAGGTAATGGAAAAATTATAGAAAACAGTGCAATCGGATTTAAAGATGGAAAACTAACTTTAGTTGCCGATGCGACCACTATTCGATTGGCAAAAGATGCTTATGACACCACTATTGATGCCAGCGGAAAACACGTATATCCAGGATTTATCGCACCCAACTCTTCTTTAGGACTGGTAGAAATTGATGCTGTGAAATCAACAGATGATGAAGATGAAATTGGCAAGTTCAATCCTCACATACGAAGTATTATTGCTTACAATTCCGAATCAAAGGTGATAGAAACCGTTCGCCCAAATGGAATCTTACTCGCTCAAATTACTCCAAGAGGAGGAGGACGTATTTCTGGCACTTCATCGATCGTTCAACTGGATGCATGGAGTTGGAAAGATGCTATTTTAAAAGAAAATGATGGAATACATTTGGAATTTCCTTCTAGTTTCAAAAAAAGCGGTAGTTGGTTTGAACCTGGAAACATTGAACCAAATAAAGATTATAAAACTCAAATAGAAGAGATTAATGCTTTTTTATCTAATGCCAAAGCTTATAATTTAGATACAGCAAAAGAGAAAAACCTAATTCTGGAAGCAACAAAAGGATTGTTTGACGGTACACAAACTTTGTTCATTCATGCTGATGAAGAAAAACAAATTATAGATGCCATACAATCTGCAAAAAGTAATGGAATTTCCAAAATAGTTATTGTAGGAGGATATGATGCCTATAAAACTAGTGATTTACTTCTAAAGAACAACATTAGTGTTCTTTTAAGACGTGTTCATGATATGCCAGAAAAAGCAGATAATGATACTGATTTACCATATAAATTAGCCAAAATATTGACGGATAAAGGAATTTTGGTTGGTTTAGAAAATAGTGGCGATAACGAAAGAATGAATACTAGAAATTTACCTTTCCTTGCTGGTACTTGCGCCGCCTATGGTTTGGATAAAGAAACAGCCTTACAATTAATAACATCCAATACGGCAAAAATTTTAGGAATTGATTCTTTCTGTGGGACTTTGGAATTAGGTAAAGATGCTACTTTATTCATTTCAGAAGGAGATGCATTAGACATGAGAACTAATAAATTAACGCAAGCATTCATTCAGGGAAGAACAATCAGTTTAGAAACACATCAAAGTGATTTAAATAAAAAATTCAAGGCAAAATACAATCAATTGTAATTGAATTTTAAAATAAATTAAACCAACCAACTTATGAAAAAAGCATTTACCAAACTTGTTCTTGTTTTTATCACTATTGCTCTCGTTAGCTGCAATTCAAATAAAAAAGAAAGTAACGACACTACAGACAAAAGTTTTGCAACTTTTGAAACTAATTTTTTAGATGCTTATTGGAAACAATACCCTTCTGCCTCTATAGGAGTAGGTTATGGCAAATATTACGACAAATTAATTATTCCTAATGCTGCTACTTTTGCTAATAACGTTTCTTTTTCAAAAAAATGGTTAGCCGATCTAGAAGCTTTGGACTATGATCAACTCAGTGATAATAATAAAATCAGTAATAATATCATCAAAAATCAGTTGAAAAGCGATATTTGGTATACTACCGTTTTTAAACAACAAGAATGGGATGCTTCTGTCTACAATATTAGTGGTTCTTGCGATTACATCATTAACCAACCTTATGCACCATTAGACGAGCGTTTGAAAATACTAACCAAGTTTTTAGAAAACTCTGATGTTTATTACAAAGCAGCACTGGCGAATTTAAAACAACCAACCAAAGAACATTTGGAAATGGCTATCAACCAAAACAAAGGTGGTTTAGGAGTATTTGGAAAATCACTTACTGATTCTATTGCTGCTTCTCATTTGTCTGCAACCGAAAAAGAAAGTTTGCAAAAAAACATCATCAAAGCAACTACTGCCATGAATGACTACGTGAGCGGTTTAGAAAAAATTGATGCCGACAAGGGTTTTAAATTCAAAGATTACCGCATCGGTAAAAAACTTTTTGCCGAAAAATTTAAATATGACTTAGCTACAGATTTTACTCCAGAGCAGATTTATGCCAAAGCAGTTACTGACAAAAAATTCTATCATAACAAAATGTATGTCACAGCAAGTAAGGTATGGACAAAGTATTATCCAACCCAAGCCAAGCCAAAAGATAGTTTAGAAGTAATTCGAATGGTCTTGAGTAAAATACAACTCAATCACCCTACTCCAGCGAATTTCTACAAATCCCTCAAAAACCAGGTGACTCAGTTGAAAAAGTTTATCATTGAAAAAGATTTATTCGATTTTGATACTATTTCACCACCAATTAAAGTGCGATACATGCCGGAATATGCTAGAGGTTTTGCTTTAGCTAATGCTGAATTTATCCCGCCTTACCAAAAAAAGGGTACTACTTATTTCAACATTGATGACCTCACTCAATACTCACCAGCTAAGGCGGAAAGTGCTTTGCGTGAAACAAATTCTTATTCTTCGCAAATATTATCCATTCACGAGGCGGTTCCAGGACATTGTTTACAAGGAATTTACAACAATAAAAAATCTCCGGATGTATTGCGTTCTGTTTTCCAAAATGGCGCCATGATTGAAGGCTGGGCAGTATATTGTGAAAAGATGATGATTGACGAAGGCTGGGGTAATCATGAGCCCGAAATAGAATTAGCATTGGGAGTTTGGAAACTTCGCGAATTAGCGAATACTATCATCGATTATGATATTCAATGTTTGAACAAACCAAAAGAAGACATCGTAAATCTATTATCAAAAGAATGTTTCCAAACTGATCAACAGGTTGAGGAAAAATATCATCGCGCAACGGTTTCACAAGTACAGCTTTGCTCTTATTATAGTGGTGCAACAGCCATTCAACAGCTTAGGGATGATTATCAAAAGAAAATGGGAGACAAATACAGTTTAAAAGATTTTCACGAGAAGTTTTTAAGTTTTGGTAGTTCGCCTGTAAAATATATTCGTGAACGAATGTTACAGTAACAATTAAACACAGTTATTGCAGAACCAATTAACTCCATCTCTCGCGGAGGTCTCATTAAATCGATTTTTTAGTAGCAAATTCAATGCTAAAATAAACTCTTTAATAATCTTGCAAACTTTATGTTCTAGTTTACAAAGAATTGCCAAAAGTGCTAAATTATATAAATTGCATAATACGCTTTCTTTGTAAACTTGACATATTTTCAGAATACATTCTACTGTTTAATACCTCGTAACATTAAAAAACATTTGTATATTTGCCAACGCAAAATCCAAAAGGCAAATATAAAATGTAAAAAACAATTTCTTTCAGACAAATAAAGATGATATTCCACAAGTTGGTTTACTTCATTGTTTCATCCTCAAAAGAAAGAATATGTTTATTTTACAAAACGTGTCTTATACACATCCCAACAAAGAATTACTGTTTAGCGGCCTCAACTTTACCGTAAACCCTCAAGACAAAATTGCATTAATCGGCAACAATGGTGCTGGAAAATCAACCTTATTAAAAATCATTGCAAAAGATTTGCAACCTTCAAATGGACACCTACACGTTGATTCTGAACCTTATTATGTACCTCAGATTTTCGGCCAGTATAATCATCTGACGATTGCACAAGCGTTAGGTATTGAAGACAAACTAAATGCCTTAAAGGAAATTTTGAACGGAAATGTTTCGGAAGAAAACTTTGATTCATTAAATGATGATTGGACAATTGAAGACCGCTGTAAAGAAGCCTTAAAATATTGGTAATTAAACAATTTAGACTTAACTCAAAAATTAGAAACACTAAGCGGTGGTCAAAAAACAAAAGTTTTCCTTGCCTGCATTTCCATTCATCAACCTGAATTAATTTTATTGGACGAACCAAGCAATCATTTGGATATTTCTAGCAGACAACTTTTATATAATTTTATTCAATCAACAAAAAGCACCTTAATTATTGTTAGTCATGATCGAAAACTATTAAACCTTTTGGGGAAAGTTTGCGAATTGAATAAACATGAAATTAAAGTGTATGGAGGTAATTATGATTTTTATACTGAACAGAAGCAGATAGAAAGCAACGCTTTGAACCAAGACATTCTAAACAGAGAAAAAGCTTTGCAAAAAGCCAAAGAAAAAGAACGGGAGACATTGGAACGTCAACAAAAATTAGACAGTCGTGGAAAAGGAAAACAAGAGAAATCAGGAGTTTCCCGTATAATGATGAATACTTTGCGAAACAATGCCGAAAACAGTACATCAAAAACAAAAAGTGTTCACGCTGAAAAAATAAGTGGTATTTCTCAGAAATTACAAGAGTTACGGACAACTTTGCCAGATATAGATAAAATGAAATTTGGCTTTGACAATTCTTCGTTGCATAAAGGAAAAATTTTGTTTACTGCAAAGGATATTAATTTTAGCTACAACAGACAAAATCTTTGGAAAGACAATTTAAACTTTCAAATTACAAGTGGCGAACGCATAGCCTTGAAAGGACAAAATGGTTCAGGTAAAACAACTTTAATAAAATTAATTTTAGGAAGTTTAGCACCGCAATCAGGAACAATTTCTAAAACTGAAAATAAAGCGGTTTATATCGATCAGGATTATTCTTTACTTGACAACAAATTGAAAATTTACGAACAAGCCCAGCAATTCAATACTTCGGCTTTACAAGAGCATGATATAAAAATGAGACTCAACCGTTATTTGTTTACCAAAGATGATTGGGACAAATCATGCAGTGTATTAAGTGGTGGCGAAAGAATGCGCTTAATCCTTTGTTGTCTAACCATTAATAGCCAATCGCCTGATATTATTATTTTGGACGAACCAACAAATAATTTAGATATTCAGAATATAGAAATAGTAACAACGGCCATCAACGAATATAAAGGAACTTTAATTGTCGTTTCGCATGATGAAACATTTTTGGAACAAATAAATATTGAACATACAATTGAGCTGTGAACTGCAAAACAATAACATATACATTTTGAATCATTTGCAGTGTTTTCCATAAAATTGAATTACTATTTTCTTTAACTTCGTTCTAGTTGAAATAACCTTTAATGTTAGAAAATGAAAACCGAAATACAAGCATATAACGATAAGCAAACTCCCGTTGATAAAGAAATTTGTGACCAACTTGCCTTGACAATTAACAATGAGCTAACAGAAGCAGAAAACAAAATTTGGCACGCAATTCCTGTTTGGTTTTTAGATGGTAATCCGATTGTTGGTTATGGTAAACTAAAAGACAGTGTTAGGCTTTTATTTTGGAGCGGTGAAACATTTGAAGAAGAAAAACTTCAGAAAGAAGGAAAGTTTAAAGCGGCTGATATTCGCTATACATCCACTGATCAAATTAACTCAACAGACTTAACTCGTTGGCTCAAAAAATCAAGAGAAATTCAATGGGACTATAAAAACATAGTAAAACGCAAAGGACAACTTGAACGTTTAAAATAAGAAATTAGCAACATTGTAAATTCTATAAATAACCTTTATTTACGCAAATCTGATTAAAATTTCAAATTGTTATTACAATCCAATCTTTTAAATTGGTAAGACCGTTGTGCTCTTCACTTCTGAAATAATAAAAAAACTATTTATAAGAGATACTTCAGGTAAAATAGACAATTTCATTTGATGAAAATGATGGTAACTTTCCATATCAGGTAGCACAATTTTAAGCATATAATCAAAGCTTCCTGAAACAAAATTACATTCTACCACTTCAGGTAAATTCAAAATAGCCTGATTGAAACTATCCGAAATATCGAAAGTTTGCTTTACTAATGTCACTTGACAATAAACCGTGAGGTTTTTACCTAGTTTTTTTTTGTTTAAAATAGAAACATATCGCTCTATAATACCCTCTTTTTCAAGACGTTTCACCCGATCATGAACAGGAGTTAGGGAGAGATTTATGCTATTCGAAATGTCTTTTAAAGTCAAATGAGCATCTTCTTGAAGAAGGCGCAATATTTTTCTGTCAATTTCATCTAAATTCATAACAAAAAAGGAGTTAAAACAATTAAAAAATAACAATTAAATCCGATTAATTTTCTCTTTTCAAACAAAAAAAAGAACAAATAAAGAATTATTTTATGCTAAATTACTAAATAAAAACAAAATTTTCTTTTTTTTATTTACAATAAACAAAAAATTTCTTTATCCCCTAAATTTGTAACACAATATAAATCAATCACAAAATACAACAGTTATGATAATCGGTGTACCAAAAGAAATCAAGAATAACGAAAATCGTGTTGCTCTTACTCCAGCAGGTGTTGCTGAAATGAAAAAAAATGGCCATAGTGTTTATGTTCAAGCAACTGCAGGTGAAGGAAGTGGTTTTGCTGATGCAGAATATGCTGAAGCAGGAGCTGTAATCTTAGCTACTATTGAAGAAGTGTATAGTATTGCTGATATGATCATCAAAGTAAAAGAACCAATCGCATCTGAATACAATTTAATTAAAAAAGATCAATTACTTTTCACCTATTTTCACTTTGCTTCATCAGAGCCACTAACTCATGCTATGATTGAGCGTCAAGCTATTTGTTTAGCTTATGAAACTGTTGAAAAAACAGACCGTAGCTTACCATTATTAGTTCCAATGTCTGAGGTTGCAGGTCGTATGTCAATTCAGGAAGGTGCTAAATACTTAGAGAAACCACTAAAAGGAAGAGGAATTCTTCTTGGAGGTGTTCCTGGTGTTCCTCCTGCAAAAGTATTAGTTCTTGGTGGTGGAATCGTAGGAACTCAAGCTGCAAAAATGGCTGCAGGTCTGGGAGCTCAAGTAACTATTATGGATGTGAGTTTACCACGTTTACGTCAATTGGATGATATTATGCCAGCTAACGTTACGACTCAAATGTCAAATAATTACAATATTAAAAAAGCAATTACTGAATCCGATTTAGTTATTGGAGCTGTATTAATCCCAGGAGCAAAAGCACCACACTTAATTACTCGTGATATGCTAAAATCTATGCGTCCAGGAACTGTTCTTGTTGACGTAGCAGTTGACCAAGGAGGTTGTATCGAGACTTGTACTCCTACAACTCACGAAAACCCAACTTTTATCATTGATGATATTGTACATTACTGTGTGGCTAATATGCCAGGAGCAGTTCCATACACATCTACACTAGCACTTACAAATGCTACTTTACCTTATGCTGTACAATTGGCAAACAAAGGATGGCAAAAAGCTTGTGCAGAAAATGAAGAATTAAAAAAAGGATTAAATATTGCCAACGGAAAAATCCTTTACAAAGGAGTAGCCGAAGCTTGGAATCTTCCTTTTAATGAAGAATTGGTATTAGAAAACACTGTTTGCTAATATTAAATAAGTGCTTACTACACTAGAAAAACCCGTTTTGACATCAAAACGGGTTTTCTGTTTTTATAAATAAACTAATTTAATGTAAGATTAAAACTGATTAAAGCTATTCTTTTGGTTTCGTTAAATAATATATCGGAATTCCCGTGAGCATTATTAACACTCCCCATCCACAGGTGGAAAATTTAGTCAATAATAACCCAATACAAATAGCAACTGCAACTACAATATAAACCAATGGTAAAAATGGATATCCAAAGGCTTTGTATGGTCTTTCGGCTTCAGGCATTTTTTTTCTAAGAATAAAAATCCCATAAATCGTAAGTATATAAAAAATCAATACAATGATAATTACAAAATCCAATAAATCACCATATTTACCAGTTAAACACAGTGCAGAAGCCCAAAAACATTGAACCCATAAAGCCCAAGCTGGCACACTAGCATCATTCAGATTAGCAGCTTTCTTTAAAAACAAACCATCTTTAGCCATAGTATAATACACTCTAGCTCCCGCCATAATCAATCCGTTGTTACATGCAAAAGTCGAAATCATAATCATTAATGCAATGATAATCGTCCCCATGTCACCAAAAGTATATTGGGAAGCCACTACCGCTACTCTATCTGATTTTGCAGTTGCAATTTCCTGAAAAGGAATAACTGCTAAATACATCAAATTGGTTAATATGTAAATAATAGTCACAATCAATGTTCCTAAAAACAAACTCAATCCAACATTACGTTTTGGATTTTTAATTTCACCAGCTATAAAGGTAACTCCAACCCAAGCATCACTAGAAAACAAAGAACCAACCATTGCTGCTGAAATCCCTGTTAGCAAAGCCGTACCACCAATTGGCATCCAAGATCCTCCTTCAGTATCAAATGCTCTAGAACTCCATGCATTTGACCAGTTAGCATTCCAAATATCAGCTTTGGCTGCTAATATAAAACCAAAAACAATCAATCCGAACAATGATAAAATCTTAATTATTGTTAAAACCGTTTGCATAATTTTACTGTTTTTTACTCCACGACTATTAATGTAAGTCAATAAGACAATCGTAATTATAGAAACAATTTGAGCTGCATTTAATTTGAATGAACCTAATTCGTACAAAATATTTTCATCACTCAAAGGGGGATACAAATAGGCGGCAAATTTCGAAAACCCAACCCCAACAGCAGCTATAGTACCTGTTTGAATTACCGCAAAGAAACTCCAACCATATAAAAAAGCAACTAACTTATTATAAGCTTCTTTAAGATAAACATATTGACCTCCTGCATTAGGAAACATAGCGCTCAATTCTCCGTAACTCACAGCAGCTATCATTGTTATTAAGCCCGAAATAAGCCATATCAATATTAACCAACCTGCAGATCCTACTTGTCTGGCAATATCGGCACTCACAATAAATATTCCAGAACCTATCATAGATCCCACGACAAGCATGGTTCCATCTAGTAAGCCTAGTTCTCTTTTAAATTCTTCTGGTTTGTTTTGTTCCATTTTTTTGGTTTGTTTTTTTGGTTGGTTAAAGATATACTTTTTTTTAAAAATCCATAATCTGATTCTTGCATTATTGAATTTTCAGAAATTAAATCTCCTATTCTTTATTAGTTTTTTTGCAAAGACTCAACTATTAATAATTGCTTATTTTAAAAGGCTACCGATAAATAAAATTTTTATTTATTTTCTTCAGATGAAATCAATATGAAATAATTTACAGTTTATGAAATTCGTATGTTTTTTTTATTAAATTTGAAATGAGTGTTTCAAAAACACTTAAATTCAAATTTCTATTAACAATTATTTATTTATTGTATTAAAAAACTTTAGCCCCCAAAATTTTAAATACAATAAAATAAGACTATCAGATACTTGTTAAAGCAAGAAATAGGGTTATAAACCTACAAACCAAAAAATATGTCGAAAGTCCAAATTTTAAAAAAATTACGTTTTTCAAATGTTTTTATTCTATTATTAATTGTATTAATTTCCTGTGCATTACTAATTTGTATCAATTTTTTTACCATCAAAATTTTATCTGCAAATAGAGCCTATGTAAATGGTGAATCGCATTATTCAAAAGGTCAAAAAGATGCATCCCGCCATCTTCTTACTTATCTATTTACTAAAGACTCAAATCAATGGCAATTATACCTGAAAGAATTAAAAGTCCCTCAAGGTGATGCTACAGCCAGAATAATGCTTTTAAAAGTTGGAGATAATGAAACTTCCCGCAAAGGGTTCCTTGAAGGTAGAAATCATCAAGATGATTTAGATGATCTTGTTTGGTTGTTTGTTAATTTTAAACAAGTATCTTTTTTAGCAAAAGCAATTCATGAATGGGAACAGGGAGATAATTTAATCTCTAAATTATTTGTTATAGGAAATCAAATTGACGTCAAAATAAAACATAACATTTTAACTTCAGCTGAACAACAAAAATTTCTTCAAGAAATTAATGACATTAGTGACAAACTAACCATTAATGAACGTAATTTTTCTAATACTTTGGGGGAAGGAACCCGTAAAATAAAGAACCTACTTATTATTACTAATATCTTTTTTATTTTAATTATCGTTTGCAGTTTTAGTCTTTATTATTCAATAATGGTAAAACGCTTAATAGCTTCAAAAAAAGAAATTGAAATTAAAAATGATAACCTCCTATTGGTAAATCACGAACTCGACCGATTTGTTTATAGTGCATCACATGATTTAAGATCTCCGATAACTTCATTAAAAGGCCTTATTGACATAACCTTATTAGAAGATGATGTAAATCAGATTAGGGAATATCTAAATTTAATGTCCCAAAGTCTTATTAGACAAGATCAGTTTCTTAGCGATATTATAGATTATTCCAAAAATAAACGAAAACAAATAATTATTGAACCTGTAAGTCTCCATGAATTATTTGATGAAGCAATATCACAAGTAATGCATCTAGAAAATGCCAAACGAATCACTATCAAAAAAGAATTATTAGTCGATGAAATCCAGAGCGATGGTTTGCGCTTAAAAATTATCATTTCGAATTTATTATCCAACGCAATAAAATATTCGGATAGTAGCAAAAAAAATATGTTTATCTCTATTAAAACTTATATAGCCGATGGTTTTAATACAATTGAAATATCCGATAATGGACTTGGAATTAAAACTGAATTCATAGAGCACATCTTTGAAATGTACTTTGGAACAAATAAAAACAAGGGTTCAGGACTGGGTCTTTATATTGTACAAGAAGCTGTCGAAAACATTAAAGGTACAATTTGTGTCTCTTCAGAAAATAATATTGGAAGTAAATTCATTGTAACCTTCCCAAATCAAAATGGAATATAAACCAGTATTTTTAATAATCGAAGACAATCTAATAGATCAAATTATCTAAACTCTACTCTTTTATTATTTCAAAACACGATTTACTTGTGCAAAATTCTTGTGATAATATGGTTCTTTCGTTGATGAAACGATCACTCCTGAATGTGTTGATGAATGAATAAATTTTATTTCACCTTCTCCTACTTCAATAACCATTCCTACGTGATTGATATGGCTTCTACCATTAGTTCTAAAAAAAATAAGATCTCCTTTTTGAACATTTTCATCATCAATTTTTTCTCCAAATGAAGATTGTTCAATAGATGACCTTGGTAATTTTATATCAAATGCCCCAAAAGTAGAACACATCAAACCAGAACAATCGAATCCAGCAGTTGTAGTGCCACCGGATCTATATCTTGTCCCTATTTTATCAGATGCCTCCTGAATGAGTTTCTCAATCAAATCTTGATTAGCAATAGGCAACCGAACAGATATACTGTCTTGTGGTTTTTCAACTTGAGAGACAGTCGTCATTTCTTCTTTTACTATTACTTTTTCGACAGTAGTATTTGGAACTTGAATAGTCAATTTTGCGCCAACATCTAATTTTTGTTGAATGCTAGGATTTTGTTTTTCCAGATCTGCTACAGTGATACCATATTTTTTTGCAATTCCGTATTTTGTTTCTTTGGTCAAAACCACATGAATAATTTCTGCTGTTTGACTTTCAGAATCTGTTTTAATTTCTTTAGAAGTATTTATATCAACAACAGGAACTGTTGCTTTAATTTCTGCAACTGGAACTTCTTTTTCTTTTAAGCTCTCATTATCTACAACAGCTTCGTTTTCTTTTAATTTTCCGTTACTTGGAATACTGATTACTTGTCCAATACTTAAGCCCTTTTTACCAATATTTGGATTTGCATTTTGCAATTCTTTCAATGTAATTCCATATTCTTTTGCAATAACATATAAAGATTCTTTAGCTTTTACCTGATGTGTCAAAGGTGCAGGCATCTCTGCAACTTCTTCTACTTTAGTATTTGATAAACTGACGATTTCTTTTTGACTCAAACTTGATGGAACAATAATAGTTTGACCTATTTTCAAGCCTTCCGTTTCTAATTTCGGATTGGCTTTATAGAGTAGTTCTTTGGTAGTTTTGAATTGTTTGGTAATTCCATACAATGTTTCCTTAGCCAATACTTCATGAGTAACTTCGGTAGTTTGTTCGGAAACTAAACTTTCAGTGCTGTTTTCTTTTTTGGATTCAGAATTTGGAATTACTAAAACCTGGTTGAGATGTAAGGTTTTTTTAGCCTTAGGATTTAGCTTATAAATCGATGCAATCGATACATTATATTTTTGAGCAATACTGGAAATTGTTTCTCCTTTTACGATTGTGTGCTTGATATTATTTTCTTGCGAAAAAACACTTATGCTACAAAAAAAAAGTGCTAAAACAATTACTCTAAAATAACTCATTCCTTTTTTATTTTCGTCAAATTCTAATAATACAAACGTATTTATAGACGAATTATTATTATTTATATATTTTCATATCAAAAAACTACTGTTTTCTGAAGAATGACAAATATATGTTTTTAAGTAAATATGAAAGTTAAAGGATTACTAAAATTTTAGTAAAATGTAATAATTGTATGTTATTTAGAAACAATCTTTTGCAATTTCACTCCTTATCTAAAGTAATTTATAAGCTTTTCAAAATGGCGATATAATGAAAAACTGTACCTAAAAGCACAAAGAAATGCCAAACAGTATGATAGTAGTTTTTATATGATTTTACATAAAAATAGACTCCAAAAGTATAACTTAAACCTCCGGCTAAAATCCATAAAAACACCGAAAATGGCATAACGCCCCACAAAGGTTTAATAACGAAAACAATCATCCACCCCATTAACAAATACAATACAGTAGAAACAATCTTAAAACGATTTACATAAAAAATCTTAAAAAAAGTACCTAACAAAACAATTGCCCACATTGTACCTAGAAAAATCATTGCACTTTTGGTATTCAAATACAAAATCATTAAAGGAGAATATGTTCCTGCAATAAGAAAATAAATACTGATATGATCTGCTATTTTAAGTAATTCTTTGCTTCTCTCTTTTTGAACCAAATGATATAAGGACGAAAAACAATACACTAACAACATTCCAACTCCAAAGGTCAAAACTGACAAAACAGTAACTAAATCATGCTGTTTGGAGGCTTTAGTTACTAAAAAAGGAACCGCGATTAAACAAAACAATACTCCTAGAATATGTGAAATTCCATTTGCTAATTCTTCGTTTCGGGTTTGAATTCTGTCTGACATTAATTTTACAATTTTAATCCAATATCACTTAAATCTATAAATTTTCTTCTTCATCAGAATTACTATTCGATTTGATAGTATCAAATAGGATAACTTCGCTTTCTTGATCCTTCGTTTTTCTTTCCTTGAGCTTTGTTTTTACAAATTGGACTACCATTATAAATACCATCAATAGAGCAACTAAAAAACTCAACCCAAAAATTGCAACTGCACCCGTTACACATTTATTCCCATTCATAGTCATTCCTTTCATTGCTAAGAAAAAACTAAAAAAAGTAATAATTACTTGCATAAATAAACTAGCAATACAAACACCTAAATAGTCTTTATACAATAAGTTATTCAAGGATTTATTACCCGAAATAATTTGAAATACCAAAGGAATAAACAATATTAAAACTGAAACTAGTATTAGCATTTAAAATTATTTTTAATAGACTTTCAAAGAATTAGATTAATGAATTACCTAATTGTCACTTTGTAAATTTATTCAAACTTTTTGTACAACAATCCAAAAATAAATTATTTTTTTGAGCTCTAGAATTGAGATTTCAAGTTTTACTAAATGATTCCATAAACACTGTATTCTTTAATTTTAATTCCTAAAAGTGAGATAAATAACATGTTTTATGGCACGAAACCCCAATAGCAAAGATGCCTAACACCTATAGTATTGGTCATTAACACTAGTCTCATTAGTACTAAACACCAATAGCATGGATACTTAATACCTATAATACTGACTATTAACACTAGTCTTATTGGTACTAAGCACTAATAGTACGGGTGCTTAACACCTGTAATATTGGCTATTAACACTAGTCTTATTGGTACTAAACACTAATAGTATGGCTGCTTAACACCTGTAATATTGGCTATTAACACTAGTCTTATTGGTATTAAACCCCCATAGTATTAGTGTTAAGCACCTGTAATTTTGTTTTAAACTCCTGTCTTATTATTTCAAAGCACCTATAAATGATATGACAAATGATTTTATAATACTGCATCACTAGCCCTGATGGGAATGGAAAGCCTTGTGAAATAGACTTGTATTTTTTTCTTGATATAAAAGAGCGACCAACGGAAGCTCCTTTTATATCAAGAAAAAAACAAGGATATAAACAAGCTTGAAATAACAGCAGGATTAGCTCCTTATTTAAATTTTGAACAAAAAAAACTCCCAAGTTGCCTTGAGAGTTTTTGACATATAAACAGTAACATTTAAGCGTTGGCTGCTATTAAGTTCAAGGCTGAACCTGCTTTGTACCAACCAATTTGTCCTTCGTTGTACGTATGGTTTGCCAAGATTGTGTCTTTGCTTCCATCAGCATGAATAAATTCTACTGTTAATGGTTTTCCTGGAGCGAAATCAACCAAATCGGTGAAGTTGATAGTGTCATCTTCTTGGATTTTGTCATAATCAGCTTCGTTAGCAAAAGTCAATCCTAACAAACCTTGTTTTTTAAGATTCGTTTCGTGAATACGAGCAAAAGATTTTACCAATACGGCTTTTACACCCAAGAAACGAGGTTCCATCGCAGCATGCTCACGAGAAGAACCTTCTCCATAATTATGGTCGCCAACAACTACTGAAGGCACACCGGCTGCTTTGTAAGCACGAGCTACTACAGGAACTGCATCAAACTCGCCCGTCAATTGGTTTTTAACAGAATTTGCTTTTTGGTTGAATGCATTGATTGCACCAATCAACATATTATTTGAAATATTATCTAAATGTCCACGGAAACGCAACCATGGTCCTGCCATAGAAATGTGGTCTGTGGTACATTTTCCAAAAGCTTTGATTAATAATTTGGCTCCTGAAATATTTTTACCATCCCATGCATCAAATGGAGCCAATAATTGCAAACGATCCGAAGTTTCGCTTACCACAATCTTCACGCCTGAACCATCGGCAGCTGGGGCTTGGAAACCAGCGTCTTCTACAGCGAAACCTCTTTTTGGTAATTCGTCACCAAATGGAGCGTTTAACTTTACTGCTTCTCCATTATCATTTATTAAAGTATCTGTTAATGGATTAAAATCCAATCTTCCAGAAATTGCCAGTGCAGCTACCATTTCTGGTGAAGTCACAAAAGCGTGTGTATTTGGATTACCATCAGCTCTTTTTGAAAAGTTACGGTTGAATGAATGTACGATTGTATTTTTCTCTTCTTTGTCTGCCCCTGCTCTATCCCACTGTCCTATACATGGTCCACAAGCGTTTGTAAACACTTTGGTTCCCATCTTTTCGAAAGTAGCAATGATACCGTCTCTTTCGATAGTATAACGAATTTGCTCAGAACCTGGGTTAATTCCGAATTCAGCTTTTGGAGTAATTCCGTGTTCAACAGCTTGGTTTACAATTGAAGCTGCACGAGCCATATCTTCATAAGAAGAGTTTGTACAAGAACCTATTAATCCCCATTCTACTTTTATTGGCCATCCATTAGCTGCAGCTTCGGATTTCATTTTAGAAACTGGAGTTCCGCGATCTGGAGTAAATGGCCCATTAATATGTGGTTCTAATTCAGACAAATTGATTTCGATAACTTGGTCAAAATAATTTTCAGGATTAGCATATACTTCTGGATCTGCTGTTAAGTATGACGCTACTTTATCTGCGGCATCCACTACATCCTGACGATCAGTAGCTGACAAATACCTACGCATAGAATCATCATAACCGAATGTAGAAGTGGTAGCACCGATTTCGGCACCCATATTACAAATAGTTCCTTTTCCTGTGCAAGACATTGAAGTAGCACCTTCACCAAAATATTCAACAATTGCACCAGTTCCACCTTTTACGGTAAGAATATCGGCTACTTTAAGAATTACATCTTTAGGAGCAGTCCATCCCGATAATTTTCCAGTTAATTTTACTCCAATTAGTTTAGGAAATTTTAATTCCCAAGACATACCAGACATTACATCCACAGCATCTGCACCACCAACACCGATAGCTAGCATACCTAATCCACCAGCATTTACAGTATGTGAATCGGTACCAATCATCATTCCTCCTGGGAAAGCATAGTTTTCTAAAACAATTTGGTGAATAATTCCTGATCCTGGTTTCCAGAAACCAATACCATATTTATCTGAAACTGATGACAAGAAATCAAAAACTTCTTTTGACTGTTTATTGGCTACAGCCAAATCAGATTCAGCCCCATTTTTAGCTAAAATCAAATGATCACAGTGCACCGTTGTAGGAACAGCAGCTGTTTTCTTACCAGCATGCATAAATTGTAATAATGCCATTTGGGCAGTTGCATCTTGACAAGCAACTCTATCTGGAGCAAAATCTACATAATCAACCCCTCTTTTGTAAGCTTCCTTTGCTACTCCCTCCCAAAGGTGATTGTACAAAATTTTCTCAGTTAAAGAAAGTGGACGGCCAACTATCTCACGTGCTGCATCAACACGACTTACCATGTTGTCATACACTTTTTTAATCATTTCGATATCAAATGCCATAAGATGTATATTAAATTGTTTTTTGTTATTCTTTTTTCGAACACTACAAGGTACAAAAAAATCAGAGTATAAAAAAGCCCGAGTCAAATGACTCAGGCTTTTATAATATAATTAACAAATGGTACGATTATTTAACTAACAATTTATGAGATGGTGCAAACTTAGTTAAGTTGATACCTTCCACCGCAGCTTTATATTCTTCTATCGAAGGAGTTCTACCAAGAACTGTAGATAGTACCACAACCGGAGTAGAAGAAAGTAATGACTCTCCTTTTTTACCTTCTGTATCTTCAACAACTCTTCCTTGGAAAAGACGAGTAGATGTTGCCATTACAGTATCTCCTTTGGCCGCTTTTTCTTGGTTACCCATACAAAGATTACAACCTGGACGCTCTAAATACAACATATTTTCGTATCCTGTACGTGCCACGCCTTTTGGAGCATTATCGTCAAATTCGAAACCAGAATATTTTTGTAAAACTTCCCAGTCACCTTCAGCTTTCAATTCATCAACAATATTATAAGTTGGTGGAGCTACTACAAGCGGTGCTTTAAACTCAACCTTACCGGTTTGCTCTTCAATGTTTTTAAGCATTTGAGCAAGGATTTTCATATCTCCTTTGTGAACCATACAAGAACCGATAAATCCAAGATCTACTTTTTTATTTCCTCCGTAGAAAGATAAAGGTCTGATGGTATCGTGAGTATATCTTTTAGAAACATCTGCATTATTCACATCTGGATCTGCAATCATTGGCTCAGCAATTAAATCTAAATCAACAACAACTTCAGCATAATATTTAGCATTTGCATCTGGTCTTAAAGCTGGTTTCTCACCAGAAATAACCTCTTTAATTCTCTTATCAGCAATAGCAATCAATCCTTTAAGGACTTGAGTAGCATTATCCATACCTTTATCAATCATGATCTGGATTCTACCCTTAGCAATCTCTAAAGATTCAATCAAAGTATAATCTTCAGAAATACAGATAGAAGCTTTAGCTTTCATCTCTGCAGTCCAGTCTGTAAAAGTAAACGCTTGGTCAGCAGTAAGTGTTCCAATGTGAACTTCAATGATTTTACCTTGGAATACGTTTTCTCCTCCAAATTGCTGAAGCATTTGAGATTGAGTAGCGTGAACCACATCACGGAAATCCATGTACCCTTTCATATCTCCTTTGAAAGTAACCTTCACAGATTCCGGAATCGGCATTGAAGCTTCTCCAGTCGCAAGTGCAAGCGCAACCGTTCCTGAGTCAGCACCAAAAGCAACACCTTTTGACATTCTTGTATGCGAATCACCACCAATAATGATAGCCCACTCATCAACAGTAATATCATTCAATACTTTATGAATTACATCTGTCATTGCATGATAAACTCCTTTCGGATCACGTGCTGTGATCAAACCGAAGTCATTCATAAACTTCATCAATCTAGGAATATTAGCTTTAGATTTATTATCCCAAACCGAAGCAGTGTGACAACCAGATTGGTAAGCACCATCAACGATTGGTGAAATCACAGTAGCAGCCATAGACTCTAATTCTTGAGAAGTCATCAAACCTGTTGTATCTTGAGAACCAACAATGTTAACTGTAACACGCACATCAGAACCAGCATGTAATACTTTCCCCGGAGTTGAACCAACTGCATTTCTATTGAAAATTTTCTCAACTGCAGTAAGACCTTGCCCTTCGATAGAAACTTCTTTTGACGGAGCATAAACAGAAACC
Organism: Flavobacterium sp. 5; assembly: GCF_002813295.1. Taxonomy (NCBI): domain Bacteria; kingdom Pseudomonadati; phylum Bacteroidota; class Flavobacteriia; order Flavobacteriales; family Flavobacteriaceae; genus Flavobacterium; species Flavobacterium sp. 5. Next base: position 1,029,729 of record NZ_PHUE01000001.1, read on the forward strand.
AAATCAATACCTAAAACCTTTGAAGCAAATGTTTGAAGTTTTTTTCCAAATACAATTGCGTAAGATCCTCCAGCCTTGATAAATTCCATTTTTTGCGGAGTAAAAGCTTTTGAAATATCAATTAGCTCTTTGTCTCCACTATATAATTTTTTTGTTTTTGTATTAATTGTAAGAACAGTACCAGTCGCAACTGAATATACTTCTTCTAAAATAGGATCACCACTTTCGTTTAAAACAGCTTTACCGTTTGCGTCCAGTTTTTTAACCCAGTTTTTAAGATCTAATCCAATACCTCCTGTAACATCAACAGTCGTAAGGAAAATTGGAGAAATTCCGTTAGTTCCTGCAACGATTGGAGCAATATTTATAAATGGAACATAAGGACTTGCTTGTTTTCCTGTCCAAAGCGCCACGTTGTTTACACCAGACATTCTTGAAGACCCTACACCCATAGTACCTTTTTCAGCAATTAACATCACACTTGCTTCTGGATGCTCTGCTTTTAATGCCTCAATTTTATCCTGTGCTTCAGGAGAAATTAAACATTTACCATGCAATTCACGATCAGATCTTGAGTGTGCTTGGTTACCTGGAGAAAGTAAATCGGTTGAAATATCTCCTTCACCAGCAACAAAAGTAACCACTTTAATTTCTTCTACTACTTCTGGAAGTTTTGTAAAAAAATCAGCTTTAGCATAGCTTTCTAAAATTTCTGCAGCAATTTCGCTACCGCTTTTGTAAGCAGCCTCTAAACGATCTGTATCAGCCTCATAAAGATAAACTTGAGTTTTAAGAACGTTAGCAGCTTCTTTTGCAGTTGCAACATCATTACCTAAAGCTAAATCAAGCAATACCTTAATAGAAGGACCACCTTTCATATGTGACAATAATTCAAAAGCAAAAGCAGGAGTTATTTCACTAACCAAAGATTCACCAAGAATAATTTCTTTCAAAAAAGCAGCTTTTACACCAGCAGCAGGAGTAGTTCCAGGAACAGTATTATAAATAAAAAAATTAAGAGAACCTTCGCGGTTTGCGTTATCTAAATCTTTAATTTGAGTAATGATTTCGCTTAACAATTCAGCGCCATCAATAGGCTTAGGATGAAGCCCCTGACCTTTTCTTTCTTCGATTTCGTTTAGATAATCGTTATAAATGTTCATAATAGATCTTTTTCAGCGTTAAAGGCAGATTTTCTTGATTATTTCAAAACCAAATGCCATAATAAGTTCGTGTTTTTTTTGTGATGCAAATTTAATAATTAAAGACGAGAATTTAAAAAAATTTAATGGATGTACGATTTGTAAAAATTATTATTGCAAAATAAAAGATTTCAGTGCATTAAAATAAGAAATAAGCATGTTTTTATAATGAAATTTACAAATTTCGCAATTTGATTTTTTGTTTTAACAAAAATAAAAATTATTGTTAAAACAAAAAGTGTTACATTCCCATTAGAATACAACACTTTTCAATAATTTCTTATTTATTTCTTTTAAATCAGCTTTGCGATTATCATTTCCTCAGAAATTCCTTCTGCATCGGCTTTATAGTTTTTAATAATTCTATGGCGTAAAATTCCCACTGCAACAGCTTTTACATCTTCTATATCTGGTGAAAACTTACCATGAAAAGCTGCGTTTGCTTTAGCAGCCAAAATTAAATTCTGAGACGCTCTAGGTCCTGCTCCCCAATCAAGATAATTTTTTACAAATTCATTCGAAAGCACATTATCAGGACGAGTTTTACTTACCAATGTAACCGCATATTCAACCACATTATCTGCAACTGGAATACGACGAATTAAATGCTGAAAATCAATAATTTCCTGAGCAGTAAATAAAGCATTTATAATTACATTGGAATCAGCAGTAGTTTGTTTTACCACTTGCACTTCTTCTTCAAAAGATGGATATTCTAGTTTTATAGCAAACATAAATCGATCTAATTGTGCTTCTGGCAAAGGATAAGTACCTTCTTGCTCAATTGGATTTTGAGTAGCCAATACGAAATAAGGTAAACTTAATTTATGGTTTACCCCAGCTATAGTAACAGAACGTTCTTGCATTGCTTCTAATAAAGCTGCTTGGGTTTTGGGTGGTGTTCTATTAATTTCATCAGCCAAAATAATATTAGAAAATATAGGTCCTTTAATAAATTTAAATTGTCTGTTTTCATCCAAAATTTCACTTCCTAAAATATCTGAAGGCATTAAATCGGGTGTAAATTGAATTCTTTTAAAATCAAGTCCTAACGCTTGCGCCAAAGTATTCACCAACAAAGTCTTAGCTAACCCAGGAACACCAACCAACAAAGCATGTCCTCCAGAAAAAATACAAAGCAAAATCTGATCGACAACAGCTTCCTGACCTACAATAATTTTGGATATTTCTTTTTTTAATTCATTGCGCTTTTGAACTAAATTTTGAATAGCTGTTACATCCGACATTTTTATATTATTTTTTTAATTAGAAAAGAGTTAGCATTATGAAAACATAAAACTAACTCTTTTTATTTATTTAATGAAAATTATTTTTTTAGCCAGTTACTAGCAAAAGGACAATCTCTATACTCATCTACAACCTTAATATAGGTGTCTTTTATTTTAGTGTCCTGCCATTTTGCAATCGCTTTAATTTGCTTCTCTTTCAAAGCTAAATCTTTAATTTTAATATAATCCTTAGCATAATCAGCAGTATGAGAATCAATTCTATTTGTCACTGTCATGATTTTATAATCCTTTTTCCCTTGAACATCTTCCAAGAATGGCATAGAAATTTCATTATCTTTTAAATTAGAAACCTGAGTATATATACTAGGATCCATGTTGGTCAATTCAAAACGTGTATCTTGAGTCTTAGAATTAACCAAAGCACCACCATTCGCTCTCGTTTCTTTTTCATCAGACATAGTTCTTGCTGCCTCAGCAAAAGTAATTTCTTTATCAAGAATCTTTTTTCTAATTAAAGTAATTTTTTCTTTAGCCTCTTTTAATGATTCCTGAGAAACAACAGGAGAAATTAATATATGCCTAAGTTCAATCTCTTGTCCTTTAATTTTTTCTACATAAATAATATGATATCCATATTGGGTCTCAAAAGGCTCTGATATTTCACCTTCAGCAAGACTAAAAGCAACATCTTTAAACTCCTTTACGAAAGGAGTTTTTCGAGTCATTTTATAATAACCTCCATTTTTACTCGAACCAGGATCTTCAGAATACAAAACAGCTTTGGTCGCAAAACTCGAGCCTTCCATACATTCCTTCCTAAAACCATTTAATTTATCAATAACTTTTTTCTTATCCTCATCAGTCACCTTAGGCTTAACAACGATTTGGGCCACTTCTAATTCAGCACCAAAAACAGGCAAATCTGCAGCAGGTATCTTTTTAAAAAACTCTCGAACTTCTTCAGGTGTAATTTCAACTTTATCAACTATTTTTTTAGTCATTTCACCTGTAAGCTTTTGCTCTTTCAACACATCAAAGAAATAAGTTCTAAATTCTTCTTCAGAATCCTTTTGATAATATTTCACCAATTTATCCATAGAACCAATTTGTTCCAGCATATAATTTAATCTTTCATCCATCATTCCTTTCACTTCAGCATCACTTACTATAATACTATCCTGAACAGCTTGATGTGCATATAATTTTTGCTCAAGTAGATTTCCTAAAACCTGACATCTAGTTACATCTGCCGTAGACCCTCCTTGACTTTTAATCTCCAAAAACCCCTTATCAATATCAGAATCCAGTATCATATAATCTCCAACGGTTGCAACTACTCCATCTATTTTAAGTTTTTTACCTGATGGCACCTCTACTTTAGCAACTGTAACAACACTATCTTTTATAATTTCTTGAGCATTTACAAAAGTCAAAGCAGAAAACAAAAGAAAAAAAGTCAACACAACTTTAATAGTTATGGATTTCATTTGTGCAATTTTTAAAGGCATTTTTTATATTTTTTATTAGTATTATTTCAAAAAAGTTAGTTTTAAAAAAACGCATTCTACTTAAAAACAACGTTTTAAAACTAAAACACATATTCACTTTTAATTCCGAATAATTAAACTGCAATAATTCAACAAAATACTTACAATTATCCGAACTTAAACCAAACAAAAATAACAATTCGAATGCATTAAACAAGTTTCCTTACTAGTATTAACAAAAAATTATTAAGTTCCAATATACATCAATATTACTAGAGTAAAATTCAAAAAAATATACGCTCAATTAAACTTACAATAAATTAACAAAGAAGGCATAAAACCTATTCCCTTTACAATTCTCAATAGAAAAATTATTAATTACTTTATACCTTATAACAAAAATTCAAATATCCATTATTAGAAACAACAAAATCAGTCCTTTATTATAACATCCTTCCTGCTATACTATTTATGTATGGCTATCTAAATAAAAAAGCAAAGAGATATCGATTTATATAAGGACTAAAGTCAAGCTTAGCAATTCTTAGTCAGTATTAATAATTGTAATCAAACTCAGAACCTTATTACAAACAAGTATAAATCTGCTTTTATTATAACTATATATTTTTTTAAATAGCATTTATAAATAGTACTTTTGCAGACAATTGATATAAAAATATGAGTTTTTTAAAAGAAATAGAAAGAAGACGCACTTTTGGGATTATCTCACATCCCGATGCAGGAAAAACCACACTTACAGAGAAATTACTACTTTTTGGAGGAGCTATTCAAGAAGCAGGAGCTGTAAAAAGTAATAAAATAAAAAAAGGAGCAACAAGTGATTTCATGGAAATTGAACGTCAGAGAGGGATTTCTGTATCAACTTCAGTTTTAGCTTTTAATTATAAAGAAAAAAAAATAAACATTCTTGACACTCCTGGTCATAAGGATTTTGCCGAAGATACTTTTAGAACTTTAACTGCTGTTGACAGTGTAATTGTTGTAATTGATGTTGCTAAAGGTGTCGAAGAACAAACCGAAAAATTAGTTTCTGTTTGTAGAATGCGTAAAATTCCAATCATCGTTTTTATCAATAAATTAGATAGAGAAGGAAAAGACGCTTTCGACTTAATGGACGAAGTAGAACAAAAACTTGGGCTAACAGTTACTCCTCTAAGTTTTCCTATCGGAATGGGATATGACTTTCAAGGTATCTATAATCTTTGGGAACAAAACATCAACCTATTTAGTGGTGATAGCCGTAAAAATATCGAAGAAACAATTGCTTTCTCTGATGTTCAAAACCCTGAATTAGAAAAGATAATTGGTCAAAAACCTGCAGATCGCTTACGAGAAGAGTTAGAATTAATTGACGAAGTATATCCTAAATTTGATCGTCAAGATTATTTGGATGGAAAATTACAACCTGTTTTTTTCGGATCAGCTTTAAACAATTTTGGTGTTAGAGAATTATTAGACTGTTTTATTAATATTGCACCATCACCAAAACCTAAAGACTCAGAAACCAGATTAGTCGACCCAAAAGAAGAAAAAATGTCTGGATTTGTATTTAAAATCCATGCTAATATGGATCCTAAACACAGAGACCGATTAGCATTTATAAAAATCGTTTCAGGAACTTTTGAAAGAAACAAACCCTACTATCACGTTCGTCAAAAAAAGAACTTGAAATTCTCAAGTCCAAATGCATTTTTCGCAGAGAAAAAAGAGATTGTAGATATTTCATATCCTGGTGATATTGTTGGCTTACACGATACTGGAAATTTTAAAATTGGCGATACTTTAACCGAAGGTGAAATAATGAGCTTCAAAGGAATCCCAAGTTTTTCTCCAGAACACTTTAGATACATTAATAATGCCGACCCTATGAAAGCCAAGCAGCTGGACAAAGGTGTTGATCAATTGATGGATGAAGGAGTGGCTCAGTTATTCACTTTAGAAATGAATAATCGAAAAATAATTGGAACTGTAGGAGCTTTACAATACGAAGTTATTCAATACCGTTTAGAACACGAATATGGTGCAAAATGTACCTATGAAAATTTTCCTGTGCATAAAGCCTGCTGGGTAAAACCTGATGATGCAAAAAATGATGAATTTAAAGAATTCAAACGTATTAAACAGAAATTTTTAGCAAAAGACAAATACAATCAATTAGTATTTCTTGCCGATTCTGATTTTACAATTCAAATGACTCAAAATAAATATCCAAGTGTAAAATTATTTTTCACCTCTGAATTTGATTAAACTACAAATATTTAAAACAAAAAAAACGCCAATTTAAAATTGGCGTTTTTTATATATACAAATTAAATTCAACCTTAAATACTCGCTAGCAAGATTTAATATTTAGCGCTTTTTTCAAAAGCGTTTTTACTAATAAATGATTTGGCTCAGCTCCAGAAGTCATAAAACTTTTCTTAGAATACATACCGTCATCAGAAAAAGTTTTTCCTATATTCTCTTTAGTTCCCATGAACCAAAGTATAAAATTAGCATTCGAATTTATAATAGAACTGGATACTTTTATTGGATTTTCAATAACAATATTATTATGATTTGTTAATACCTCCTCGGTTGAAATTTCTAAATTTTCCTTTTGTCCAAAAACAGTAGTACTTGAAAAAAAAGCAAACAAAATCACAACAAGTAAAAAACTTCTAGAATTGTTATTTTGCACTTTCAAAAAAAAATTATCCATCTCATTTACTATATATATGGTATATAAACATATATAGACTACGAAAGTAAATCTATAGTTAACTTTGAAAAAAAATAGTCGTTGAAGTACATAAATAGACGTTTAAATACATAAACGTGTTGTCATTGTTAACGAAATAATAATATTTAGGATAAAGGATAAATTACAAATAAAAAAGACTCCATAAAATGGAGTCTTTAATTATAAAATTATGCTTGTCCCGCGGGACCAAAATTTAATGGAATAGGAGGTTGTTCACCCTCTTTTATTTCACCATGTGCTAATTCAAAACGATGAACATTTTCAGCCATTGCTTTGAGTAATCTCTTAGCATGCTGTGGTGTTAAAACAATTCTTGATTTAACTTTTGCCTTAGGAACACCTGGCATAATACAAACAAAATCTAATACAAATTCAGATGAGGAATGATTAATTATAGCCAAATTTGAATAAATCCCTTCAGCTATTTTTTCATCTAATTCAATATTAATCTGTTCTTGTTGTTGGTTAGAATTGCTCATATAGTTTAAGTTTTTCAACACTCTCTCTCTGAATTGACAGAGAGAGAACATTGAGGAAAGAATTAATAAATATACTCTTCTTTATTTGCCATCATATCATTATAGTCTTCTCTAGATCCTACAATTGCATTATCATATTCTCTCATACCTGTACCAGCTGGGATTCTATGACCTACAATTACATTTTCTTTCAATCCTTCTAAGAAGTCAACTTTACCTGCAACAGCAGCTTCGTTTAATACTTTTGTTGTTTCTTGGAAAGAAGCAGCAGAAATAAATGATTTAGTTTGAAGAGAAGCTCTTGTAATACCTTGTAAAACAGGTGTTGCAGTAGCAGTAATTACATCACGAGCCGCAACAAGATTTTTATCTGTACGTTTCAACAATGAATTCTCATCACGTAACTGACGGGGTGTAATGATTTGACCTGCTTTTAAAGCACTTGAATCTCCAGCATCTTCAACCACTTTCATTCCGTAAAGTTTATCATTTTCAACGATAAAATCTTTAGTATGAATCAATTGATCTTCTAAGAATAAAGTATCTCCTGGATCTTGAACTCTAACTTTACGCATCATTTGACGTATAACTACCTCAAAGTGTTTATCGTTAATTTTCACCCCTTGAAGACGGTATACTTCTTGAATTTCATTTACCAAATACTGTTGAACAGCAGCTGGTCCTTGAATTCTTAAAATATCATCTGGAGTAATAGCTCCATCAGACAATGGCACACCAGCTCTAACGAAGTCATTCTCTTGAACTAATATTTGACTTGATAATTTAACCAAGTATTTTCTAACATCACCAAATTTAGATTCAATAACGATCTCACGGTTACCTCTTTTAATTTTTCCAAAAGAAACAACACCATCAATCTCAGAAACTACAGCTGGGTTCGAAGGATTACGAGCCTCTAACAACTCAGTAATTCTTGGTAAACCTCCTGTAATATCCCCAGATTTAGAAGAACGACGAGGAATTTTTACTAAAACTTTACCAGCTTTAATTTTTTCTCCGTTTTCTACCATTAAGTGAGCTCCAACTGGTAAGTTGTAAGAACGAATCAATTCACCTTCTTTACCGTAAACCAATAAAGTTGGAATTAATTTTTTGTTTCTTGCTTCAGAAATTACTTTTTCTTGGAAACCAGTTTGCTCATCGATTTCAACCATGAACGATTGTCCTTGCTCTAAATCTTCGTAAGCAATTTTACCAGTAAACTCAGAAACAATTACACCATTATATGGATCCCATTTACAAATTACAGTTCCTTTAGCTACTGAATCACCATCATTAACATAGATACTAGATCCGTAAGGAATGTTATTCGTACTTAATAAAATACCTGTTTTTTCGTCAATTAATTTAAGTTCAGTAGAACGAGACACTACAATATCAACTGCATTACCTTCACTATCTTCACCTTTAACAGTTTTTAAATCTTCAATTTCTAGTTTACCTCCAAAACGAGTTATAATACTAGATTCTTCAGAAATACCCCCTGCAACCCCTCCAACGTGGAAAGTACGAAGTGTCAACTGTGTTCCTGGCTCTCCAATAGACTGTGCAGCAATTACACCAACAGCCTCACCTCTTTGAGTCATTTTTCCAGTTGCTAAGTTTCTACCGTAACATTTAGCACAAATACCTTTCGTAGCCTCACAAACTAATGGAGAACGTACTTCAACTTTCTCCACTGGAGAAGCTTCAATAGCTTTTACTAAAGCTTCAGTGATTTGTTGACCTGCTTGAACTAATATATCACTAGTTAAAGGATTGATTACATCTTGCAATGCAACACGTCCTAAGATTCTTTCTCCTAATGATTCAACAATTTCCTCATTTTTCTTCAAAGCAGAAACTTCAATACCTCTAAGAGTACCACAATCCTCGATGTTAACAATAACATCTTGAGAAACGTCATGCAATCTTCTAGTTAAGTATCCAGCATCAGCCGTTTTAAGAGCCGTATCCGCAAGTCCTTTACGAGCACCGTGAGTAGAAATAAAGTACTCAAGAATCGAAAGACCTTCTTTAAAGTTAGAAAGAATCGGGTTTTCAATAATTTCTCCACCACCAGCAGTAGATTTTTTAGGCTTAGCCATCAAACCACGCATACCAGTTAACTGACGAATTTGTTCCTTAGAACCCCTCGCTCCAGAATCAAGCATCATATACACAGAGTTGAAACCTTGTTGGTCTTCTCTAATGTTTTTCATTGCCAATTCTGTCAATTGAGCATTTGCTGAAGTCCATACATCAATAACTTGGTTGTAACGTTCGTTATTTGTAATAAGACCCATGTTATAATTCGCAGAAATACCTTCAACTTGCTCTCTAGCATCTGCAATTAATTTTGGTTTTTGTTCTGGGATTCTAATATCACCAAGAGAGAATGATAATCCTCCTTTAAATGCGAATTTATAACCCATATCTTTCATGTTGTCCAAGAAAGCCGCTGTTTCAGGTACACTAGTCGAACTCAATACGTGTCCGATAATGTCTCTTAAGTTTTTCTTAGTCAATACATCATTGATATATCCAGCTGCTTCTGGTACTACTTCATTAAATAATACACGTCCAGCAGTTGTTTGAATAATTTGGTAAACTAATTCACCAGCTTCGTTAAAATCTTTTGCTCTAATTTTCACTTGAGCATTCAATTCTAAACGACCTTCATTCAATGCAATATTTACTTCTTCTGCAGAGTAGAAAGTAATTCCTTGTCCTAAAATAGTTTTCTCAGGTGTAGACAAACGTTCTTTGGTCATATAGTAAAGACCAAGTACCATGTCTTGAGAAGGTACAGTAATCGGAGCACCATTCGCAGGGTTCAAGATATTATGAGAAGCCAACATTAACAATTGAGCTTCCAAAATAGCTTCTGGTCCTAACGGCAAGTGAACCGCCATTTGATCCCCATCAAAATCCGCGTTAAACGCCGTACAAACTAAAGGGTGCAATTGAATCGCTTTTCCTTCAATTAATTTTGGTTGGAATGCTTGAATACCTAATCTGTGCAAAGTAGGAGCACGGTTTAGTAATACTGGGTGACCTTTAATTACATTTTCAAGGATATCCCAAACTACTGGCTCTTTTTTGTCAATTATTTTTTTAGCAGATTTTACAGTTTTTACAATTCCTCTTTCTATCAATTTACGGATAACGAAAGGTTTGTATAATTCTGCTGCCATATCTTTTGGCAATCCACATTCGAACAATTTCAACTCAGGTCCAACAACAATTACCGAACGAGCAGAATAATCCACACGTTTTCCAAGTAAGTTTTGACGGAAACGTCCTTGCTTACCTTTAAGGGAATCAGATAATGATTTTAATGGTCTGTTTGATTCCGTTTTTACAGCAGATGCTTTACGAGTGTTATCGAAAAGTGAATCTACTGATTCTTGCAACATACGTTTCTCGTTTCTTAAGATTACTTCAGGAGCTTTAATCTCGATTAATCTTTTCAAACGGTTGTTACGAATAATTACACGACGGTATAAATCATTCAAATCTGAAGTTGCAAAACGACCTCCATCTAGAGGCACAAGAGGACGCAATTCTGGTGGAATAACCGGAATAACTTTCATAATCATCCATTCTGGACGATTTTCTCTATTCAATGAAGACTCACGGAAAGATTCAACAACTTGTAATCTTTTTAAAGCTTCAGTTTTACGTTGTTTAGATGTTTCATTATTAGCTTTGTGTCTTAAATCATATGACAATTCGTCAAGATCGATACGAGCTAATAAATCCATAATACACTCTGCTCCCATTTTGGCAACAAATTTATTTGGATCAAAATCATCTAAATATTGATTGTCTGCTGGAAGAGTATCTAAAATATTTAAATATTCTTCTTCAGTTAAAAAATCTAGTCTTTGTACAGATTCTCCTTCAGCATTTTTAGCAATACCTGCCTGAATAACTACATATCTTTCGTAGTAGATAATCATATCTAATTTCTTAGATGGCAAACCAAGAATATAACCAATTTTGTTAGGAAGAGAACGGAAATACCAGATATGAGCAATTGGCACAACCAGGTTGATGTGTCCTACTCTATCTCTACGTACTTTTTTCTCAGTAACCTCTACACCACAACGGTCACAGATGATCCCTTTGTAACGTATTCTTTTGTATTTACCACAAGCACATTCAAAATCTTTAACAGGTCCAAAAATTCTTTCGCAGAAAAGACCGTCACGTTCTGGTTTGTGAGTTCTGTAGTTAATAGTTTCTGGCTTTAAAACTTCACCTCTCGATTCTTTCAAAATTGATTCAGGAGAAGCTAGACCTATAGATATTTTATTGAATCTTTTTACAGGATTCTTATCTTTATTGTTGTTATTATTTCTATTATTCATCATAGTTTTTACTATTGATTTATTTGCAATTAAAAATTGATTTTAATACATACGTAGCAATGCTACGTTTTTATTGTACAGATGTTGCACTGCAACGTCTCTACCCTCGGATTACTTCTCTAAACTTCAAACTATTTTTTTTTGAAGTGCTAATTATATAGTTATATAAAAAATCGGAACGGTTTACGGGTATAAATCCTAAAAACTCTTATAAATGCCAAAATAGAGACGTTGCACTGCAACGTCTCTACCATGACAAAATATTATTTATTCTTCTAAACGAAGGTCTAATCCAAGACCTTTCAATTCATGCATTAATACATTGAATGATTCAGGTAATCCTGGTTCTGGCATAGACTCTCCTTTTACGATAGCTTCGTAAGTTTTAGCTCTACCAATAACATCATCAGACTTAACAGTCAAGATTTCACGAAGAGTACTTGATGCTCCATAAGCCTCAAGTGCCCAAACCTCCATCTCTCCAAAACGTTGACCTCCAAATTGAGCTTTACCTCCAAGTGGTTGTTGAGTAATCAACGAGTATGGTCCGATAGAACGTGCGTGCATCTTATCATCAACCATGTGTCCTAATTTAAGCATGTAAATTACTCCCACAGTTGCTGCTTGATGGAAACGCTCTCCAGTACCACCATCATAAAGATGTGTATGTCCGAAACGCGGTACTCCAGCTTCATCAGTTAATTCATTAATTTGATCTAAAGTTGCACCATCAAAAATTGGAGTAGCAAATTTTCTACCCAAGTTCATTCCAGCCCAACCAAGAACAGTCTCATAAATTTGACCAATGTTCATACGAGAAGGTACCCCAAGTGGATTCAATACGATATCAACTGGTGTTCCATCTTCTAAGAAAGGCATATCTTCATGACGAACAATACGAGCAACAATACCTTTGTTACCGTGACGTCCTGCCATTTTATCCCCAACTTTCAACTTACGTTTCTTAGCAATATAAACTTTAGCTAATTTCAAAATTCCTGATGGTAATTCATCTCCAACAGTAATTGTGAATTTCTCTCTACGTAATGCACCTTGTAAATCGTTCAATTTAATTTTATAGTTATGAATTAAATCATTAACCATTTTATTAGTTACATCATCAGCAACCCATTGACCTTTACTTAAGTGAGCGAAATCTTCAACAGCATAAAGCATTTTTTGAGTATATTTTTTACCTTTTGGTAAAACTTCTTCACCCAAATCATTCATTACACCTTGAGAAGTTTTTCCATTTACAATATTGAAAAGTTTCTCAATCAATCTATCTTTAAGCTCAACAAACTTAACTTCGAACTCCATTTCAAGTGCTCCTAAAGCATCTTTATCTTGAGTACGTTTACGTTTATCTTTTACTGCTCTTGCAAATAATTTTTTATCTAAAACAACACCATGTAAAGATGGAGAAGCTTTTAATGAAGCATCTTTAACATCACCTGCTTTGTCCCCGAAGATTGCACGAAGCAATTTCTCTTCTGGAGTAGGATCTGATTCTCCTTTTGGAGTAATTTTACCGATAAGAATATCACCAGGTTTAACCTCGGCACCAATTCTAATCATACCATTTTCATCTAAGTCTTTAGTAGCCTCTTCAGAAACGTTTGGTATATCATTCGTTAATTCTTCATTACCTAATTTAGTATCTCTTACTTCTAATGAGTAATCATCTACGTGGATTGAAGTAAAGATATCATCACGAACAACTTTCTCAGAAATAACAATCGCATCCTCGAAGTTATACCCTTTCCATGGCATAAATGCAACTTTAAGGTTTCTACCTAAAGCTAATTCTCCATTTTGAGTAGCATATCCTTCAGACAATACTTGACCAAGAATAACTCTATCTCCTTTTCTTACGATAGGTTTAAGGTTGATACTTGTTCCTTGATTGGTTTTTCTAAATTTAATTAAGTTGTATGTTTTATCATCAGATTCAAAACTAACCATTCTTTCTTCTTCAGAACGATCGTACTTAATAGTGATAATATTGGCATCAACATATTCTACAACTCCAGGACCTTCAGCGTTAATTAAAACTCTTGAATCTGAAGCTACTTGACGCTCTAAACCAGTTCCAACGATTGGTGCTTCAGGACGAATTAATGGTACCGCCTGACGCATCATGTTAGATCCCATCAAGGCTCTATTCGCATCATCATGTTCCAAGAAAGGAATCAATGAAGCTGAAATCGAAGCAATTTGATTTGGAGCAACGTCTGTATAATGTACCTGTGCAGGATCAATTACAGGGAAATCACCTTCTTGACGTGCAATTACGTTTTCAGCTGTGATTTTTCCAGAATCATCCATTTTAATGTTTGCCTGAGCAATTAACATTCCTTCTTCTTCTTCTGCGCTTAAGTAAATTGGAGTAGACTCTAAATCAACAACTCCTTCAGTTACTTTACGGTAAGGTGTTTCAATGAAACCCATTCCGTTTACTTTAGCATAAACACCAAGAGATGAAATCAAACCAATGTTTGGTCCCTCTGGAGTTTCAATAGGACATAAACGTCCGTAGTGCGTATAGTGAACGTCACGAACCTCAAATCCAGCTCTTTCTCTCGAAAGTCCACCTGGTCCAAGTGCAGATAATCTTCTTTTGTGTGTAATCTCAGCTAATGGATTCGTTTGATCCATAAATTGAGATAACTGATTAGTTCCAAAGAAAGAGTTGATAACTGACGATAATGTTTTAGCATTAATCAAATCAATTGGTGTAAACACCTCGTTATCTCTAACGTTCATTCTCTCACGAATAGTTCTAGCCATACGTGCTAAACCAACACCAAATTGTTGAGACAATTGTTCACCAACTGTTCTAACACGACGGTTTGATAAGTGATCTATGTCATCAATCTCTGCTTTAGAGTTGATCAATTCGATCAAATACTTAACAATAGTAATGATATCTTCTTTGGTAAGCACTTGCTTTTCCATTGGAGTATCAAGACCAAGTTTTTTGTTAATTCTATAACGACCTACTTCACCTAAGTTGTAACGTTGGTCAGAGAAGAATAATTTATCGATAATACCACGAGCAGTTTCTTCATCAGGCGGTTCTGCGTTACGCAATTGTCTGTAGATATGCTCAACAGCTTCTTTTTCAGAGTTTGTTGGATCTTTTTGCAATGTATTATGGATGATAGAATAATCAACTAGATTATTATCTTCCTTATGCAACAAAATAGATTTAACGTTAGAATCGATGATTTCCTCAACATTATCTTTGTCGATAATAGTATCTCTATCAAGGATTATTTCGTTACGTTCGATAGAAACAACTTCGCCAGTATCTTCATCAACGAAATCTTCATGCCAAGTGTTCAAAACACGAGCAGCTAATTTTCTACCAATATATTTTTTAAGTCCAGTTTTAGAAACTTTAATTTCTTCAGCAAGGTCAAAAATCTCAAGGATATCCTTGTCTCTTTCGAACCCAATTGCACGGAATAAAGTTGTAACAGGCAACTTTTTCTTTCTATCGATATATGCGTACATAACGCTGTTGATATCTGTAGAAAATTCTATCCAAGATCCTTTAAAAGGAATAACTCTCGCAGAATATAATTTTGTTCCATTTGCATGGAATGATTGACCAAAGAAAACACCTGGAGATCTGTGCAATTGAGAAACAACAACACGTTCAGCGCCATTGATTACAAAAGTACCACTTGGTGTCATGTAAGGAATTGTTCCAAGATAAACATCTTGTACAATAGTTTCAAAATCTTCGTGTTCAGGATCTGTACAATATAGTTTCAATCTTGCTTTTAAAGGCACGCTATACGTAAGACCTCTCTCTATACATTCTTGAATAGTGTAACGGGGTGGATCAACAAAATAATCAAGGAATTCCAATACAAAGTTATTTCTTGTATCTGTAATTGGGAAGTTTTCCATGAAGGTGTTGTATAACCCTTCGTCGCCTCTTTCGTCAGATTTAGTTTCCAATTGGAAGAAATCTTTAAACGATTTTACCTGAACATCCAAAAAGTCTGGATACTGAGGTATGTTTTTTGTTGAGGCAAAATTCAATCTTTCAGTCTGATTTGTTATCATCAATGGACAAATTTTGATTAAAAAAGTAATTTTTTTGTATAAATAGAAATGGTATTTATACTCTTCTTTTACAACCGCTACATCTTTAAAAACCAATTTAAGATAACTACTTTCTTATTATCTGTTAATTTTTTTTCCTCGTAATGGGTAAAATGAATCTAATTTCAAAAGCTAAATTATAAGAAAATAAACTAGACTTTTGTTATACGAAAAATGGTTTAGGCCATTGAGTGTGTACCCAAGACCTAAACCTTATTCTTAAAACTGAGTTTTACTATTTAAGCTCAACAACAGCTCCAGCTTCTTCTAAAGATTTTTTAAGACCTTCAGCCTCTTCTTTAGAAACACCTTCTTTAACGTTACTTGGAGCTCCGTCAACTACATCTTTAGCCTCTTTCAAACCTAAACCTGTAAGTTCTTTAACTAATTTTACTACAGCTAATTTAGAAGCACCAGCTTCTTTCAATACAACTGTAAATTCAGTTTGAGCTTCTTCAGCAGCAGCTTCTCCACCACCTGAAACTACTACAGCTGCAGCAGCTGGTTCGATTCCGTACTCATCTTTTAATATTGTTGCTAATTCGTTAACTTCTTTAACTGTTAAGTTAACTAATTGCTCTGCGAATTGTTTCAAATCTGCCATTTTTTCTATCGTTTTAAAATGATTTGTAAAAATATAATTTATTTATTGTGCGCTATTTAAGCAACAAGGAAATTGAATTCCCTGTTTTGAGTATTATGCCTCAACCTCTTCGCTATTAGCGAATTGGTTTTGTAAAGCAGAAATAACTCTTTGAGCTGGTGATTGTAATAATCCGATGATTTCACCGATAAGCTCTTCTTTAGATTTGATAGTTGCTAATGCATCTAATTGATCATCTCCAATATAAATTTCAGAATTGATATAAGCCCCTTTCAATACAGGTTTTGCTGATTTTTTTCTAAAATCTTTGATAATTTTTCCAGGAGCATTTGCAACATCTGCAATAAAAATAGCGCTATTACCTGCTAATACAGAAGGTAAATCACCATAATCATTATCAGAAGCTTCCATTGCTTTTGCAAGCAAAGTGTTTTTTACTACCTCTAATTTAATACCTGCTTTAAAACAAGCTCTTCTCAAGTTTGAAGTTGTTTCTGCGTCTAACCCAGAAATATCAGATACATAAACAATATTTGTACCAGCTAACTGTGCAGTTAAATCTTCAATCGCGATTGATTTTTCTTCTCTAGTCATACTAAAAATTATTAACTACCAATTATACTGCTTTAGGGTCCAATGCAATTGCAGGACTCATAGTGCTTGTAAGGTGAATACCTTTAATATAGGTACCTTTAGCAGCAGTTGGTTTAAGTTTGATTAATGTTTGAATAATTTCGTGTGCATTGTCATAAATTTGCTCAGCTCCAAAAGAAACTTTACCAATTCCTGCATGTACGATACCAGTTTTATCAACTTTAAAGTCAATTTTACCAGCTTTAACCTCTGCAACAGCTTTAGCAACATCCATAGTTACTGTACCTGTTTTAGGGTTTGGCATTAAACCTCTAGGTCCTAAAATACGACCTAATGGACCTAATTTACCCATAACAGCTGGCATAGTGATGATAACATCAACATCTGTCCAACCATCTTTAATTTTTTGTAAATAATCATCAAGTCCAACGAAGTCAGCACCAGCTGCCAAAGCTTCCGCTTCTTTATCTGGAGTAACTAATGCTAATACTTTTACATCTTTACCAGTACCATGAGGTAATGTTACTACACCTCTCACCATTTGATTCGCTTTTCTTGGATCTACACCCAATCTAACAGCGATATCAACAGACTCATCAAATTTTGCAGAAGCAATAACTTTGATTAATGCCGCAGCATCTTTCAAAGAATATAATTTGTTCTTTTCAATTTTTGAAGCAGCCTCTTTTTGCTTTTTTGTCAATTTTGCCATGTTTTTCTCTTAATTAAAAAGGAGAATCTCCTGATACAGTTATACCCATAGATCTAGCTGTTCCAGCGATCATGCTCATAGCAGATTCGATTGTGAATGCATTTAAATCTACCATTTTATCTTCAGCAATTGCTTTGATAACATCCCAAGTAACGCTAGCTACTTTTTTACGATTTGGTTCACCTGATCCAGACTTTAGCTTTGCAGCTTCCAATAATTGGACAGCAGCTGGAGGAGTTTTTACAACAAAATCAAATGATTTGTCTTTATACACAGTAATTTGTACTGGGCATATTTTGCCAGGTTTATCTTGTGTTCTAGCATTAAATTGCTTACAGAACTCCATGATGTTTACCCCAGCAGCTCCTAAAGCAGGTCCAACCGGTGGCGACGGATTCGCAGCACCTCCCTTAACTTGTAGTTTAACTACCTTACTAATTTCTTTAGCCATTTTTTAAAAAATTTAACACGACAATCTTTGGAAGCGATTGTGGTGGATATTATAGATGTAACGAAAATTATACTTTTTCAACTTGCATAAAACTTAATTCTAATGGAGTTTTTCTTCCGAAAATTTTCACCATTACTTCAAGTTTACGCTTTTCTTCATTTATTTTTTCAACTGTACCGTTAAAACCATTAAAAGGACCATCGATCACTTTAATAGTTTCTCCTAAGTTGAAAGGAATAGAACGAGTATCTGTATTTACAGCTAACTCATCAACTTTACCTAACATTCTATTTACTTCTGACATTCTTAACGGAACAGGTTCACCACCTTTTGTTTCGCCTAAGAAACCAATAACACTTGTGATAGACTTGATAATATGAGGAATTTCCCCAACTAAATTGGCTTCCAACATAACATATCCAGGAAAGTAAACTTTATCTTTAGACAACTTTTTACCTTCTTTTACAGTAACTACTTTTTCAGTAGGCACAAGAACTTGCGAAACATAATCACTCATCCCTAGACGAGCTATTTCTGTTTCGATATAAGCTTTCACTTTATTTTCTTGTCCGCTTACCGCACGAACGACATACCACTTTTTTATATTATTATCAGCCATTACAAAAAATTATGCTTTTATCCAGTTAAAAAATACAGCTAATGTTTTTGCACATACTTCATCTGTTCCCCATGTTGCTAAAGCAAATACCACTGAAAACACAGCTACAACAATTGTAAGACGTTGCACTTCAGCCCACTCTGGCCAAGTTACATTTGATTTTAATTCCTCAAATGATTCTGATATGTAATTAACAACTTTTGTCATAGTGATTCGATTATTTTGCACGGGCGGAGGGATTCGAACCCCCATCAACGGTTTTGGAGACCGCTATTCTACCCTTGAACTACGCCCGTAGTTATAAAACCAGTGTCATCAAAACGACACTGGTTTTGGTATTTATATAGTATTAACCTACAATTTCAGTAACCTGTCCAGCACCTACAGTTCTACCACCTTCACGGATAGCGAAACGTAAACCAACGCTCATTGCGATTGGGCTTAACAAAGATACATTGATAGTTAAGTTATCTCCTGGCATTACCATCTCTACACCTTCTGGTAAAGTAATAACTCCTGTTACGTCAGTTGTACGTACGTAGAACTGTGGACGGTAGTTATTATGGAATGGAGTGTGACGTCCACCTTCTTCTTTTTTCAAGATATAAACTTCAGCTTTGAAAGTAGCGTGTGGTTTAACAGATCCTGGCTTAATGATAACCATTCCTCTTTTGATAGATTCTTTATCAACACCTCTTAACAATAAACCTACATTATCTCCAGCTTCACCTCTATCAAGGATTTTACGGAACATCTCAACTCCTGTAATAGTAGAAGTTAATTTTTCAGCTCCCATACCAATAATTTCAACTGGATCTCCTGTATTAGCAATACCTGTTTCGATACGACCTGTAGCAACAGTTCCACGACCAGTGATTGTAAATACATCCTCAACTGGCATTAAGAATGGTTTTTCAGTATCACGAACTGGCTCCTCGATCCAAGCATCAACAGCTTCCATCAATTCAATAATTTTTGGCACCCAAGCTGGATCATTATTCAATCCTCCTAAAGCAGAACCTTGAACAACTGGACAGTTATCACCATCATATTCATAGAAAGACAATAAGTCTCTGATTTCCATTTCAACTAACTCTAAAAGCTCAGCATCATCAACCATATCCACTTTGTTCATAAAAACTACCATTCTAGGAATACCTACTTGGCGACCTAAAAGGATGTGCTCACGAGTTTGTGGCATTGGTCCGTCAGTTGCAGCTACAACAAGGATAGCACCGTCCATTTGAGCAGCACCAGTAACCATGTTTTTTACGTAATCCGCGTGACCTGGACAGTCAACGTGTGCGTAGTGACGGTTAGCAGTTTCATACTCAACGTGTGATGTATTAATTGTAATACCTCTTTCTTTTTCTTCAGGAGCATTATCAATTTGATCAAATGATTTTGCTTGACAGTAACCAGCATCAGATAACACTTTTGTGATTGCTGCTGTTAAAGTAGTTTTACCGTGATCTACGTGTCCGATCGTACCAATATTTAAGTGTGGTTTCGAACGGTTAAAGGTTTCTTTTGCCATTTTACTTAATTTTTAATCTAGTTTATATATTTATTTCAATTTCCTACTTACTTGAGCCAACTACGGGAATTGAACCCGTGACCTCTTCCTTACCAAGGAAGCACTCTACCCCTGAGCTAAGTCGGCAGAATCCTTGTTAAGGATTTAAGATTTTCAATTCAGAATTCCAAACCTCAAATCAATTATGTGGGGAGAGCAGGATTCGAACCTGCGAAGTTCACACAGCAGATTTACAGTCTGCCCTCGTTGGCCGCTTGAGTATCTCCCCATTTTTTTTATCAATATTCGCATGAACTATTCCAAATCGCATTGGAAAAAAGAGCCGGCGGAGGGACTCGAACCCACGACCTGCTGATTACAAATCAGCTGCTCTAGCCAACTGAGCTACGCTGGCGATTTCAATAAAAAAAGTCCGCTATTTCTAACGGACTGCAAATGTAGAGATTTTATCTTTTAATCAAAACATTTTTTTAAAAAAATTTAAATTAAATATGTGTTCTTAACTTTTCTTTACGTTTTATCAGCAATCGCTCAATAGATTCGGCTGCTTGCTCGACTGCTTCCTCAAAGGATTTACACTGTTTTTCAACCAAAAAATCATCTCCAGGTACATTAATCTTTATCTCAACATTTTTATTTTCCTTTTCACTTGTCTTTTCTACTTTTAAAAAAACATCAGAAGAGACGACTCTGTCATAATATTTCTCCAATTTATCCATTCTTTCTTGAACAAAATCTACTAGCTTTTTGTCAACAGTAAAGTTAACTGCATGAACATTTACCTTCATAATCAATCTATTTAATGGTTAAACACTTTTTGAATTATTTTTTATTTCTAGGATGCGCATTCTGATATACTTTTTTGAGTTCAAACAAACTACTATGAGTATAAATCTGAGTTGACGCAAGACTGGAGTGCCCTAATAATTCTTTAACTGAATTCAAATCAGCTCCGTTATTCAATAAATGGGTCGCAAATGTATGTCTTAATATATGCGGACTCTTTTTTACCTTTTCGGAGACAGTACTAAAGTATGAATTTATTAATCGATACACAAAAGAATCATTTAATTTTAACCCTTTTTTTGTAATGAATAAATATTCCGCATCAACTATAATATCTAGCAATGAGCGCTCCTTTACATACTTTAATAATTGTTCTGAAACTACAGGCAAAACTGGAAGAATACGCTCTTTATTCCTCTTACCCAAAACCTTTATAGTTCCACTGCCAAAATTCACATTTGCAAGCTTTAAATGAATAAGTTCCGTTCTTCGGATTCCTGCAGTATAAAACAATTCAACTATAAGCTTATTCCTCACCTCTTCAAATCCTTCTGGAACTGGATTTTGAGATAAAGCTTCAGCTAATTCTTTTTCAGAAAAAGGAATCTGAAGTTTTTTTTCCGTTTTTAAAGCTTTATGCTTCAATAATGGATTAATCTGAATTTGTTTTATCTTTAAAAGAAATTTATAAAAAGCTTTCAGGGAAGCTATTTTCCTATTCACAGTACTATTGGAAATACCATCATCTACAAGCGTAACGATCCAACTTCTAATTTGACTATAATTAACCTGCTCAATAGCATCCTGCTCAAAACACTCCTTATTAAACACCTCAAAATAAGAGATATCATTTAAGTAAGCATTTACAGTATATGGAGAATATTTTTTTTCGAGTTGCAGATAATTTCTAAATGCTTCTTTATTATTTGTAGTCATAAAAAAAAACCGTTAGCATCAAAGTTAAGAAACTTTAATAACTAACGGTAAATTATTTTAAAATGCGTTTACAGTATTAGATATTCTCAATACTATCTCTCATATTTTGGATATAAGCCGCTTTTTGGAATTTCATTCTATTGATAACTGATGGCTTAATAAAAGCAGTACGTGCTCTTAATTGTCTTACAGTTCCAGTTTTATCGAATTTTCTTTTGTAGCGTTTAAGTGCTCTATCGATATTTTCTCCGTCTTTAATTGGTATAATTAACATAATTTTATCACCCCCTTTCGTTAAGTCGGCAAAATTAAACATTATTTTGAATCTGAAGCACTTTATTTTATTTTTTTTCAATTTATTTTAAAAAATCAACTGAAACAGATTTACTTCTACAATATTCCTCTATACCGCGATGCGCGTTAAGGATGGAAGCTAGTTACCGAAGTAACGCGGACAGCCTGACAGCTTGCAGAGTAAAGGGCGCATACTCACAAACCGAATGAGCCCTTACTCTGCAAGGTGGAACGCCCAAATATTACTTTAAAATATTCCTTGAAATTACTAATTTCTGGATTTCGGTAGTTCCTTCACCTATAGTACATAATTTTGAATCCCTGTAGAATTTCTCCACAGGATAATCTTTAGTATAACCATAACCACCATGTATCTGTACAGCATCATTAGCCACTTTTACACAAACTTCGGAAGAATACATTTTTGCCATTGCACCTAACGTTGTCACGGGTCTGTGTTGCTCTTTCAGAAAAGCCGCTTTATGTAATAGCAATTCGGAAGCTTCGATTTCTGTAGCCATATCTGCCAATTTGAAGGAAATCGCCTGAAAATCGGATATAGGCTGACCAAACTGATGTCTTTCTTTAGAATATTTCAAAGCTGCTTCATAAGCTCCTTTTGCAATACCCAAGGATAAAGCACCAATTGAGATACGTCCTCCATCCAGAATTTTCATAGACTGAACAAACCCTTGCCCTACTTCACCTAATCTATTTGCATCTGGAATACGACAATTATCAAAAATCAATTCAGCTGTTTCACTCGCACGCATTCCTAATTTATTTTCTTTTTTCCCCGATGTAAATCCTTTTGTTCCTTTTTCGAAAACGAATGCAGTCATTCCTTTAGAATCTCCTTTTTCACCAGTACGAACAATCACCACAGCAATATCCCCAGAAATAGCATGTGTAATAAAGTTTTTAGCTCCATTTACTACCCAAAAATCACCATCTCGAACTGCAGTTGTATTCATTCCCCCAGCATCGGATCCGGTATTATGCTCAGTTAATCCCCAGGCACCTATATGCTCAGCAGTAGCAAGTTTTGGAATCCATTTTTTCTTTTGCTCTTCATTACCAAAAGTTAAAATATGATTTGTACATAACGAATTATGAGCTGCAACTGATAATCCGATAGACGGATCGACTTTGGAAATCTCCTCTACAACTGTAATATACTCATGATACCCTAAGCCTGAGCCACCCAATTCGACTGGAACTAAAACTCCCATAAACCCCATCTCACCTAATTTTTTAAAAAGCTGCGTTGGGAAAATCTGAGCTTCATCCCACTCCATTATATAAGGTCTTATATTTTTTTCGGCAAAATCTTTTATAGATTGCGCTATTAAAGATTGTGTTTCGCTATAATCAAAATTCATCATAAAATGTCATTTATATTAAAAGCTCAAATATAAGCTAATATATTTTGCTTTATCAACAGGAAAGTCGTTAATTTTTATCAAATCCTCAATATTTTTAAAATCACCATTCATACTCCTGTATTTTACAATCTGTCTTGCAAGATTATTTTTAAAATAAAAAAACATCGATAACTCTTTTAAAGAAGCATTATTAATATCTATTTTATTTAAATCAGGAAGTTTTGTAATAGCAAAGTGTTTGTTTAAACTTAGAATCACCTCTGGAGACAGGCCCCAAACTTCTTTCATCTGCTCCATCGATACGAAAACACCTAATTTTTCTTTTTGAGTTAAAATCCTCAATGATATGGCTTCTCCGATTCCATTAATCTTAATTAAATCCTCTTGTGTCGCTTGATTTATATCAATAATCACAATTTTTTCTTTTTTGACAAAAGTCTTATTTGAAAAATTTTCATATTCATTATCACCTCTTCTATGATTAACCCAATCTGGAAATTTAAAAAAAGGGGCGATTGCATTCAACAAAGAATCCGAAACTTTTGTGACAGCCTGAAACTCTTTGGCAGAATTGACAAATTTATTTTGCTTTCTAAAAGCTAAAAGCCTATCAATCTCCTCAACAGACATTCCTAATTTATATCCCTTATAATCTGAAATGAAATTTGGATTAAAAAGATAAATCGTTTGCTTTTCATTGGATTTCAGTAATTTTAGAGAATCTACTTTGGTCTGTAAAGCAAGCCATTGCTGTTTATCTGAGTCATTTTGACTGACTGAACTAAAATCAGCAAAAAAATAGATTAATTGTAAAGCAATAATAATCGCAAAAAGCAAAAAAAATCCAATTCGCTGTTCCTTAGTAAATTTTAAAAACATTATTTGCTTCCTAAAATTCATATAATAAATATCCTAAATTTTTATAAATCATAAATTAAGATAAAGAAAATCATTTTATTAAGAAAAACATCATATCCATATGCTTTTTGATAATTATTTATTTTATCTTTAAGTAAATTTTAAATAGATGAATTTCAGTATTTTAACAAAATACAATGCATTTATCTCTGAAATATTAAAGTTTTTATAACTTAAAAGAAGATAATTGTTTTTATTTTTTATAAAAAACGATACATTTGGAACTTAAATAATAATTAACCAATATATTATAGTATGTCAATTTGGAAAAGAAAACCACTAGCACAACTGCTAGCAGAAGCCGCTGATTCTGAAAAAGGATTAAAAAGAACATTAACTGCTTGGTCATTAATTGCATTAGGCATAGGTGCTATTATTGGCGCCGGTTTATTTGTAAGAACAGCTACAGCAGCAGCACAAAATGCTGGTCCATCTGTAACCATTGCTTTCATTGTTGCCGCAGTTGGTTGTGCTTTGGCTGGATTATGTTATGCTGAATTATCTTCTTCAATTCCAATATCTGGAAGCGCCTATACCTATACTTATGCAACTATGGGTGAATTTTTAGCTTGGATTATTGGATGGGATTTAATACTTGAATATGCCGTTGGTGCTGCTACAGTAGGAATCGCCTGGAGTGAGTACCTCAACAACCTACTAGTCAATGTGTTACACGTCAGTCCAATACCATTTGAATACTCACACTCACCATTTCAAACCTCATCAGATGGAGTAAGTGGTATAATTAATTTACCTGCCTTATTTATAGTAGCAGCTATAAGCTTATTATTAATAAAAGGGATTCAAGAATCAGCTTTTGTTAATGGTATAATTGTAGTAGTAAAAGTGATTATTGTAATCTTAATTATAGTTATCGGATGGAATTTTGTTAATCCTGCAAACCACACACCTTACATACCACAACCTTCAGTTTTTACAGATGAACATGGGGTTGGTCATAGTTACGGAGGTATTATGGGAATCTTAGGTGCTGCTGGTACTGTTTTCTTTGCTTTTATTGGATTTGACGCAGTAAGTACTGCTGCTCAAGAGACAAAAAATCCAAAGAAAAATATGCCAATTGGAATATTAGGTTCTTTAGCCGTTTGTACTGTTTTATACATTCTTTTTGCGCATGTTTTAACAGGTCTTGAGCCAGTTGAATTTTTCAGAACAGAAGGAAAAGAAGCATCTGTAGCTTTGGCTATTAAAAATGCAATGGGAGTTAATTACGAATGGTTAGGTCAATTTGTAACTGTAGCAATTCTTGCAGGGTTTTCTTCTGTAATATTGGTAATGTTGTTAGGACAATCAAGAGTTTTTTACTCAATGGGTAAAGACGGCTTACTTCCTAAATCATTCAGCACATTACACTCAAAATACAAAACACCATATAAAGCTAATATAGCAATATTGGTAATTGTAGGTTCATTTGCAGCCTTTATTCCTGGTGATATCGTGGGTGACATGACTAGTATAGGAACTTTATTTGCCTTTGTATTAGTTTGTATATCCGTAATTATTTTAAGAAAAAAAGAACCAAATATGGTTCGTGAATTCAAAACTCCTTGGGTTCCTTTTGTTCCTTTATTAGGAGTTGCAGTATGTTTTGCAATGATGTATGGTTTAGGCTGGACAAACTGGCTAAGGCTTTTTGCATGGATGGCACTTGGAGTAATATTCTATTTTTCTTATGGTAAGAAAAACAGTGTACTAAACAATCCTGAAAAATAATTTTTTAATATAAGTTAAAAAGGATTATAGAGTAGAAATAACTTTATAATCCTTTTTTTTATTCTTAAAACTCATTGAAGTAGTCCTATCAGTCATCATACAAAAGAACACTTCTTTTCTTAAATCAATCTAAAAATAAGACTTGAGATATAAAAAAAAGAGGCAGTCTAGTATTTAGACAACCTCTTTTAGAATTCTTTACTACTGGGTTTTGGTTACTCCACCAATTCCACCATTTTATATTCTCCTTCAACGGCAACTTTAGTTAAGCCATTTTTAGATAAACCCTTCATTGCTGTATCCCATTTTTTACCACTTAAATTGGCTTTTATTTTCAACTGAGTTAATTCAACTTTATTTTCGTTTGCTTTCAAAAGATCAATAATGAATTTCTCTTCATCAGTCAATTCAATTTGGACTTTTTTAGTTTCAGGTCTCATTTGAGGAAAGAACAACACTTCTTGAATCGAAGCATTATTAGTCAAAAACATCATCAAACGATCCATTCCAATTCCTAAACCAGAAGTTGGAGGCATTCCATACTCCAAAGCTCTCAAGAAATCTTCATCAATTGTACCATTTGCTTCATCATCTCCTTTTTCAGCCAAACGCATCTGATCTTCAAAACGCTCTCTTTGGTCAATAGGGTCATTCAATTCAGAATATGCATTTGCAACTTCTTTACCACAAACCATTAATTCAAAACGTTCAGTTAATTCTGGATTGTCACGGTGCTCTTTACACAAGGGAGACATTTCTTTTGGATAATCAGTAATGAATGTTGGCTGAATATAATTTCCTTCGCATTTCGCTCCAAAAATCTCATCAATCAATTTTCCTTTACCCATCGTATTATCAACGTCAATTCCCATGCCTTTAGCAGCTTCAAAAAGTTCAGCTTCACTTTTTCCAGAAATATCAAAGCCCGTAAAATGCTTGATAGAATCTGTCATTGTAACACGAGCATAAGGTGCTTTGAAATTGATTTTATGTTCACCAAAAATAGCTTCGCTAGTTCCATTTACACCAATAGCACAATGCTCTAACAAACGCTCGGTAAACTCCATCATCCAGTTGTAGTCTTTGTAGGCTACATATATTTCCATTGCAGTAAACTCAGGGTTGTGCGTTCTGTCCATTCCTTCGTTTCGGAAGTTTTTCGAAAACTCATAAACACCATCAAATCCACCAACAATTAATCTTTTCAAATACAATTCATTTGCAATACGCATGTACAACGGAATGTCAAGCGAGTTATGATGTGTGATAAACGGACGTGCAGCAGCGCCACCAGGAATCGATTGTAAAACTGGAGTTTCAACCTCAAGATACCCTGCTTCATTAAAGAAACCACGCATTGCATTAAACAATTTTGTTCTTTTAATAAAAGTATCTTTTACATGTTGATTTACAGTCAAATCCACATAACGCATTCTATAACGCAATTCAGCATCGTTAAAAGCATCGTGAATTTTCCCATCTTCATCTACTTTTGGTAAAGGAAGCGGACGTAATGTTTTACTCAAGAAAGTAAAACCACTCACTCGAATACATTTTGCCCCTACTTGTGTTGTGAACAATTCACCTTCAATACCAATAAAATCACCTAAATCGGTCAATTTTTTGAATACTTGGTTGTACAATGTTTTATCATCGCCTTCACACAAAACATCACGATTCACGTACAATTGAA
This sequence comes from Flavobacterium sp. 5, assembly GCF_002813295.1. Lineage (NCBI taxonomy): Bacteria > Pseudomonadati > Bacteroidota > Flavobacteriia > Flavobacteriales > Flavobacteriaceae > Flavobacterium > Flavobacterium sp. 5. The sequence continues at coordinate 1,057,669 of NZ_PHUE01000001.1, forward strand.
TACGACCTTCGCTATCTTGCAACTCAGCAAAACAAGCTTTTCCTTGATCTCTCACACTCATCAAACGACCAGCAACAATCACCTTCTTACCCTCTTCAAAAGACTCCTTTATTTGTTTCGAAGTATGATTTACAGGAAAAAGATTAGCAGGATAAGGATTGATTCCTAAGTTACGTAATGATTGAAGTTTTTCTCTTCGAATGATTTCTTGTTCTGATAAGGCCATTATATACTTTTTTTTAAGAGTGCAAAGATAGTTAAATTTGAAAAAAGGACAATTTGAAAATTTGAAAATGATTTTTGTTTTTTTAGGAGCACAAAATTCTCGTTTTTCAATACCATTCAACCTGCTGTACACTATATCTTTTATGGCGAACCCCTCCATAAAAGGATGCCGTTTCCATCAGGGCTAGATTGGAAATTTATTTTTTCAAAAACTCTTTACGAAAGTACATTAGTGTATTAAATTGTTAATTATTTTGAAAAACAATAAAATATGTAAGAAAACAGATTAACTTCGATTTTCAAAATTCTAATATCTTATTTCAATTTGATCAAATGAAAAAAATTTTCTTATTGCCCTTATCATTTCTAACTATAAGCTGCCAAGTTACCGAAACCATCCATCTCAATGCTGATGGTAGCGGAACAATTGAAATTGTTGGATTAAGAGAAGAAAACAGCTATATGATACTTGCCAGAGAAAATTATTCGAAGGAAAATGTATATAGAGATACTAGTTATGTTTTTGGTGATTACATCAAGAAACACCACGAGACTTTTTCCAGAACCCCACTGGCTGATCAAAATATATTCTTGAAATATTCCCAAGTGAAAATTCATAAAAAAGAGAGTTCTTATGAAAAAGAATTCAGAACTACAATTACTCAAAATTTCCAAAAAGCTTCGGCTATTGTTGATCTTTATAAAACTGAAGAATATGCTAACGATATTAAAAACAATTATGCTTTAACCGCCGAGGAGCATTATTACAAAGTATGTTATGATTACAATGAAAATCGTTTCAATAGAATTGTAACGATCTCAGACACTTTAGAACAACAAAAACAAATTGAAAAAATTGAAAAGTTTAAAGCGAAAAATAAAGGATATAAACTCGTTCAAAAATATGTTTTGAACTACTATTTCCCTCGAAAAATCCAATCGTTTTCCAATTCTCTTGCTGAAATCAGCTCAGACAAAAAATCTTTAAAACTGGAATTACCATTATTAGAAAGTTTACAAAATCCTATAATTACAAATCTTGAAGTAGTTTTGGAACCAGAAACAATCAATTAATATACTTATCATAACAGTTTTCCTCTTCCCTTAGAATAGATAAACATCCTTTAAAACTTTGTACCTTTGCAAAAAAGAATTTTAGCTTATTAGTTCCTAAGATTCTTCACATCTCAGAAAAAAATGAACAAAACCATTCAACTTCAGGATTTAGGAAATACGGATTATAAGGAAACTTGGGAATATCAAGAAGAATTATTCAAGAGTATCGTCGATCTAAAAATCCAAAACAGAAGAGAAGAAACTACTATTGCAACACCAAATTATTTACTGTTTGTAGAACATCCGCATGTTTATACTTTAGGTAAAAGCGGTGATTTGGAAAATTTATTATTATCCGAAAAACAACTTGAAGCCAAAGGTGCTACTTTCTATAAAATAAATCGCGGGGGAGATATTACCTATCACGGCCCAGGACAAATAGTAGGGTATCCAATTTTGGACTTGGAAAATTTCTTTTCGGATATTCATAAGTACTTACGTTTTCTGGAAGAAGCTATCATTTTAACTCTAGCAGAATATGGTATTGAATCTGGACGAAGCGATGGCGAAACAGGCGTATGGCTTGGTGCTGGAACTCCATTTGCAAGAAAAATTTGCGCGATGGGTGTTCGTGCTTCACGCTGGGTAACCATGCATGGATTTGCTCTAAACGTTAATGTCGATTTGGGTTATTTTGACAACATTATTCCCTGTGGAATTCGTGGCAAAGCCGTTACTTCTTTACAGGTAGAACTAGGTGTTGAAAAAGTTGATGAAGCTGAAGTAAAAACCAAAATAGTAAAACATTTGGCGAGTTTGTTTGAAGCTGAATTTGTTTAAAATCTGTCATTTTTCTCTGTAACCATTTAGCTCCTAATTCAGTTTAGCAACAGCCATATCTCTTTTCTGGAAGCATTTTATAATATCAAAACCTAGTCAAATCCTCTTTTCTAAATATGTCTAAATTCTATTTTATTTGTTATATTTCTGTTTAATAGACTTTTGCGCTATTTTTTTTAATAGTTTTAATCATTCAAAAATATATTTTGTTTCTAAAACTTAAAAAATTATGCAAAGTGTAATTACCGATTTATCTCGATATATGGAATTTAATGAAGCAGAAAGCTTGGCTTTTAAGAGCATTCTCAAATTAAAAACGGTTAAAAAAAACGAACATATTTTACTCGAAGGAGATGTTTGTAATTACGGCATATTTATAGAAAAAGGCTGTATTCGGTATTATTATATGATTGAGGGAATAGAATCTACTGGTAATTTTTTCTTTGAAAATGATTGGTATTCTGATTTTGAAAGTTTTTTATATGGGAAACAGTCTTTGCAGAATATTGAAGCTCTAGAAGATTGTGTATTGTATTTGGCCTATAAAGAAGATTTTGACAAATTAGTTTCCAAATATCCTGTCTTTAATAATTTTTTACGGATTATGATGGAACGAACCATAAAAGGATTGACAGGAAAAAGTATGGCTATGACTCTTTTGCCTCCAGAAGACCGGTACCTGCGATTTATAAAACACTGCCCAAAAGTTGTCGAAAGAGTTTCCCTTAAACACATTGCCAGTTATTTGGGAGTGAAACCAGAGAGTTTAAGTCGGATAAGAACTCGATTAACTTTAAATAGTAAATCTTAACCCAAGTCAATTTTTAAGAAATTTCAGTGTTTTATTTTTGCTTTTATAATTGTAAAGCAAAATAAAATGAAACTTATATCACTGATTATTATACTACTTTTTAGTCTAATTTCTTCTGCTCAAACTGGAGTTGTAAAAGGCAAAATAATTGACAAACAATCTGAGAAACCTATAGCTGGAGCTAAAATTAGTTTAGTTGGAAATGAAAGTATCGAAATAGTTTCTGATACAGAAGGTAATTTTACATTATCTAACATTCCTATCGGAAGGCAGAATTTAAATATTAGTTTCAATGGCTATGAAAACTCTACCGTTTCTGATTTGGATGTGACCACTGGAAAAGATAATCTACTGACTATTTCGATAAATGAAAAATTTAATGTACTCGATGAAATCGTTGTTACTTCGGGTTCGGATAAAGCCAAAGCTATTAACAAAATGGCACTTGTTTCGGTTAAACAATTTACAACCGAAGAAGTAAATAGATATGCAGGAGGGAGAAGTGATGTGGCCCGATTAGTTTCAAATTTTGCAGGGGTTTCAACGGGAGACGATAGTCGAAACGATATTGTTGTCCGTGGAAATTCTCCATCAGGAATGTTATGGCGTATTGAAGGAATGCCCGTTCCTAGTCCCAACCATTTCTCTACTTTAGGAACTACTGGCGGGCCCGTTTCGGCATTAAATCCTAACCTTTTATCTAATTCTGACTTTCTAACTTCCGCTTTTCCTGCGGAATACGGAAATGCAATTGCAGGTGTTTTTGATTTGGGATTCCGAAAAGGAAATCCTGATGATTATGAGTATATGATTAGTGTTGGAGCTTACCCTGGATTGGAATTTATGGCCGAAGGACCGTTAGGAAAAAAAGGAGGCTCGTTTGTAGCTGCTGCCAGATATGGCTTTGTTGGAGCTATAGGATTGGCTGGAACTGAAGCGCAACCAAATTATAGTGATATCAGTTTTAACGTAGATTTTGGAAAAACCAAAATGGGTAATTTCTCAATTTTTGGAATTTATGGAGTTTCTGATATTGATTTTTTAGGAATCAAAATTGACGAAGAAGATCCTTTTGCAGCACAGGATGAAGACAGTTTCGTTACTTCCCAATTTGGTTCTTTTGGATTAAAACATACTTTAGATATTGGAACAAACTCTTATTTAAAAACCATAGTTGGTTACGCTACAGCTGGAAATACCTATAAAAATGATCGTTATTATGATTATCAAACGCCTGCTGAAAACAAATTACGTTTTATGGACACTAATAATTCTGAAAACAGAATTACATTTTCGACTTTATTCAATTCTAAGATCAATAAAAAAATAACACTGAGAGCTGGTCTGCTTTTTGAAAATTACACACTTGATTCTAAAGTATCCTCCCGCGATAGACAACAAGATAATGATGGTGATGGCTATCCCGATTTAGTAAAATTGATTACTCAAAATGGAAATTACAATATTGCACAGCCATTTGTTCAGGGACAGTTTCGATTGACCGAAAAATTAACTTTCAATGCGGGGCTTCACGGACAGTATTTCTCTATAAACGATGAATTTGTTCTTGAACCAAGAACGGCTTTATCTTACGCATTCAATCCCAAAAATGCAATTAGTTTTGGTTATGGTTTGCATCATCAAAGTGTGCCTGTCCCTATTTTATTCTTGAATGAATATGTAGATGGTATTCAAGTACAAACTAATAAAAATTTGGATTTAGTACAAAGTCAACATTATGTATTGGGTTATGATTTACGCTTAGCTAAAAAATGGAGAGGAAAAGTTGAAGTGTATTATCAAGACATAACTAAAGCTGGAGTTGAAACTTTTCCTAGCAGCTATTCAACTTTAACAGAGGGTGCAGATTTTGGATATTCTATAGATAAAACTTCTTTGGTGAGTAACGGAAAAGGATATAATCAGGGTGTTGAATTTACGGTCGAAAAATTTTTTAGTGAAGGCTATTACGGATTATTTACAACTTCACTTTTTGAAAGTAAATATAGTGGAAGTGATGATGTAGAACGAAATTCGCCTTTTAATAATGGCTATGTAATCAATATTTTGGGAGGAAAAGAATTTAAAATTGGAAAGGCAAAGAAAAATGTTTTTTCGATCGACACTAAATTTACTACAGCTGGAGGACGTTATTACACTCCTGTAGATTTAGACTCTTCTAACGATGCAGGGTATGAAATTAAAGATAATGCAAATGCCTTTAGTCAGCAATATGATGCCTACTTGAGATTAGACATTAAGTTTGGAATTAAGATTAATAGTAAATCCAAAAAAAGATTCCATCAGTTTTATGTTGATTTTCAAAATGTAACCAATCATACCAATGTTTTTGCAAAAGAATATAATAGGCTAACTAATAGTATTAATCAAAAAGATCAAATTGGATTTTCTCCAGATTTTGGATATAAGTTTCAGTTTTAGAAAAACTAAAAAGGCTTATCAAATTGATAAGCCTTTTTAGTTTTTAAAGATCCAAAGTAAGTTGTTCTGGCAAAAGTCTGAAACTCATTCTGTGGTATTTGGTAGGACCGTATTTTCGAATTGCTTCTCGGTGTTCCTTAGTTGGATACCCTTTGTTTTTTTTCCAATTATACATCGGGAATTCTTCGTGAATTTTATCCATATATTCATCACGATAGGTTTTTGCCAAAACCGATGCCGCAGCGATACTTAAATATTTAGAATCTCCTTTTATGATACTTTGATTAGGAATTGATTTCAGTAATTCAATTTCTTTTGCTGTGAATTTTTTTCCAGAATTATTTTTCAAACCCAATTTAGCGTTCAAAGCTCGATTGCCATCTACAATGATATATTCGGGAATTGGCGTTAATTTCAAAATACATTCCTGCATTCCTTTCATCGAAGCGTTGAGAATATTGATTTCGTCAATTTCAATTGGATATAAATGCGTTACTGCAAAAGTAATGGCTTGGGCTTCAATAATAGGTTTGAGTTTCTCTCGGACTTTTTCGGACAGTTGCTTACTGTCATTCAAAATACTGTTTTCAAAATCTATCGGCAAAATCACAGCGGCGGCGGTTACTGGACCTGCAAGACAACCGCGTCCAGCTTCGTCGGTACCAGTTTCTAGTAGGAATGAAGAGAAATTCTTTTGAAGCATAGTAAAATTTTTCGAGTAACAAATATTGTAATTTTTTATTGATTTTCTTGTGACATAAATAGTTTTTGGAAAAAATAATGGTGCGGTGATTCTACTTTGGTTGTTGGGACTGCGAGAAGGATAGAAGCAAACTACCGAAGTAGTGCGGATAGCCTGACAGCTGACCGATAAAAGGGCGTATACTCGCAAAGAGAAATAGCCCTTTTATTGGTCTAGTGGCTCGCCCAGATTATTTTGAAATAGAGAGTTGTGGTTTCCAAATAAATTATGTTTTATTGTTTAGTCTATAAATTGGAGTGTTTTTTTATTTATACGTTTTTATCCTTTACCTTTGCTCGATATATCAGTAAAATAATTGCCTAATTATAACCGTTTCAAATGAGGATTTTCTTTTCTTTAATTTTTTTAGCTTTTCCAATTCTCCTGTTTTCCCAGAAAAATAAACAGGTTAATAGTGCTAAAGAAATTGATTATAATAGTAAATACAATTCTTCGGATTCTATTAAGAAGAAAAAAGCGCCAGAGGCAACTTATGATATGTACCAGTTTATATCATTGGATCGTGACACTACTTATATCGATACGACTCAATCTATTAGAAAAGCGTATAGTCATAATTATTTGAGGAAAGACAATTTTGGTCTTTTAGCTTTTCCTAATGATGGACAAAGCTACAACACACTACAATATGGATTGAATGGTTTTTCGCCTTATCCAGAATTTGGTTTTACAGCAAAGCAATTTAATTACATGAAAGCCAATGACATCAAGTATGCCAATGTCGCAACACCTGTAACCGAACTGTATTTTAAAACTACCATCCAACAAGGGCAATCGGCTGATTCATATTTTGCGATAAATACATCTCCTAGACTTAATTTTTCTATTGCTTATAGAGCTTTACGTTCGGAAGGAAGATATATTAATCAGGAGTCTAAAACTGGAAATTTTAGATTTACAACGAGCTATAATACTAAAGATGGGCGTTATATTGCCAATATGCATTACACCTCTCAGAAAATTCAGAATGAAGAGAATGGCGGAATTAGTAATGTAAGTGATTTTACAAGCGGAGATTCCGAGTTTGACAATAGAGCGCGTTTAGGCGTTTACCTTGAAGATGCAAAGTCAACATTAAAAGGAAAACGTTTTTTCTTAGATCAAGCCTTTAGAATCAACCCAAAAAAGGCTGAAAATAATTTATATGTTACCGAACAGTTTAACTACGAAGAAATGTATTATGACTATACGCAGCAAACAGTACAGTCAACAGTTGGAGGGGAATTAGTAAGTCGTTTTGGTGAATCGTTTGTAACAAGTGGAATTAGCAATGAAACGAACTATAATAAAATGTATAATAAACTTGGAGTAGTTTATGAAAACATGACTTTAGGATCTTTTACTTTTTTTGCAGATGATTTACGCTCCAATTATTTCTACAATAATTATTTATACTTAGCTAATGATAAAGAAGTTACAAACTTGTTAAGTCAAAAAATAAATACTGTTGGAGCACAATACAATTATCGTAAAGATAAATGGAATGGTAAGATCTTATATTCAAAATCGATAACAAATCAAAATTTATCTAATTTAGATGCTTCAGCAGTGTATGATTGGAATGACGAGAACCAATTGTCCTTTCGTTATCAAAACATGAATAAGCTACCAAATAATAATTATAATTTATTTCAGAGTAGTTATGAGAGATACAACTGGTCTAACGATTTTGTGAGTGAAAAAATAAATTCTATTAGTGTTAATGCCGATACAAAATGGGTTTCGTTATCAATGCAACTGAATACGATAAAAGATCATTTGTTTTTTGCTGATAGTACTTCAGTTGCAGAAAGAGAAAAGAACATGCAAATAGTAGAACCAGCTCAATATGGTAAAGCCATAAATTATGCTTCGCTAAAGGTTGCCAGGGAATTTGTATTAGGAAATTGGGCTTTGGATAATACATTATTATTTCAAAAAGTAGATCAATCTGATGCCGTTTTGAATGTTCCTGAATTTGTAACTAGAAATACTTTATATTATTCTAATACATTGTTTAAAAAGAAATTATTCTTCCAAACAGGTATTGAATTTAATTATTTTACTAGTTATTACAGCAATAATTATAACCCTGTAATTGGAGAATTTTTTGTTCAGGATAGAGTAAAAATTGGTAACTCTCCTCTTGTTGATTATTTTGTGAATTTTAAAATACAACGTACCCGAATTTATTTTAAAGCAGAGCACATCAATTCTTTGTTTTCTAAAAATGATTATTTTTCAGACACCAATAATCCATATCGTGATTTCTTAATTCGTTTTGGATTAGTTTGGAATTTCTTTAATTAATTTTATAACAAAATCGGTCTAAAAAGTTAGTTTAAATAAAAAATAATACTAATTTTACTTCCATACGAACTATATAGAAATGCTATAGTTTAAGTTGTAACTTCTGAAAAATAACTAAATGGAATACTCTGAAAACATATTAGGAACAATTGGGAATACTCCTTTAGTAAAACTCAATAAAATAGTTGCAGGAATTGACGCCTTAGTTCTTGCCAAAGTGGAGACATTCAATCCTGGAAATTCGGTAAAAGACCGTATGGCAGTAAAAATGATCGAAGATGCTGAAGCAGATGGTCGTTTGCAACCAGGTGGAACTATAATTGAAGGGACTTCTGGAAATACAGGAATGGGACTTGCATTAGTAGCGATTATTAAAGGATATAAATTGATTTGTGTAATATCAGACAAACAATCCAAAGAAAAAATGGATATCCTTCGTGCTGTTGGTGCCAAAGTTGTGGTTTGTCCAACAGATGTAGAACCAACTGATCCTCGCTCCTATTATTCAGTTTCTAAAAGATTAGCAAAAGAAACACCTAATTCATGGTACGTAAATCAATATGACAACTTATCCAACTCACTTGCTCATTACGAGCAAACAGGTCCTGAAATCTGGAAACAAACCGAAGGAAAGATTACTCATTTTGTAGTTGGAGTCGGTACTGGAGGAACGATTTCGGGAGTTGGAAAATTCTTGAAAGAAAAAAATCCAAATATCAAAATTTGGGGAATTGATACTTATGGTTCTGTTTTTAAGAAATACCATGAAACAGGAATTTTTGATGAAAATGAAATTTATTCTTATATAACCGAAGGAATTGGCGAAGATATTTTACCCAAAAATGTTGATTTTTCTTTAATTGATGGTTTTACCAAAGTAACCGATAAAGATGCTGCGGTTTATACCAGAAAGATTGCACTTGAAGAAGGTATATTTGTTGGTAATTCAGCTGGCGCAGCTATAAAAGGTTTATTGCAACTTAAAGAGCATTTTAAACCCGAAGATGTGGTTGTGGTATTATTTCATGATTCAGGTAGTCGTTATGTAGGTAAAATGTTTAACGATGATTGGATGCGTGAGAGAGGATTCTTGGAAGATGATGTAACTAAAGCCGAAGATGTAATCAAAGATCATATTGATAAACCCTTGATTGTTGTCCGTACCGAAGAATTAGTTTCGCACGCCATTGAAAGAATGCGTAAATATAAAATATCTCAAATTCCAGTTATTGATGTTCACGGTTTTGTAGGCTCCGTTGATGAAAGTGATTTGTTCCAAAGTTATGTAGCTGATAAAAATGTAGCCGATAAGCCAATCAAAGAAGTTATGGGTAAACCATTTCCAATTGTAAAATTGGGAACTTCAATAGATGAATTGTATAAATTATTTACCAAAGAAAATGCTGCAGTATTGGTTGATTTAGGAAACGGAAATCATCATATCATTACGAAGTACGACATCATTGGATCTATGAAATAATCAGCTTAAGAATTTAATTATAAAACTTCAAATCTCAATTTTTAATTTAAAATATAAATGAATTTTACAGCAATAGATTTTGAAACAGCCACAGCCTATCATCCATGTTCTGTTGGAATTGTTACTGTAGAAAATGGTGTCATTGTAGATGAATTTGTAACTTTAATCAAACCGCCTAATAATGAATACAATCCTTTTACTATAAGAGTACATGGGATATACCCTAGAGATACTGCAAATGCGAAAACCTTTAAAGAAGTTTTTCCTGAAATTAAAAGAAGACTTCAAAATAGAGTTGTAGTAGCTCATAATGAAAGTTTCGATCGAAATGTTTTATCTAAATCTATGGCACTACACGGGCTTAATTATGATGATTTGAATATAGGTTCTCGTTGGGAATGTACCGTGAAAATATATAAATCGAAAGGTTTAAAACCAACAAAATTAAGTGATTGTTGCAAAGCTATGAAAATTGAACTGAACCATCACGAAGCTTTATCAGACGCAAGAGCTTGTGCAAAATTATATTTGCTTAGATAATTCTTTAAATAATTTGTGCTATTTTTTTTCTTTTTTACTGTAGGTTAAGTTGTCTTTTTTAGCTACTTTAGATTACTAGTCAAGTAACAAAATGTAAAAAAGCAACTGCATGAAAGAAGATTTTCTCCATTATCTCTGGAAGTTCAAAAAGTTTGACACTTTAAATCTAAAAACATACAATAAAGAGGAAATCATTATTAGTAATGTTGGGCAATATTTAGAATTGGCAGGCCCCGATTTCTTCAATGCACAAATTACTATTGCAAATCAAAAATGGGCAGGTAATGTTGAAATTCATGTCAAATCCTCGGATTGGTATGTGCATAATCATGAGAAAGATGCTGGTTATGAAAATGTAATTCTACATGTCGTTTGGGAGCATGATTCAGAAATTTTTAGAAGTGATAATTCCGAAATTCCTGTTCTTGAACTCAAAAATTACGTTAGCTCATCAATACTTGGTAATTATCAAAAGCTATTAACCCCTAAATCTTGGATTTTCTGCGAAAAACAATTAATAGAGATTCCAGAATTTACATTACATAATTGGCAAGAACGATTGTTTTTTGAACGTCTAGAAAGAAAATCAAAGCCAATACTAGAATTATTAGAGGCTACAAATAATGATTGGGAAACCGCATTGTTCTGTCTTTTAGCTAAAAATTTTGGATTGAACACCAATGGAGAAACGTTTCTTAAAATTGCTCAATCTATTCCTTTTTCAGTGATTCGTAAAGAATGTTTTGAAGTTGAAAACCTTGAAGCCCTATTATTTGGCGCAGCTGGATTATTGGATACAGATAAAGAAGATGCGTATTTTAAAGATTTGAAGTTTAGGTATTTTTATTTGCTTCATAAATATCAAATAGAAAAGAGTTTTATAGAACCCGTACAGTTTTTTAAACACAGACCAGATAATTTCCCTACGATTCGCCTTTCACAACTAGCGAACTTATTTCATAAACAACAGAATCTATTTTCTAAAATTAGCAACCTGAAAAGAGTTGAGGATATCTATGAAGTTTTTAATGTTTCGGTAACTTCATATTGGGAAACTCATTATCAATTCGATAAAGAAAGCCCAAAGAAAAAGAAACAATTATCTAAATCTTTTATGGATTTGTTGATTCTAAATACTGTTATTCCACTTCAATTTGCTTATGCCAAAAGTCAAGGCAAAGAAGATTCTGAGGATTTAATAACCATTTTGAATGATGTAGAAGCCGAAAATAATTCAATTGTAGAGAAATTTAACTCTTTTGGCATTAAGGCTAGAAATGCATTTCAAACACAATCATTATTACAACTCAAAAACGAATATTGCAACAAAAATAAATGTTTAGATTGTGCTATCGGAATCGAGTTAATAAAAAGATAGTGATTTATTAAATCATAAATTTTGTATTTTTGTCTAAACTCATAACCCAAAATTATGCGAGCAGTTATACGATTGAAATTCTTTTTGGAAAAATACGGCTTTCATGTATCATCACGATTAGCTGATAAATTAGGAATGCGAGTAACAAATGTTCGTTTGTTTTTTATCTATATCTCTTTTGTAACAGCAGGTCTAGGATTTGGAGTATATCTTACCTTGGCTTTTTGGATTAGATTGAAAGACTTAGTGCGTGCAAAACGTACTTCTGTTTTTGATTTGTAAAACATTTGATAAAAAAAAGAACTTCAAAACTGAAGTTCTTTTTTTTTTTACAAACTATAATTCAAATTAATACTCCATCGATAATTTGCAACTACGTTTCCAGCAGATAAATTTTGATTTATCGGAGCTAAATAGTTAAGACCGATAGAAAAGCGGTCTTTACCAATTTCTACACCAAATTTACCAAACAAAATATCTCCCGAAGTATTTACTAATTCCTGTCCATGTTGGTAATTACTATCATATACTTCACCGGCTAAACCAACCTGTGGCGCTATTGACAGACTATTCTTTTCATACAAATAATAAAAAGTTCCTGAGTAATTAAATTGATTTCCAAATTGATAATGCTTTTGATTTTCGGTTTTAATAACGTAATTGAGCATGGTATTCAAACCAAATTTGTTTCTTCTTATGGTATATTCGGTAGCCAATAAATAATCCCAACTACCTGTTCCAACCTGAAAACTCGGATTTACACCTTCGGAATTTGCTTCATTAAACTTTCCAGTTGGCGCTTTAAATCCACCTCCTAATTGCAAAGTATGACTCACTATTGTACTGTCTTTATGCGTTTGATACAAAGTGTACATTCCTAAAACAGTGATATCGCCAACTCCGTTTATATCTTCCATTCCAGTTGCTGTTTCTCTTTCGTGAAAATGATACGGAATCAAAGCTGAAATCTGTATTTTATTGCTAACAGGAATTCTTCCCCAAACCTGAACCGTATTGAAATTGTCAACATACCAAGGTGAATTACTATACAATCCATCATTTGTTTTGTATTGTTGATTGAAATAACGAATACCTACGAAATTAGCATTCAAAACAGAAGCAAATCCCATGCTCCCACCACTGGCAGAACATCCGCAGGCATCACAGTCGTCATCTTCAAATTCGAATTCAGATTCCACTTTCGAAAAATATTGAAATTTAGCAAAAGGATTGATTGTAGTTAGAGTGTCTTTTTCGGTTGCATTTGCCCATTGAAAAACAACTAGAAAAACGATTAGTATTTTTTTCATTTTTTTATTTTTTTGAAAATAGTTGCTAAGTAACTCAGAAACTTAGTTTCGTAGTAACTTAGCAACTTCTGATTTTAATATTCCGAAAATCGTTTATCAGTTAGATATTGATTATCGGTCAGTGTTTTTAGAAAAGCGATAACTTGGGACTTTTCTGTTTCAGTTAAAGGAATTCCCAGTTTGCTATTTTTATTCAAAATTGGATCTAATGTTTCAGATGCAACAACTCCCGAATTATAATGTTCCAAAACAGCTTCTAATGTAAACAATCGTCCATCATGCATGTATGGCGCTGTTTTCTCGATGTTACGTAAACTCGGCACTTTAAATTTATAATAATCGGTCGCCAATTCGGTAACCCGATAGCGCCCTACATCATTCACCGCTGGGTTTACAGACAATCCGTTATTTCGAAATGAATTATCAGTAAACAAATCGGTTGCATGACAGGTGGAACATTTTGTATTAAAAACTGCGTATCCATCTAATTCTTCCTGAGTAAGTGTTCCGCCAGATTCATGACGACGGTATTTATCAAAACGAGAATTGGATGAAGTTACCATAACCATAAATTGTCCTAAAGCTTTGAGCATATTCTCGGAGTTAATTTCTCCATCAGTAAAAGCAGTTTTGAACAATTTTTGATATTCAGGATCCGCTTTCATCATGGCAATCGCTTTTGTAAAACTACCATTCATCTCAACAGGATTGGTAAATGGAATTATGGGTTGCAAATCCAAATGATCCGTTGCGCCATCATACATAAAAGTAGTTTGATACGCTAAATTCTGAATTGGAGTTGTGTTACGAGTACCGACTGCATTATCAACACCATGACTCACTGTGTGTCCATGATGTGTGAATGCGTCTTGCTGAATATGACAAAATCCACAAGAGACCAATCCATCCGAGGATAATCTGCCATCATAGAAAAGCTTTTTTCCTAATTCGAAACCTTTTTCTGTTGGCGGATTACTAGCCAGATTATAAACTAGTGGCGGAAAATTAGACGGCACTTCAAATGCTAAAGGAATGTTTTGATACACCTCATCATCATTATCAGAACAGCTCCAGAAAAAAGGCAAAATGAGCAATACTAAATATTTTGCTTGCATATTTTTTGTTTTAAAAAGCGGTCAGTTTAACCAACCGCTTTTATCCTTTTTTTAGTCGTTATGCACGTGATTTACAGTAAACATATTAGAAAGATTAGCTGTGATTAATGGCAAGTTTGCACCTCCCATAATCATCGCTCCCATTCCTCCTTCATTATTATCCGAAAGTTTGATTTTATTCGTCCCGTCAATAATTTTGGCAACATCGGCAAAAATATGAACATCTGGAGTAATATCAGTTCTTACCAAAGCTTTGGTCGGCAGATTAAGTGTTACCTCTGTATAATTGTAATCAGTTCCAGTTTGCCCTGTATGCACCATGAACGCAGTTTCTGCAGTTACAGTAGATGAAGTAAACTTACCTTCGAAAAGCACAAATTTATATCCAGCACTCCACGACCACATCATTCCTGCAGCATCAGCAATTGTTAAAAAATTTCCTTGTCCCGTTGCTCCCAAATCAAATTGGGCTTTGTCAACACCAATTCCGAATTTAATTTTGGTATAATCACCAGCGGGAATATTTTCCAATTCTATTTCCTGAGTTTCAGCATCGGATTCATCTACTACAAAATAGCTTTTAGATTTTGGATAAGTAAAAGTAGTTCCATCTTCTTTGGTTAAAACAATGTTACTTACAATGTATTTTACATCAGAAATTTTTAATACCTCACCTTGTGAAGTAGTGTTAGTTTCTGTGTTTAGAATTAAATTCTTGCTCCCAAAAACGTTATCAAATTCTACGCCTAATTTCCCTTCTCCAGTAACCGTTGCATCATCATCATTATTTGAACAAGAACCCAATGCAAGTGCTATAGCAATTACTGCTATTATTTTTTTTGTTTGAAATTTCATTTCTTAATTTTTATTTTTTATACAATGTATTGCAATGGTTTACATCAAAATAATTCATTTTGATACAAGCCATACAAAATTCATCTGCTGAGAACAACAGACTAAATCTTTAAACGTATTTAAAATTTAAGAAATAAAAATCGGAGGGCGAAAGACTGGATCACTATTCAAATAGAAGTATAAGTCAGAATAGTGCTGGTTATTTTTTTTAGTATTCGAAGAATAAATAGTATTGATTTTAAAAGATTTTATCTCTTCAAAAAACAATACTTCTGTTAGTTGAGTAGTTCCTTTTTTATCAGAAGATTTTGGGTTTTCGGCATCGGATGCTTTTGCCAATTCTTTCATCAAATGACATTTCCCATTACAATGCATCATGGGTTTGGCTTTATTTTCACAAAGCACTTTTGAAATATAATCATAATTGACAATGTACTCAACAACAGGAAATATCGGCTTTATGAGCATCATTAGTACAATTATGAATATCATTTTTTTCATGGTGCAAAAATATATATTAAAATTCACTATTAACAGACTAATTTAAAATTTAGATAATAAATTCTCTTTTAATCATGTTAGCAAAAGTGTTTTTCCTTGAAAATAAATAAAAAAAAGCTTGTATCAAGAATTTTAAATCTAAATACAAGCTTTTTAATTTATGACTAATTAATTTTTCCTTTTTAAATTATAAATGGTTTCACTTACTGTAAACCAACAGAAGTAGAAAATACCTACCGAGAAGATAATATCACCAATCATTCTCATCCATTTTAAGGTTTGGATAGTTGGAGAATAAAGCAATTCCGAATCTCTAGCAAAAGAATAACCTTTTGTAATAGAAGTATAGGCTTGTATAATTCCGATTGGCAATAAACTTAAAAATACCATTGCTACAAGTCCAATATTTAAAGCCCAAAAAGCTCTTTTCAATTTTGTTTCGTCCCAAACTCTATCTGAATAAAAACGCAGACAAATTAAAATAAATCCCATTCCTAACATTCCATAAACTCCAAACAAAGCGGTGTGGGCATGTACTGCAGTTGTATTTAATCCTTGAATATAATATAATGCAATAGGAGGATTAATTAAAAATCCAAATACACCTGCTCCCAGGAAATTCCAAAAAGAAACTGCAATAAAAAAGTAAATTGGCCATTTGTATTTTTGCATCCATGACGTACTTTTCAATAGAGACCAGTTTTCTTTTATTTCATACCCCATTAAAGTAAGCGGAACTACTTCTAAAGCACTAAAAGTAGCACCAAGAGCAATCGCTTTTACAGGTGTCCCCGAAAAGTACAAATGATGTAAAGTTCCCAAAATCCCACCTGCCAAAAAGATAGTTGCCGAAGCTACAGAAACTCTTCCAGCAGTTTTAACAGAAATTATTTTCAATTGAGAAAAAATATAAGCGATAACAACTGTGGCGAATACCTCGAAGAAACCTTCCACCCAAAGATGAACAAGCCACCATCTCCAATAATTAATTACAGGCAAACTACTGTTTTCTCCGTACATTAAACCTGAAAAGAAAAACATTCCAATTGCCATTACTGAAATTAACAGTATCGTTAACAAGGATTTTGAAGCATCATTTTTACGAATCGCAAAAATAATATGCTGGCTGACCATAAGTACCCATAATACTAATCCAACACCTAATATTATTTGCCAGAAACGGCCTAAATCCATGTATTCATATCCTTGATGACCAAAGAAAAAGTTCATCGTTAGACTTAAAAATTGGTGCACACCCAACCATTCTCCAAGCATAGAACCTAAAACGATAAACAATAAAGCAATAAACAAAAAGTTTATTCCCAGAACATGGTATTTGAATTCTTTGCCCGAAATCATTGGTGCCAAGAAAAGTCCCGTAGCCAGCCAAGTAGCCGCAATCCAGAAAACAGCCAGCTGCGTATGCCACGTTCTGGTAACCGAATAAGGAAGAAATTTAGATATTTCAAAACCAAAGAAAGCCTGCCCTTCTACAGTATAATGCACAGTAATAATACCTAAAACTATTTGCAAAACAATTAGTAAAGAAATAATAAGGAAGTATTTCAAAACTGCTTTTTGTGAAGGCAGAAATTTTAGATTTACTAATGGATCAGATTGTGGTTTCGTTACTAAATCTCCTTTTTCGTGATTACTAAGATAATAATACGTCAATATTCCGATGAAAAATAATAACAATACAATGGATAAACCAGACCAAATAATAGAACTGTTGGTTATCGTATTATTAATCAATGGTTCGTTTGGCCAGTTTGAGGTATAGGTATAATCTTTATTCGGTCTATTGGTGCTTGCAGCCCAGGAAGTCCAGAATAAAAATGCATTAAGCTGTTCTAATTTTTTAGCATCTGTCAAAGCTCCTTTTGGAATAGCATATTCTGCTTTTCCTTCTGAGAAAATTTTTGTGTAATGTGCTATATTACTTTTAGTCGCATCCAAACGTTCTGCCGAAATACTTATTGTTTTGGTACTTTCATCATACGTATTTGTTTTGATATCTTGAATTAATCGTGCTTTTAGGGCTGCTTTTTTTTCTACATCCAAATTAGCGTAGGCAATATGATATTCTTTCGCCCATTGGTCCAACATAAAAGTCGCTTCTTTATGAAGCCAATCGGCTGTCCAGTCTGGAGCTACATAACTGCCATGTCCCCAAATAGAACCGACTTCCATTCCGCCAATGGATTCCCATACATTTTGACCCGTTTGTATGTCTTCTTTAGTATAAATAACTTCCCCTGTATTTTTTAATATCACTTTTTCGGGAATTGGGGGTTGGGTTTGGTAAATTTCTCGACCAACTCCTATAAGAACTATAAATGAGATTGCTACCACACTTATAAATGCTATCCAGGTTTTTTTCATTTTAATTAATTTAGTTTACTATTATATTGAATTATTTGACTTTCCGCTGAGACTAAACAAAATTTTGTTTAGTTAGGTTATTTTTGGACTCCGCCCAGTAAAATAGGGCTTCCGAAGAAAAAATAATGCCCTGATACGAGCTTCGGACTCCCTGTTACATGCTTCGGACTCCTTGATACGTGCTTCGGACTCACTGTTATATGCTTCGGACTCCCTGTTACATGCTTCGGACTTCCTGTTATATGCTTCGGACTCCCTGTTACGGGTTTCGGACAGTCTGATACCTACTTCGGACTCCTTTAAATGAGTTTATGAATCTGAAATTGAGTCCGCAAAGACGCAAAAACCAGAAAAAATAAAGTTTGTAAAAAATACTCATGATTGATTCATGATAGAAAATCATACTAGTTAAGGATTGTCCTATTGAATTATTACGCTTATTATTATATCTATTTATGTTTTGTCAAAACGATTTTTTTCGTAAAACCCAAGTGTTTTTTTTCTGTCTTAATAATTATTTAAAAGAAAATAACTGAGGATTAACATTAATCATAACCCATGCCCAATTGTTGGTATGATCAACATCACCCCCTTTTACTCTTTGCATAGAATCTGTTCCGAACATTTGAGAATATCCGCCAGTAATATTGATATATTTATGAACTGCATAACTGGCCGTAAAATCTACTTCGGTTCCAAGATAGCTGCTCATTTCGTTTCCATTGGTATCCAAAATTGTATTGGCTGAGTTAAAAACATGTGGCAATAAGTTGAATTGCCATTTATCGACAACGCAATTAAATTTCAAAAAGACATCTTGTAATCCTACTGAATTTTTATAATTTCCTACGTAGAAATAATCCATATATCCATTGAATCCATGATTGGTTCCAAAAATTGGATTGAATGATTTTATATTGGTACTCGTATCTGTTTGGCTTTTTCCCGAAAGAAACTCGTAACCCAAACCTGCTTTAAACTTCACAGTTAATGCATAATTAAAATTAATGGCGCAATCAAAAGCACTCACATTATACGTACTGCTTTTTCCGGTTTGTCCATAGAACCATAGATTTCCATCCCAGTTTTTGTTTTTTGTATTCAAATAAGTTCCAAAAGTCTGCATATAATCTACTTTCAATTCTGGAAGTGGAGCTGGGATTGGTGGTTTTAATTTATTTTCGAAACCTGTGTTTAAGAATAATAAACTCATGCTTATTTTTCCAAATTCAGTATGATACCAAGCATATTGCATGGCTTTATAAGCAGCAACTGTATAAGGAGTTGCAATATCTGTTTCACTATTGGCATTGTAAGCAAACGCCATATCCAATTGGCTCTTTTTATTTTTATAAGTTACCAATGCTGCGTCATGGCTTTGCGCCTGCTGCGCCCAATCCACTTCACCCAGAATACGCTGATTATCGTATGAAATCACCTGACGTCCTAAGCGGGTACTCCAGTTTTCGTCAAAATTGTATTGTGCCCAAGCTTCAAATAGCTGAATTCCGTTGACATCTGATTTTGTATTTGTAGCAACATCTCCCCAAACACGTACATTTTGCATAGTCAGCTTGGTAACAAACTTATCTTGCTTGAAATTTAAGTTCAAACGTGTTCTACTTGATATAAATTGACCTGCTGTTTCTCCAAAAGGAATCGGCGCTTTATACCCATTTCTAAATTCGTAACGCGGTCTGATTTGCAAATTGGCATCAAATTCTTGGGCAAAAGTATTCATGCTGGCCATTGATATAAATACCAATGCCATTTTTTGTAATAGCTTCATTTTGGTGGGATTTTAGTTTAGTTTACCTGCTTCTTCGGTTATTTTTTTGATAGTTTCATCTGAGTTTACCCCTAATCCTTCTTGTTGAAAAGTTAATTCTCCTTCGGCATTAAAAACACTTATAATATTCGAATGAGAGAAATTTAAAGGATCTATTTTTTTGTAATTCACAGCCAAAACCGCTGCAAATTCTCTTGTATTTTCTTCGGTAGAACGTAAAAACTCCCATTGTTCACTGTCCATTTTGTTAGCAATAGCAAATTCTTTGAGACGTTTTGGAGTATCAGTTTCGGGGTCAATACTTATCAAAACCAATTTTACATTCCCTTTGATATTATCCGGCAAACGGGATTCAATATTACGCATATCAGCGACTAAACGCGGACAAGCAGCTTTGCAAGAAGTGTAAATCATAACCATTACCAGCACTTTGCCTCTCAAATCTTTCATTTCGATATTTTGACCATTTTGATTGGTCCATTTGGAAGGCAAATTATAAATAGACAAATCCGAAATAGGTTTTTCTTTGACTACAGTTTCTTTTTTATTACAACTTTCAAAAGTAAAAAACAGTAAAAAAAAGAATAAAGCAAGTAATAAGTCCCAGCCTTTTATATGGATTTCATTAGGCTTTGATGTTTGTATTGATTTCATAGTGTTTGATTTTGTTTAGTTCTCAAATGCCATTAATTATCTTTAGCACATCGAAAACCTAAATTTTTAGTAGTATAGCTAGCCTTAAGACTTCCTCTAAAAGCATAGCGCATAAAAGCAGCATAATTCATCAAATCCGTTGCGTTTATTGATCCGCTTCCGCAAAAGAGATTCTTATCAGTATCCTTATCTTTTCTGGATTCTCCCGAAAGAAAAATACTGTTGAAGTCCGAAGTCCATTCCCAAACCAAACCATGCATATCATAAACACCCCAATAATTTTTGAAAGTATGCCCGATTGGATTCAAATAGGTTTTTGGCTTTTCGTATGATGATAAAATGTATTTATTAAATTCTTCTTTGGTACGGGCATCGCTGCGTTTTTCATCTGCCATGGCAACATATTCCCATTCGTCCATTGACGGTAAGCGTTTTCCCTGACATTCACAATATTTTTTGGCAGCAAACCAAGAAATGTTAGTTATAGGTGCATTGCTCAGATTATTAGCCCCATAATTGAAATCACTTGCCCATTGGTTCAGATAACTTTTATCGGCATACAATCCTTTCATTTTGGAACGGCTGTATTCAGGATATTTTTTTACAAAAGCAAGATATTGCGCATTGGTAACAGGATATACATCTATGCTAAACGAACTTACTTTGACTGGTTTCTTGGCAGTAGCACCATAAAGGGGGACAAAAGTTCCCCCATCTATAGGCACCATTTTAACTTCTTGAGCACAAAGAGTAACACCTATGAACATGGGGATGAACAATAAAAAGATGGCTGTTGTATTTTTAAAAAGAAACATAGGACTCTTTGTGTTTTGCGTTAAAACTATCTTTGAGCTTTCACCATTGCTAGTGTCACTACTTTTTTACTATTACCCCAATTTGCATATACATACGTTAGTACATCTGCAATTTGCTGATCGCTCAAAGCTTGAGGAGGCATAGGCGTAGTGAATTTTTTTCCATTAACTGTAATAGGAGCATTTGAACCTTTGATTACTTGCTTAATAGCACGATTGACATCAGCATTCAAATAATCTGATTTTGCTAGTGGAGGAAAAGCTCCCGGTATTCCCACTCCTGTTGCTTGGTGGCAGGCAATACAGGTTTTGGTATAAACCCCTTTTCCTTTGTTTGCATCCTGGCTAAAACCTTTCAGACTTAATCCGATAAATGCTATCACTAAAATGTATTT
The DNA here is from genome assembly GCF_002813295.1 of Flavobacterium sp. 5. Lineage (NCBI taxonomy): Bacteria > Pseudomonadati > Bacteroidota > Flavobacteriia > Flavobacteriales > Flavobacteriaceae > Flavobacterium > Flavobacterium sp. 5. The sequence continues at coordinate 1,079,312 of NZ_PHUE01000001.1, forward strand.
TTTCATGACTTATAAAATTTAAAAAATTGTTTATTATTTTCTTTGAGCTTTCACCATTGCTGGTGTAACCACTGTTTTATTATTACCCCAACTGCTGTAAACATATGTTAACACATCTGCAATTTCATCGTCCGTAAGGTTTTGACTTGGCATAACACTATTTATTTTCTTACCGTTTACAGTGATCTCTCCACTTAATCCTTTTATAACAGCTTGAATGGCTCTGCTTGGATTTGCATTCAAGAAATCTGATTTTGCCAATGGAGGAAATGCATTAGGCACCCCTTGTCCTTCGGATTGGTGACAAGCAAAACAAGTTGTTCCAAAGATTGCTTTTCCAGCTTTAATTTGTTCAGGAAGTGATTTAGCAACTGTTGATTTTGCTTCTTTTTTTCCTTCAGGCATGTTTTGAATAGTTCCACCTTCTGGTAAATAAATACCCTCCTGGGTAGTTCCTGAGTAGATTTTTTTACTTTCTTTTCCTTCAACTTTAAGCATTCCCAAAGCTCCTTTATTGAAAGCTCTAAAAATAGAGTGATCTACCAAAATAAAAGTTCCAGGAACATCAACTTTAAACTCTACAATTGCAGAACCACCAGCTGGAATTAATGTGGTCTGTACATTTTCATTAATCGCACTACCTCCTTCAATATGTACTTTATCGAATATCTCTCCAATAACGTGGAAAGAAGAAACTAAATTTGGCCCACCATTCCCCATATAAATACGAACAGTTTCGCCAACTTTGGCAGTAAGCGCATTATCTCCTGCAATGCTTCCCACTTTACCATTAAACACTACGTAATCCGGAGTTTCTTTTACCGCTTTATTCATATCAAAAGGCTGAACTCCTTGTTCTCCATAAGCTCCTTTGGTATAAAAATCACCTTGCATCACGTAGTATTCTTTGTCTACCGGAGGCAGTCCGCCTTCTGGTTCAACAAGAATTAATCCGTACATCCCGTTGGCAATGTGCATCCCAACTGGTGCTGTAGCGCAATGGTACACATATAACCCTGGATTTAAAGTTTTAAAATTAAATACTTTTTCATGTCCAGGCGCAACTATTGATGAAGCCGCTCCACCGCCTTGACCCGTTACGGCATGCAAATCGATATTGTGTGGTAATTTATTATCTGGATGATTTTTTAAGTGAAATTCGATTTCGTCACCTACTCTCGTTCTTATAAAACTTCCTGGAACAGTTCCGCCAAATGTCCAATAGATATACTTAGTCCCATCTACCATTTCTCCTTCTTGTTCTTTAATTTCCATATTGACAACCAAATGCATTGCCGGTCTGTCTCCTACTGGTTTTGGAACAAATGGCGGAGAGGTTAGTTCCGCCTCTTTCTGTCCTTCGACTTTTATTTTTTGATAATAATCGGCATTTTTTTCTTCTTCTTTTTTAGTACAAGAAAAGAAACTGACTGCAGTAAATAATGTCACCGCAAATACCTTAGATAATTTGCTAAAATGAAATGGTTTTTTCATAATTTTTTAGTTTAATAGTAATTTTATATTAGGGATGTTTTTGTCTTTTATTTTAATGTAAATTTAGAGCGTGGTTTTCAAAAAAATAATGATAAATATCATGTTATTAACTTTTTTTTAAGATTCATAATTCAGGGAAAAACGATTGAGTAATAAACACAAAAGACACAGAATATTAAACACTTACAAAATAAAAACCAACTATTCTATCTAATTACTATTTTCAAAAAACACCCAATTATCATCAAGGTATCTTACTCCCAATCCAACAGCCTTTTTTCACCATCAATTTTCTTAATATCGGTAATATCCTGAGACATTTCAATCACTCCTTTGTAGTTTTTATTAGCATCTCTTACAGCAAAATAACGAATGTAAATCAGGCGGTCTTTGTAATTAATCCAAAACGAAGATTCATTTTGTGCTCCTTTTCTAAATTCATCCAAAATTTTAAGTACCGTTCCAACACTTTTTGGAGGATGGCAAAATTTCACTTCTCGCCCAATGATTCCAGCACTTCTGGGAAAAACACGCTCTTCTCCTCTGTTATAAAAAATGACTTTATCATTTTCATCCACATAAGTTAAATCCAGTGGCATAGTTCTTAAAAGTAAATTTACTTGTTCTACTGTCATATACCCTTCATCATAATGCGAAGTGTTTTCCAGCGAAAAAGACAAATCTCTCTGAGTAAAATCCTGACTTGGGTGAATATATTCCCCTTTTGGAAAAGTTGGTGGTGTTTCAGAAAGCATCCAACCGATTTCTTCTTCCCCTTTTCGCATTTCAATCCAATCCTTTTCATCTAATAAATCTAAAGAGTTAGGAAACAAAACAGTTTCTTCAGCGCCCAACAATCTATAAATACCATCTGTTAAAAAAGGTGTATTAGTAGCTATTTTTTCAGGATTATTCATTTTGATATAATACTGAATCAATCGAAATTGTTCTCTCAAATTATCATGAAAAGACCACATTCCTTGTGATGGACCTGTCCAACCGTTTTTCTCCAAAAAAGGGAAAAGCTGGTTTTCTTTGCGGGCAAAACGCTTTTCTATAGTGAGCAATTGATGAAAAACATTGACATACTTTGGTAAATCTTCAAAAGGATTTATTGCTTTAATTTCTTCCAAAAGAGAAATAATTAATTCTTTTTCCTGAAAGTAATTCCAAACTGGATGACCTTCTGGCACTACTGCGTTATTTTCTGTATCTATCATTGTTATTAGTATTTAAAATTAACAAAATCGCTAATCGTAAAATGGGGAAATAATTTCTAAATTCAAATAAAAGACAAATTTATCTTTTATTACTTTGCAAATATAAAAGATATTTTTATCTTTTATTTAAAATATGCAATTTATTTTCAATAAAATTATTTCAAATTTTTAAAGCAATACTATATATAGGTATACTCAATAAACAATCCGCTCTCAAAGTTTTCAACAACAAAATGTTCTTAAGTCGTAGCCGAAATATGATAAAAATCATATTCTGTGTTTTTAAATATTCGTAAAATTATATCATCAAAAAAAGAAGAATCCAAAATCACATCCCTTTAATTTTCAATTCTTTATATAAATAAAAAAATAATATATTTAATTAAGGATAAATTTGTCTTTTATTTAAAATAATCACTATTTTTGTAAAATAAATTTTAATCATAAAAACAATAATATGGAAACTTTAGAGAAAATTACAATTGGTGAATATGTAGCAAAAGACTTTAGAACAGCAGCTTTATTTTCAAAATATGGTATTGATTTTTGCTGCAAAGGCAACAGAACTATAGAGGAAGTTTGTGAGAAAAAAGAAGTGAAACCTGAAGATTTATTAAACGAAATTGAATCGATTTTATCTTTAAAAAGTGATTCGGGAATTGATTTTAATTCATGGCCAATTGATTTATTAGCCGATTATATTGAAAAAACACATCATAGATATGTTTCTGAAAAAACACCCACTTTGCTTCAATTTTTAGACAAATTGAGTAAAGTTCACGGAGCAAATCATCCTGAATTATTAGAAATTAATGAACTTTTCAAAGGTTGTGCAGGAGAACTGGCTCAACACATGAAAAAAGAAGAATTGATTTTGTTTCCTTTTATCAAAAAAATGGTTCATGCTACTATTTCAGATGAATTAATTGCTCAGCCTCATTTTGGAACTGTCGAAAATCCGATTGCCATGATGATGCACGAACACGAAGCCGAAGGAGATCGTTTTAGAACAATAGTAGAATTAAGCAATAATTACACACCACCAGCAGACGCTTGCAACACGTATAAAGTAACTTTTGCAATGTTACAGGAATTTGAACAGGATTTGCACAAACACATTCATTTGGAAAATAATATTTTGTTTCCAAAAGCAATTAGGCTAGAAAAAGATTTTTCAGCACAATCATAACCAATTTAAACACCAAAATCAACAACTATGGGGAATTATGTCATCAAAAGAAATGGAAAATATAAGCCATTTGAAAGTTTTAAAATAAAAGATGCTATTGAAAAGAGTTTCAAGAGTGTTTCCATAGTCGTTGATGACAGTGTTTTTGAACGCATAATTATTCAGCTAGAAAACAAAGAAGTTTGGGCAGTTGAAGAAATTCAGGATTTAATTGAAAAAACATTATTTGAAAAACACTATTTTGAAGTAATGCGTTCTTTCATGCTTTTCCGTCACACCAGAAAGCTACAACGCGAACATATTGAGGGATTAAATGAAGATACTACTTATGTAGACAGCACCCAAACCATTGAAGAATACATCAAGCAAACTGACTGGAGAATCAATGCCAATGCCAACACTTCCTATTCGAATGCCGGATTAGTAAATAATGTGGCGGGTAAGATTATTGCGAATTATTGGCTGGATAAAGTGTACTCTAAAGAAGAAGGTTACGCGCACCGTAATGGTGATATTCATATTCATGATTTGGATTGCCTCACGGGTTATTGCGCCGGCTGGAGTTTACGAGTATTACTTAATGAGGGATTTAATGGAGTTAGAGGTCGTGTAGAAAGCAAAGCACCATCTCATTTTAGAGAAGCTTTAGGGCAAATGGCAAATTTTCTGGGGATTTTGCAAAGCGAATGGGCAGGTGCGCAAGCTTTCAGTTCGTTCGACACTTATCTTGCTCCATATGTTTTTAAAGATAATTTAGGATTTGATGATGTTCTAAAAGCGGTTAGGGGCTTTGTGTACAACTTGAATGTTCCTGCACGCTGGGGACAATCCCCTTTTACTAATATTACTTTGGATTGGGTTGTACCAGATGATTTAAAAACACAGATTCCGACCAAACATGATCATCATATTTTTGAAGACTGCATCACATCAGATTTATTAATCAGGGCCAAAAGAAGAGGTGTTTCTAAAGTAACTGACTTGAGATACGAGCATTTTCAAAAGGAAATGAACCTCATTAATAAAGCCTATTATACCGTGATGACCGAAGGTGATGCTAATGGACAACCTTTCACTTTCCCGATTCCAACGGTAAATATCACCGAAGCGTTTGACTGGGATGGAGAAAATACCGATCTGCTTTTTGAAAATACAGCTAAAATCGGTTCATCATATTTCCAAAATTTCATCGGAAGCCAATATATTTTAGATGAAAATGGCAACCAAATTGAAAACGAGGATGCCTACAAACCCAATGCAGTACGCAGTATGTGTTGCCGTTTACAGCTAGATTTGCGTGAATTGCTAAAACGCGGAAACGGACTTTTTGGAAGTGCTGAGATGACAGGAAGTATTGGTGTTGTTACCATAAATATGGCTCGTTTGGGTTATCTGAATAAAGGAAATAAAGATAAATTATATAATCAGCTTGATCAGCTTTTATACATAGCCAAATCTACTTTGGAGAAAAAAAGAGTGTTCGTTCAGGAAATGTATGACCGTGGATTATATCCATACACTAAACGTTATTTAGAACATTTTAGAAATCACTTCTCGACTATCGGAGTGAACGGAATGAATGAAATGATTGAAAATTTCACTAATAATAAAGACAACATCACTTCTGAAGCCGGTATTGAATTTGCCAACGGAATTCTAGATCATATCCGCACCCGAATGAAAGAATTTCAGGAAGAAACGGGTAACCTCTATAATCTGGAAGCAACACCTGCCGAAGGAACGACGTATCGTTTTGCTAAAGAAGACAAGAAACGCTATGATGATATTATCCAGGCGGGACAAGAGGAAAACATTTATTACACCAATAGTTCACAAATTCCAGTAGATTTTACACAAGATCCTTTTGAAGCTTTAATACTTCAAGATCAGTTGCAATGCAAATACACTGGAGGAACTGTACTGCATTTGTATATGAGCGAAAAAATAAGTTCTTCGGAAGCCTGCAAGCAGTTTGTCAAAAAAGTAATATCCAATTTTAGACTGCCATATATTACAGTTACTCCAGTATTTAGCGTTTGTCCTGTACATGGTTATTTGAACGGAGAGCATGAATATTGCCCAAAATGTGATGAAATTATAATTGAAAAAGAGAGCACAAGCTCAAAACATGAATTTTAAACTTAAAAAATAGTAAACCATATAAGAAATATAAGTCCATATAAGCTGTTGCAATTTTTTGCTATAATGTAAATTAAAAAAAAGACTCCCCAATCTTTAATAACTTTTACCCCCAGATTTACATTAATAAATACTTATATGGGCTTTCATTTTTAAATAATCCATATAAAATACTTAAATCTTAAAACAAAAAAATATGAAATTAACAACAAATCAGATTTTAGAACAAAATCAAGAATCACGCACTAAATGTTTAGTGTACACACGCGTAATGGGCTATCATAGACCCGTAGAAAGTTTTAACATAGGAAAAAAAGGTGAACACAAACAACGAACTCATTTTACAGAAGGAAAGTGTTGCTAGACCAATTTATAGTTTAACACCTTTTACTTTATTAGATTATCCACATAAATCAGCATGTATACTTTGGTTTGCAGGCTGTAATATGAGGTGTCTTTATTGCTATAATCCTGAAATAGTTTTTGGAAAAGGAATTATTTCATTCGAAAATGCAATTCAATTCCTGAATGGTCGAAAACAGTTGTTGGATGCAGTCGTGTTTAGTGGGGGTGAATGTTTGTTGCACAAAAAAATCATTCCTCTCATCAGCGAAGTTAAAAAAATGGGATTTTTAATCAAAATAGACACTAACGGTTCAAAACCCGAAGTACTGGAAGAACTAATCCAAAAAGAACTTGTCGATTATGTGGCACTCGATTTCAAAGCAATGCCTCAAGATTTTGAAAAGATAACACAATCTAAACTTTTCATTCCTTTCGAAAAATCTTTAGATTTATTATTACAAAACGATATTGATTTTGAAGTTCGTACCACCATACATTCTGAATTATTAAATAAGAATGATATTCAGAAAATGATTTCCTATTTAGAAACGGCTGGTTACATAGGAAATTATTATATTCAACATTTTGTAAATGGTGTAAAAACAATAAAGAAACTAGGACATTCATTTAAAGAATTAGAAAACGAAAACCTTTCGACAGAAAAAATAAAAGTCTGCTTTAGAGGATAATTTAAAGCGATTTTAAAACCTAAAAACGTATGAATCATCATCTTTTATTAATCATTCATCTCTTGAGCGCCACCATCTGGGTTGGAGGTCACTTGTTACTCTGCTTTGCTTATCTACCTCAGGCGCTTAAAGAAAAAGATCCTAAAATCATTTTAAATTACGAAAGAAAATACGAACCTGTTGGAATGACTGCCCTTGCTTTATTAGTAATCACAGGTATTTTAATGGCGTACAAATATGGAGTAACTTTTGGCTATTGGTTTCAGTTTGAAACTCCAATTGAGAAAGTAATTTCTTCAAAACTAGTTTTACTTTTACTGACAGTAGTCTTTGCATTAAGTGCGCAGTTTCGAGTTTTACCCAAACTAAAAACCGATTCCGGTAAATTACCCGAAATGACTTTCCATATTATATCTGTTACTATTATTGGAGTCTTGATGCTGATTTTTGGTTCATTTGTTCGTTTCGGAGGATTCTAAATTACTATTAGGAAACAACCAAATCATTATGAAAAAATCTTGGATTTTTGTCTGCTTCATTAATTTTCTTATCGCCTCTCTGATGGGGTTACTGCTTCGTTTGATGTATGTCTACCCTATTAAAGGAATCAATTTTCAATTTTTAATGCACGGTCATTCGCATGTAGCCATGTTGGGTTGGGTATATTTGATGTTGTACTGTTTGATTATTCATTTTTTTGTTCCAAAAGAAGCCCAGCAAAAACCCATTTACAACCGATTATTTTGGATTACTCAAGTGGCTGTTGTCGGAATGATGATTGATTTTCCTGCTCAAGGATATGCGTTTGCTTCCATCCTCTTTTCTACATTGCATATTTTTTGCAGTTATCATTTCGTTCATTTGATTTGGAAAGATGCAGAACTAAGCACTTTCCCTGAAAAAAGAATGTTGCGAACCGCTTTATTCTTTATGGTTTTATCTACACTAGGCGTTTGGTGCTTAGGACCAGCAGTAGGAATAATGGGAAAAGCAAGTGCTTTTTATCAAATTGCTATTCAGTTTTTCCTTCATTTTCAATTTAATGGCTGGTTTATATTTGCAGTTTTGGCTCTGTTTTTCAAACAATCCAAAATAAATATAGAAGAGAAAAAATTCCGTTTGTTCTATAATTTATTTGTTACCGCAACGGTGTTAACTTTGGCTCTGCCTGTGAGCTGGTCGCTTTCCAATCCCATTTTTTACTGGATAAACGCAGTTGGTGTTTTGATTCAATTAATTTCGTTAGTCCTTTTTGCTCAACTTATCCAAACTCAATTCCAAGCATTTTTTAAACCTCTCTCTTCTTTAGAAAAAACCGTGTACCGATTTGCTTTATGTTCATTAGCCTTAAAAATCATCATTCAATTGGTAGTTTTAGTTCCTGAATTGGCACATGTATCGCATGAAATTCGAGATTTTGTTGTTGGATATATTCACCTGACGATGTTGGGAATTATAACTGGTTTTCTATTTGGATTTGCTTTACAGAATGGGTTTTTAAATTCTAAAAAACCAATCATAAAATGGGGAATCAATCTTTTTCTTCTAGGATTTGTAGTAACAGAAATCCTTTTATTCCTTCAAGGCACTTGGTTATTATTGAATAATACGTCATTTCCTGACTATTATCAAAATTTATTTATAGCCAGTATTGCTTTACCCTTAGGTCTATTATTTATAACTGGAAGTTTATTAAAAAAAGACTAAAAATTCGCCATTTTAACCTTCGAAACTCTAGCATTTTAGACCAAAAATGAAACTAATTTCTTAAATTTGTAAAAAACCGATTATGTTTTCTAAAACCTGCGAATACGGCATTCGAGCTACGATTTTCATAGCTTCTCAATCTTATCAAAACAAAAGAGTTGGGCTAAAAGATATTGCCAAAAAAATTGATTCTCCAGAAGCATTTACAGCCAAAATTCTTCAAATTTTATCCAAAGACAACATCATTAATTCCATAAAAGGAGTTGGTGGCGGATTTGAAATTCCAAGAGAAATAATGAAAGATATAAAATTGGCACAAATTGTAAATGCTCTGGAAGGAGATCGGGTTTTTACGGGGTGCGGGTTAGGTTTAGCCCATTGCTCCGAAGACCATCCCTGCCCTATGCATGAAAAATTCAAATCTATTAGAAACGAATTGGCTTACATGCTCGAAAATACGAATCTGGAAGAATTAGCCTTAGGAATAAAGACAGGAGATACTTTTTTAAGATATTAATAAAGTAATCTTATATTTACATGATATTTTTTAAGTAGCTGAACTTAAACCTCAATTATCATGACCAAATCTAAGCAATCTGATTTAAATTCTCTTTTAAAAATAGATTACAAAAACGACAATACCATTTGGCTCACCAATAGTCTGACCCTCCGAAAGATTATTGGTATCATGGGAATGGCCATGCCCCTATTGTTATTTGGATTCTTATATCTTGATAATGGGCTTCAATATCCTTTAGAATCTATTAGTCATTATTACTACACTCGCGTTAGCAGTATTTTTGTTATAATCCTAAGTCTGTTAGCTTTCTTTCTTATTGTTTACAAAGGTAAAGATCCAATTGATTTTTACATTTCTTCATTTGCCGGGGTTTTTGCACTTTTGGCCCTTTTATTTCCTACTAATAATATCACTGAAATATGTGGTGATCCTGCTAAGAAATATGCAATAACCATTCTTCCTGCAAGCGATTTTAGAATGTATTTTCATTATACCGTATCTGCATTATTCTTCATTTGCTTATCGTATATGTGCTTTTTTCTATTTACAAAATCAAATAAAGCAACTAGCAAAAGAGGAGATCAAAAAATCATCCGAAATAGAATTTACAGAACTTGTGCTGTATTAATGTTTTTGGCGATATTGGTCCCATTTGCTGGTTTTCTAAAAATAATTCCTCCAGTCTATTTTAAGACATTCCCAATCACTTTTTGGATGGAAACACTAGCTATTGAGAGCTTCGGTTTTGCATGGTTAGTAAAGGGAGAAGCCATATTGCAAGATTAATACAACTTTGCTGTTTTAACGTTTTAATTAAAATACTATATTTACTAAAAAGGAACATATTTAGCATTTAAAAAAGCCTAATAATGAATACTACTTGTAAAAACTGTCATCAAACCTATACAGGTCATTATTGCAATAATTGTGGACAGCCTGCTGAAACTCACAAAATTAATATTCATTATCTATGGCATGATATTCAACATGGATTATTACATTTTGACAAGGGAATAGCCTATACAGCAAAACAACTTTTTACCAGACCAGGTCATTCTATTCGTGAATTCATTGAAGGTAAAAGAGTAAGACACTTCAAACCGATATCTCTTGTGATGGTTTTGGCAACAGCATATATTGCGTTAATTCATATATTAGATATAGAAATGTTTGTAAAAACGAAAGAGGCTGTCGATACAAATCCAAATATTAATATTGAAAAATTAGGTGACTGGCTGAGCTCTCACTTTGCTTGGATAACATTAGTTTTTATCCCTTTACACACAATAGGTACAGCTATTTGTTTTCGAAAACAAGGCTACAATTTTATAGAATATCTAGTACTAAATACCTACAAAGCATCCCAAAAATTATACATTTCTATACTCTTAATCCCCTTATTTTATTATTATAGTGGGACTACAACAATCTTAACAATAACAAAAATTGTTATGCTCATTGATTTTATCTTATACTTTTGGACCAATGAACAATTTTTCAATCAGTTGTCTAAAACAAAGACCTTCTTTTTGACATTATTAACGCACCTCATATTCTGGTTTATTTTCTTTACAATTATTGTCATTGGAGTATTTAGTTTTGGTGGTATCTAAATAAATCACAACAAAAAAGACCTGATTTTCATCAAGTCTTTTAATTAAAAATCTGAATTCAATTATTATTTTAGAAGCAATAGCATCTGGTATTTTTGGTTAGATAGTGTCCTTGCTCTTTACTAAATACTTTCTTTATTTAAAGGGAAAAAATAAAGATAAATATTTAACAATCAATACTACAACCAGATCGTTACTACTTTTTCATAATCTTCAATAATAATCAAAATCAGATTTATACAGTTGCTAACTCAGGAATAAAGAGCTCCTGTAGCTCATTTTTATACACATCCAATTGGTTTTCGATAGTTTGTTTACTTTTCTCAAACCAATCGTTAGAGGACAATAATGATTGATAATATTCAATACCATCATTCAAATTGGTTCTAAACGCTTTTAATTTTTTGACTTGCGGTGCTGTAATTTGCTCTGAAAATTCATTGATTTCATTTTTCAAATAATCCATGTACATTTTCAATTCATTGATAATTACATTTGGACGCTCTTTATTTCCAAGCACTGATGCATTTCCATAAATGTGTTTCACCATATCCAAAAGAGAAATTTCCCTGTCAAAATAAGCCAAATTCGGTCCTGGGCAAATAACAACCCCTTGCGATTGCCCTTTTATTTTAATATCATTTTCAAGATAAGCGGTATTTGCCAAACCTACACATAAACATGATTTCTCTGTGATGCTGTTTTTCTTTTTATCAAAAGCTACTTTAGACATAGAATCCTTTATAGCATTTAATTCTTCTAATTTTAAATCTTGATAACTTTTAGAAGCTGGACACATTCCTTTTGGGCCATACTCTTTACTCAACGCTAAGAATTTTTTAGGACAAGAACTTCCTGCTTTATCATCTTGAATACGTTTTTGTTTAAAAAACTCATTAGTTGTGCCTTTCACTGCATTAAAACGAATACCTAATGGCGAAATATTACTCAAATAAAAATCATCTTCTTTGGCTTTTTCTAACAATGTTCGAGTAGCTTTATCTACAGAAGTAGCTTCTGGAACTAATAGAAAAGGAGAACCCCAGCCCACAGAATCAACCTGATATTTCTCTAATAAAAAATCATGTTCCTCGGCTGTACCTACACCACCTTGCACCGTAATTTTTAATTCCAACGGTGCCTGAGGAACATGTAGTCCTTTTATTTCCAAAGATTTCACCATCAACTCATGAGCCGATTGTATTAATTCATCTTTCTTTTGTTTAAATTCTTCTAAGATTGGTCCTAATAAATAACCATCTGTAGCAAAGGCGTGACCTCCACAGTTTAAACCTGATTCTATACGATATTCAGAAACCCAAAGCCCTTTTTTGGCTAAGAAATTTCCCTGAATCATTGCCGAACGAAAATCACTTACTTTCAGGATTATTTTCTTTTGTAGCTTATTATTGGTATCAGGATAAAAAACAGGAAAGTTTTCAAAATAAGCGTACAATCTCGGATTCATTCCCGCCGAAAGCACCACTGATGAAGATAGATTACTATTGGCAAAACCACGCAGAGACGCATGAGCATCATTGAATTCTACAGGTAATTGTTCGTCTTTAATAAAATTATCTTTATCGACTTTAGTCATGATATTTACATCAATCTCACCTGGTGAAAGATTTTCTTCAAGGTAATTTTTGATAGTATCTTTAAAAGCAATTCCGTCGTCTATAAGATTTTGAAGTCCTTTTTTAATTTCTGATTTATTAGGTAGCATCGCAATATAATTCTCCAAAGCCTGTTTGCTTTCTGCTAATTCTAATTTGAATTTTTCGAATTTATCTTTTACAATAGTATCCATCAAATTTAAATAAGAAGTAACACGCTCGGCACGATAATCATGGATTTTTTCTGTGATTTCCTGATATGGTATTTTGAATTTTTCGCTATAGAAAGCATTCATTTTTTCAATCAAATCGTCATCTATAATAGAGACAACAGATGATATTCCATATTGAGCCACTCGTATTGGGCTATCAATTGTATAAGCCAATCCCATTACAGGAATATGAAAAGTGTGTAGTGGTTTTTTAGTCGTCATAGGTCTAAAAATTGATTCATTAAAGGTTTGTGCAAATATCACCATACTAATTTGCTTAAAAACTGATAAATATCATACGAACATGAATCATATTGGAATAGATTTACCAGTTGTAAAAACCGCAATGGCATTTTTTTAACAAAAACATCTTTTTTGATACTTTTAGAAAGTCAACGAAATCGTGTAGCTTCAAAGTTTTACCTTATATTTGCATAGAATTAATCTCAATTAAAAAAACACCATTAAAGTTTTTAAAAAATGAAAAGTCTTAAAGAACGTATATTGGAATTAAAAAAAGAAAAAAATGCGGTTATACTAGCGCATTATTATCAAGAATCCGATATTCAAGATGTGGCTGACTATGTGGGAGATAGCTTGGGATTATCTCAAGAAGCAATGAAAGTTGATGCCGATATTATTCTTTTTGCAGGAGTTCATTTTATGGCCGAAACTGCCAAAATATTAAATCCTACCAAAAAAGTAATTTTACCAGATTTAAAAGCAGGCTGTTCTCTAGCTGAATCATGTCCTCCGGAAGATTTCAAAAAATTTACTGAGGCCCACCCTGATCATATTGTAATCACTTACGTAAACTGTTCTGCCGAAGTTAAGGCATTGACTGATATTGTGGTTACGTCTTCAAACGCTGTCAAAATTGTAGAATCTATTCCAAAAGATAAACCTATAATTTTTGCACCAGATAAAAATTTAGGAAAATATGTAATGGAGCAAACAGGCAGAGAGATGCTACTTTGGGATGGATCGTGTATCGTACACGAAGCATTTTCACTAGACAAACTGATAGCTTTGTACAAACTGAATCCAGATGCTCAAATCATTGCACATCCAGAATCTGAAACGCATATTCTAAAAACTGCAAACTATATTGGTTCTACAGCAGGGATGATTAATTATGTAAAAACCAATCCAAGCAACAAATTTATTGTAGCTACCGAAGCTGGAATTTTGCATAAAATGAAACAGGAAGTACCTGATAAAATTCTGATTCCGGCTCCGTCGAACGAAGACAATACCTGTGCTTGTAGTGAATGTGGATATATGAAAATGAACACCTTACAAAAAGTATACGACTGTTTATTGAATGAAACTCCCGAAATTAATGTTCCTGATGACATTAGAGAAAAAGCATTAATCCCTATCGAACGTATGCTCGAATTATCTTAAGAATGATTACAACCAATTATTTAATTATAGGTTCTGGAGTTGCAGGTCTAACATTTGCACTCAAAATGGCCAATCGTTTCCCCGAAAGAAACATTACCATTGTAACCAAAGCAAATGCCGACGAGTCTAACACTAAATATGCTCAAGGTGGTATTGCTATTGTTACCGACAAAACCGAAGATTCGTATCAAAAACATATTGAAGACACCCTAATTTGTGGTGATGGATTGTGTGACGAAGAAGTAGTTAAAATGGTTGTAACCGAAGGCCCTAAACGATTAAAAGAATTGATTGAATGGGGTGCTCAATTTGATAAAAATGCCAAAGGAACTTTTGACTTAGGCAAAGAAGGCGGACATTCTGAAAACAGAGTAGTTCATCATAAAGACCAAACGGGTCACGAAATTCAGCGTGCTATTTTGGAACAAGTAATGAATAAAGAAAACATTACCGTTTTGGATCATCATTTTGCATTAGAATTAATTACACAAGATAATCGTTGCGTTGGTGCTTATGCGCTTGACGAAAAGACAAACGAAATACTTACCTATCAATCCGATTTTACCTTACTAGCCACTGGCGGTATTGGACATTTATACGGACACACCACCAACCCTATCATAGCAACAGGAGACGGAATAGCGATGGCTTATCGTGCGAATGCTGCTATTCAGGACATGGAATTTATACAATTTCATCCAACAGCTTTATTTGATAAAGGAAGTGGCTCAAAATTTTTAATTTCCGAAGCGGTTCGCGGTTTTGGCGCTCATTTGAGAACCAAAAAAGGCGATTTATTCATGGAACGTTATGATCCAAGAGGCGATCTGGCTTCGAGAGATATAGTTTCGCAAAGTATTGATTTGGAACTCAAAAAATCGGGAGACGAATGTGTTTATTTAGATTGTACACACTTAGATATGGTTGGATTCAAAAAACATTTTCCGATGATTTATAACCATTGTAAAAAAATGGGTATTGATCTTGAAAAAGACTGGATTCCTGTAGTTCCTGCCCAGCATTATTTATGTGGAGGAATAGTGGTTGACCGCAGTGGAAAAACCTCTATAGAAAATTTATTTGCCTGTGGCGAATGTTCAAGAACTGGTTTGCACGGCGCCAACAGACTTGCTTCAAATTCACTTTTGGAAGCTTTAGTCTATTCCGATAAAATATACCATTACTTGGCAGATAATCCATTTACAGCGACAAAAACAACTACTGCTATCCCAGAATGGTCTATTCAATCTAAAACAAAAGTATCACCAGAATATATCGCTCTAACTAAAGCAAAACTGCAATTATTAATGCGTCAAAATGCTGGAATCGTTCGATTTGAATCGGATTTATTGAAAGCTAAAGAAACGCTTAAAAGTATGCAAACCGAAATCAATGAAGTGATTCAAAATCATTTAGTTTGTACTGATTTATACGAATTGAACAATATGTTAGCTATCGGAACGCTTATTGTACAACAATCTATTGACCGTAACGGTAATTGTGGCGGATTTGTAAAATTTGATTCGAAAGACATTTAACAAACTACTTTTTGAAATAAAAAAATCCTAGCTATAACTAGGATTTTTACTCAATAAAACTATTTACAATTTTTTATTTTTGTTGTTTTTGATTTCCAGATGGCAAGTAATACAGCCAACTAAATCCTATCAAAAACAAAATTAAAGAAGCTACAAAAGCAGGTATCAATATTTCTCGATTGTTATCTAAAGCGTTATTTAAAGAAGCATATAATAACCAAATCTGAATGGTAACATTCAAAATTAATATAAAAATTAAGGTCGAAAGAATGTTGTTTAGCTTATTAGGATTGGCTTGATTCTGACTGGTTCTAAAAGTACTCATAATAATATATTTTTAGTATTTAAACAGCATGTTCTTCGTGATGAGATGCTTTTACATAGATATCGTTCTCTTTAAAAAACACTTCCAAACTTGGTAAAGCTCTTGGTGGCGGTCCTCCCAAAACATCTCCTGTTTTCGCATCAAATGAACCTTCGTGACAAGGACAGTGAATAATTCCCGTGCCAGGTTTATAAAAAACTGAGCACGATAAGTGTGTACATTTTTGCTCATAAGCCTTGAAATCTCCGTTTTCTAGATGAATCAAAATGTAAGGTATGGTACTGCCTTTGATTACAAAAGCTCTGGTTCCACCCAGAGGCACTTCTTCTTTTTTGCAAACAAAATGTTCTCCTTCTACTTCTTCTTTGGGAAGCAAATAGGCTTTAGCAGCAACTAATCCACTACCTACCATCAATCCGCCCGAAACAAGGGTAAGGAATTTAGCAAAATCACGACGACTAACATTTGTCGCTTGCTGTTTTAGAATTGGAAAATCTTTCTTCCAATTTTTATTTAAATTATCTTCTTTTGACATTCTTTTATATTGTAAAAGTTTCAGATTCCGTTTATAGCTGCTGATTTTAATATATTATCAACTCAGTACTTCCTTTCGGCATCATAATATTCACTTTGGTATTGACGATTTCTTTACCAAAAATAAAACTATTGACTGGTGTACTGTTTGGACGCATTTCTTCAATTTCAGTTCTTGTTCCAAAAAACAAAGCGCCACTTGGACAAACCGTAGCGCACATTGGTTTTTTACCAATACTAGTTCGGTCATAACACATCGTGCACTTCATCATCAAATCATAGGATTCTTCTTTTTTAGGCACACCAAAAGGGCAAGCCATCACACAATTAGAGCAACCAATACATCTTTCTGTATTTGCAGTATGTACAATTCCGTTTTCATCTTTGGATATCGCATCGGCAGGACATACATTCGCGCATACAGGGTCATCACAATGCATACAAACCTGAACTGTGGTTTGCACAGTTGCAGCTCTATCCACATAATTAACGTGAATTAAAGATTCCTGGCCGTTCGTTTCACATTCGGCGCAAGCCAATTCACAGGCTTTACAGCCAATACAACGCTGCATATCTACAAAAAATTCCTCGTTTTTATTGAAACTCGTATAATTCATCTTTCTTTTTTATAGATTAAACGCTTGCATATGCCGTTGATTCTTTAGATGGTGCCGCAATCTCTTTGAGCGGTTCCAAGTGGCAGGCACACACTTTAAATTCAGGAATTTTCGAAATCGGATCTAATGTTCCAGGTGTTAATTGATTCGCCGATTTTTTACCAGACCAATGATATGGAATAAAAACAGTATCCTCCCGAATCGTTTCTACTATATTCGCAGGAAAAATTCCTTCCCCGCGTCGGGTAGAAACTTTTACTAATTCTCTTTGCTTAATCCCATATTGTTGCGCCATTTTGGGATGAATTTCCAATAATGGTTCTGGAAATTGATCTACCAATTTACCAATACGACGAGTTTGTGTTCCGCTTAAATACTGAGACACCACACGACCTGTCGTCAAAATCACAGGAAAATCTTCATCAGTTACTTCACCAGGTAGTTTGTACGGAGCAGGATTAAAATGTGCTTTTCCATCAGGAGTTTTAAACTTTTTGTCTTCCCACAATCGTGGTGTTCCCGGATGACCTATTTCTGGACAAGGCCAAAAAACACCCATTTCATCTTCAATTCTTTTATATGTAATTCCGTAATAATCGGCCGTTCCACCTTTGGATGCTACCCGCAATTCATTAAAAATAGCTTCACTATTTTCATAGGTAAATTTATCTTTTACCCCCAAACGTTTCGCTAATTCCAAAATGATAGAAGTATCTGTTCTAGCATTACCTGGAGGCGTAACCGCTTGACGAATACGAATCACTCTTCCCTCTGCAGATGTAGTTGTACCCTCTTCCTCTTCCTGCAAAGAACCAGCAAGAATTATATCGGCGTGGCGCGCCGTTTCATTCAGGAAAAAGTCAATACACACATAATACTCCAATTTCTCTAAAGCTTCGCGAACGTAATTACTATTTGGTAAAGAAACCAACGGATTAAAACAAATCGAAATCAATCCTTTAATTTCACCACGATGAATAGCTTCGATAATTTCATAAGCCGAAAGTCCTTTTCCAGGCATATCTTTTTCGTCTATACCCCAAACTTCCGAAATATACTTACGGTGTTCAGGATTCTCTATATCTCTGTTTCCAGGTAATTGATCACATTTATGACCATGTTCTCTGCCTCCTTGACCATTTCCTTGACCAGTAATTGTTCCGTAACCACAATATGGCCTTCCAATTCTTCCTGTTGCCAATACTAAATTGATACAGCCCAAAACATTATCTACACCTTTTGAGTGGTGTTCGATTCCACGAGCGTGAAGTAAGAAACTCGTTTTAGCTTTACCCCATAACTCAGCGGCTTCGCGAATTTTATTTTTATCAATTCCAGTTATTTCCTCAGCCCATTCTAGAGTATAATCCTTTACAGCATCAATCGTTTCTTGAAAACCTGAAGTATAATTATCTATAAAATCATGATCCAGCATATCGTGATCCACCAAATATTTCAGCATGGCTCCATACAAAGCCGAATCCGTTCCTGGGCGAACATCAAGATGAATATCCGCAGTTCTTGCCAACGGAATCATTCTTGGATCTATTACAATAATTTTGGCACCACGATCACGAGCTTTCCAAATCCAGTGTGTCAAAGTTGGAAATGTCTCACTAATATTAGCACCCGCAACAATTATCACTTCCGCATACTCTAAATCCGAATAATTATTCGAAGCCCGGTCCAATCCAAATGCTTTTTTGTTTCCAGCACCAGCACTCACCATACACAAACGTCCGTTGTAATCCAGATTTTTAGTTTTCAAAGCCACACGAGCAAACTTCCCAACCAAATAACTTTTTTCATTAGTCAGCGAAACACCCGATAACATAGAGAATGCATCGTTCCCATACTTCTCTTGAATACGTTGAATTTCCGAAACCGTTTTACTCATTGCATCGTCCCAATCCAAAGGCACAAAACCTTGTCCTTCCACTCTTTTCAAAGGCGACAACAATCGGTCTGGATGATTATTTTGCAAATAGCGCTGTACTCCTTTTGGACATAATCTTCCCTCATTAAAAGGAAATTCCATCCAAGGTTCAAACCCCACTACTTTATTTTCTTTCACCAATAATTGAATTCCACATTGCATTCCGCAAAAACAACAATGCGTTTTCACAGCCTCATCTGGCTCATCCCTGCCCACATATCCGTCCTTAGGCGCATAATTAAGCGTAGGTCCAAAATGTTTTACTATATTCTCTTCTTTAACTGGTAATTTCGCCATTTTTATTTTTTTACAGTTAACTGTTTTTTAAAATCATTATCTAAAATCTGAATTCTGCAATCTGAAATTCATTCTCTGGGCGTGCCACCATCCTGATAAAAGGGCTAATTCTCTTTGTGGTTATACGCCCTTTTATCAGGATGCTGTCGGGCTATTCAGGCTACTTCGGTAGCTTCTTTCTATCCCTCACGCAGTCCTAACAACCTTTATCTATAAATGAAACGATAGTATTTATAACATCTTTCAATATTTATCCAAATAAATTCCCGCCTTCTAGCCTGGCTTTCAAATGTGCTTGTGCCAATCGAGATCTTTTACCTTCTGGACTCAAATCTAAATGAGATGTACCGTCTTCATGCGTAAAATCAAAACCCAATTGCTCCGTTACGGTTTTCAAATCCTGAATATGCAGTTTGGTAGCAAACTCCTCGCCTGTATGCGGGCAAACTGCCATTCCCAACTTCCTACCTTGCTTGTTGTAAATATGTGCCCCAATTTGAGCAGGGCGCTGAATTATATGAAAAAACTTTCCAAACGGAATCCAAATCAAAAACATTATCACTGTAACCGCGTGTAAAACAGCCAAGAAATCAAATGCAAATCCTTTCATAAACTGATAGGAATACGTCAATCCCAATCCTGTTACCGAAATGGCAATCAATAAAATTAACGGTAGCAAATCGCCTTCAAAAGACTGAGTGGCAATTAATCCAGGATTCGTCAAACGTCTTCTCAAATAATAAAGAGAACCAAAAATAACCAAGTACGAAGACCAATTCAAAGCGTGAAAAGTCAAAAATGCGGTAATCGAATCCAAATTAAAATCCATTACTTTAAATCCAAAAAAATACGCTTCGTACACCGAAATTGAATTTGGAGCCATCGCAAAGTTAATCCAACCAAAAGTTAGTGGTATCGTAATTAAAAATGCAGAAGTACAACCTACAGCGATCATAAAATGTGCCATCCAACGGTATTTCCCCCTTGGATAAATAAACTTTTGAAAAGCAATATTCTCTACAGATTCCTTAGTAGCAAACCAAAAATGCGAAAACACCTTTCCTGTTATCAAATACGTAATCCCACGTTTGAAATAAATCCAAGTAGGTGGTCTTTGCAACCAAACCGTATAGCGATATATAATTCCAAAAAAAGCGAACACCGTCCCAAATAAATAAGTCACCAGTGCCGCATCAAAATTTTGTAGTTTTCTGGAACCAAAAAAGACAAGAGCAACCATAAAAATCGAAAGCCCGGTTGCAATCAGTAAAGCTTTGGTGTTATATGTTTTGTTTTTCATACTTAAATGCATTTTTCTTATAAATCATAAGTTCAAGTTTAAAGCAGGTTAAAACGAACTCAAGTTTAATTTAAAAACCGTTTTATTTTATTGTAAAATTAGCAAAAGAAACACTAAGTAAAAATACTTAAGTAATTTTGTAAACACAAATGGATAAAAATATGTTACATTATAAAATATTATATGACTATCCTTTTCTAATACTAATTATAGAAAATGGCACACAGATAACACGGATTAAACAGATTCTCACAGATCGAATTTAAAAGTAACTATAAAAATCCGCGCCAATCAGTTTAATCCGTATAATCCGTGGCCTATTTTTTTATTAAGTCCGCATAGCAGACAATCATATAATATTAATATGCTCTATCTCCATATTTACAGAAGTTAGCTTAACTCGGTTTCTCACATCCTTTACGATTATAAAACCACCAATTGACAGTAGTAGCTAATATAGTGAAAAGAATCAATCCTATAAAAAATTGATTTACAGTTCCATTTGCCGAAATATTATTTCCAATTAATATTGAAAAAATAAAAGGTCCAAAAGCAGCAATCGCAGCTGTCCAGCCAATCACACCAGCAGCCTGACGCTGGTTTTCGGAAAAAATGATTGGAAACTGTCTAAATGTACCTGCATTTCCAACGCCTGTAAAGAAAAACATTGACAAAATCACCCCAACAAACAATGGAAATTGATCCATACTCGTTGGAGAAACCAAACCTTGCGTAATCAATATAACAGCACCAGTTAAAATTCCGAATCCAGTGATGGTAGTTAATATAGCTCCCCCTATTTTATCAGCCACAAAACCAAAAGCAACTCTACTAGCAGAGCCAATCAATGGACCGTAGAAAGCATACACCAATGGATCCGGCGCATTTGGAAAATCACCATATAAATATTTAATCATTAATGGAAACGCAGCCGACAAACCTGCAAATGTCCCAAAAGTCATCACATAAGTAATGGTACAAAACCAAGTGTGCTTGTTTTTAAAAATATCCATTTGTTCTTTTATCGAAGCCTGCATCGGAATACTTTTTAAAAAGAACCAACTGATAAGTGCCAAGCCTAAAAGAAATCCGGAATACCAAAATGCAGCCGATTGAATATAGATGTTTATATTTTTAACCGCCTCATTGTCTGGACTAATTTTGTTTATTATTTTTTCGGCCAATTTTGGATTAGCGTTAGCAATCGCTTTTGATTTCACTTTCTGTGGCAATGCTGCAAAAATTTCGACATTTTCATTCGAGCCCGTTGCCGCAATAACCGAATCTAACACCGGTTTTTTTACATTGGCCAAAATATTATTTTGTGCTTTGGTATCCAAAGCTGCAAAAACTTCTTTTTGTTTTCCAATTGTTGAGTCTATAAAAACATTCTGTGTTTCTTTTGCATCGATACTTGTAAATACCGATGAAGCACCGTAGATACTAACACTCAAAATAAGCGGCGTAACAAATTGAGCTAAACTAACACCAAAATTCCCAATTCCTGCTTGAATTCCCAATGCTGTTCCTTTCAGCCTTTTTGGAAAAAACAAACTTGTGCTAGGCATAAAGGATGAAAAATCTCCACCACCAAAACCTGTGGCAAATGCCAAAAGAACAAAGACCCAAAAAGGAGTATTGGTATCCATTACCGCAAATCCAACTCCAATCGCTGGAATTAATTTAAGTAAAGTTGCCACGGTTACTACATGCCTTGTCCCGAAAATAGGCAGAATAAAGGTGTGTATAATTCTTAAAAATCCTGCAGCTAATCCAGGAATGGCAACCAGCCAAAAAAGCTGATCCTTAGAAAATGGAAAACCAAGACCTGGCAATTTCACTGCTATTACACTCATCATAAACCACGAACCAAAAGACATTATTAATGACAAAGTTGTAATTATTAAAGTTCTCCACGCAATTTTACTACCTGTATTTTTCCAAAAATTTTCATCTTCAGGTTCCCATTTGTCTAGCCAAGTTTTCATATTTTTTATTTTTTATTTACATTAATCTATTCCTAAGTTTTAATCCAAGTATTTGCTAATCATCCCAACACAAATACATAAAGACCTATTAGTTTCGCAAATAACAGTACGCATCGACCAAGCAGCAAAAGAATCATTTTTTAAGAAACACTCAATCCAATAGAAATCTTTGATAATCACAATACACTAAAATGCTATAAATCAATTTT
This sequence comes from Flavobacterium sp. 5, assembly GCF_002813295.1. NCBI lineage: Bacteria > Pseudomonadati > Bacteroidota > Flavobacteriia > Flavobacteriales > Flavobacteriaceae > Flavobacterium > Flavobacterium sp. 5. The sequence continues at coordinate 1,102,207 of NZ_PHUE01000001.1, forward strand.
GTGTAAGGAAACAAACTGCACATCCGAATCGTTATTCTTAGCTTCTAATTATCTCATTTTTAAATAAAAAAGATAAAAAAGTCCTTAATTTACAATTGTAAAATTAATAGGTATAGAAAAGTTAAAATATGATATTTATCAGCTGAAGAAAAATAAATTAAATAAGACAAACAGTCAAGTATTTACAGCTCTTTAAATAATAGCTGTGCTACTATTTTAACCCTTATTATGAAAAATTAAATTAAGATTTTTTTGTAGAGTCATCTGGTTTATTGAAGTTCCCAATGCCCGTAATTAAATTATGCTTGAAGTAATACAAAATAAACGCTGTATAATAGCTAATATTTTGCTAATGATAGGATAAAACCAGATATTGATAAGCAAAAACATACCTAACAGATTTTAAAAATCTATTAGGATTTACAGCTAAATATGCATTAGTCAAAATCTCAAGTAATGATTCGTATTATTAACGAAAAAAAACGTTTCCTTTTCTGTAGTAAAAAAGAAATCCATCTCTAAATGCTTTTAAGAATGAAAAACTCAAAGAAAATAATTAAACAAGACAATCAGCAACCAAAGAGTCTTCCTTCTTTTTCTTTTTATGCTTCCTATCCATATCCTGAGCCATTTCGGGTAATTTTTCTCTTGACATTTTTCCAATGATACGATGCATCCAAATCAAACAAACTAATGACAATACAAAAATAAACAGCCACGAACTTGTCCAGAAACCAGTAGAAGAAAGTAAATATCCAAAAACGATTGGGCCTATAAAACCTCCTAAACCACCAATCATTCCTACCATCCCTCCAATAACACCCACTTGGTTTGGGAAATATTCAGGGATGTGTTTATAAACGGCAGCGGCTCCAATTCCCCAACAAGCTCCTATCAAAATTACTAAGACCAGATACACCCACATATTTGCATCAAAATGAATTTGTGTAATTCCACTGGCAATCAATTCTTTTTTCTGCACTTTTTGATTTTCTGTAACAACTACTTCTTGCCAAGTGTTTTTAGAGGGGAAATATTTACTAGGCTCTCCATTACTGCCTTTATCATTTACTTTATATTCTTTTCCATCAATAACAATTTTGGATGGAGTAATTTGAGTCACGATTCCTGCTTTTCCTGCCATTAAACCAGCACCTGAAGTATTGATATCCATTTTTGGGAACAACAATAAAAAACTTAAAATCACAGAACTGCTCAAAACCCAATACATTACTTTTCGGGCACCAAATTTATCAGATAAATAGCCTCCAAATGCTCGAATTACCCCCCCTGGTAAACTAAAGCAGGTTGTAAACAATCCCCCTAAAATTAAAGTGGTTTGGTATACATTCATAAAATTTGGCAATAACCACTGAGAAAAGGATACGAAAGAACCAAATAATAAAAAATAATAGGTTCCGAAACGCCATACACGTGCTTCTTTAAGTGGCTGTAAAAATTCTTTAGCTGTCTTAGGTGGAGTTGCTATTTTTTTAGTTTTTGAAAAAAGAATAAAAGTAATTCCCATAATCAATAACACAGTACCATAAATTACGGGTAAATATTTCCATCCATTTACTGGATCAGACTCTGAAAAATATTTCAATAAACTAGGCCCAAAAAAAGGTGTGATTGAAGCCCCTGCATTTCCCATCCCAAAAATACCTAATGCACGGCCTTGCCATTCTTTTGGATACCAAAGCGAAGTATATGCTACCCCTACTGCAAATCCAGTTCCTACCATTCCAAAAGCAAAACTCAACAATGCAAACATCCAGAAATTGGTAGCCAATGGCAATAAAAATAAAGGAATCGAAGCTAAAATCAGCAAGGCAGAAAATACAATTCGGCCTCCAAATTTATCTGTTAAAATTCCCATCGGTAATCGCATAATGGAACCAGTAAGCACTGGAATCCCTAAAAGCCATCCTATTTTAACGACACTCCAATTAAAAATTCCCTGATCTACTAAGAAAGTAACCAAAACTCCATTGATAGTCCAACTGCCAAAACATACTGTAAAAGCAAGCGTGTTTAAAAATAATATTCTGTGGGATTGTGCTAAGTTGCTCATAAAATAAATTTAATAGAATCTCTCTTTATCAATGACAAATTTAAAGACTAAATTCGGTTCATAAGACAAAACTAAGAAAAACTACTTAAGTATTTTTACTTATAAACAATAATATTAAATAATGTTATAATTTTATTCAAATATTGGTCCCTAATAAAGGAGAGATTATATATTCATTTAAGAAAGTATACTCTGTTATCCTTTCCAAAAAATTTCCAGAGAAAGCCCGTTTCTGACTGAATTTATTGAGAGAATAAAAAATTAATTATTGGTATTTAAACAAAACCCCGACAGCTTTAAAAACTGTCGGGTTTTGAAGATTAAATTTTATACACAGAAAAAAAAGAAATTAGTTTAGTCATAATTTTTCTTTCTGTCCATTTCTTCTTTTATCCTTTTGTTGACATCAACTTTGGCACCTTTTAATACATAAATAAAGATTTCAGGTTCTCTTGCATATTTATTAATTCGCTTTCCAGCCAAATAAACAGTATCAAATAAAGGTTTTTCAACTTTTCGTTCTGGATCTTCGTCATCATCTTCTTTGACTAAAATGACATCTTTAATTTTCATATCTAAAGGAAGCCAATTGATATAATCGGCATTAAAAGAATGAGCAGTAACTTTTTTGTTAGTACTGTAAAAATTGATAGCACCAGCTTGTCCATAATTATCACAAAGAATTAAAGTATACTCCATATCCGGCATTGTGGCACAAACTGAATCTACTTTTACAGCCAATTGTTTCCATCCAACCATATCAGCAAAATCTTGTTGCAATATATGTTCCTTTCCATCTTCCCAACGATGCATTCCGAATTTTTGAAATTCTGCGGCATGACTCACAATATATTCAGGACTTTTATTTGGAAAATCAATTTTGTACATTGGGATAAAAATCAACAAAGGAATTACGATAAAAACTGGAGCTAAATATCTCTTCCAGCCTTCCTTTAATTGTTCAGAAAGATACACTGAACCAAAAGCAATATAAATAGGATACAATCCAATTGCATAATAATCTTTGGCTTTGAAATACATAAAAACGGCCAGTGTAAAAAGTAAAGACCAAAATAACGGTTTATATTTCTCAAATGGTTTATAAAACAATAAGGCAAATAATGCAGAAATAATCACCAATAAAGAACCTATAAAAAAAGATAATTGCGATTTTAAAAAATCCAATCTATCGACGTGAACTAGTTGTGTGTCGGCCAGTTCTTTTAAATGATGAATCACTGGAAAGTTGTTTTGGAATTGCCAAAAAAGATTAGGTGAAATGAGTAACAATCCAAAAATAAGTGCCAAATACAATTTTGGCTCAGCAAATATTTTACGTTGTTTCGTTACTAATAATGCTGGAAATAATCCAATGATTAAAAAAACGATATTGTATTTATTTAAAAAACCGAAAGCAAATACAATTGCCCCAATCAAAAGCCATTTTGTATTTTCCGAATTAATGTATTTGATTAAGATAAAATACAAAGTTGTCCAACACAAAACATCAAAAGAATTGGGCTGATATAAAGTATTTAATCGCAAAAGTGATGAAAACAAAATACAAGTCGCTCCCAAAACCAAGGCAAACAAATTTCCTTTTAATTCTTCAATGGCTTTCCATACAACAACGATTGTCAATGCACCAAATAAGGCCGGAAAGAATTTTATCCAAAAAACCGAATTTCCTAAAAGTAAAATAATATACGAAATCCAAGATGTAAATGGCGGAACCGATAAATATCCCCAAGCCAAATGATGCCCTTGATCTAAATGTAAATATTCATCACGCTGTAGATCGTAATCTGAACTTATTAATGAATATTGCAAAACAAATTTGAAAATAATAAAGCCGAGTAATAGGTAGTAGTGGTCGGAAGAAATTCCGGCCACTTATGTTTTAAAGACTTTTGAAGGATCTCCACCTGCCAACGTTATCATTATTGCAGTAATAAGTTCTCTAAGTTCCAAAACAAATCTTCTTTTAGCGGTTTTATAACCAATATTATTTGCTTTTTTATATATAAGGATAAGCATTGCTACAATTAAAGTCATATAAACCATTACTTCTATTCCATTTTTGCTGAGTGAAACAAGATGACTAAAATTGAGTTCTTGTTTGATAAATCTAAAAAAAACTTCAATATCCCATCTTTTCCTGTAATAATCAGCAACTTCTTTAGCAGTAAGTTGAAAATCATTAGTAATAAACCAAAAAACTTTTTCGGGATTTTGTTTGTTTTTCACAACCACTAGCCTGAATTGATTATCGACTTTTTCTTGGCGATGATGTGTGTTCCCTCGCTTGTTTTTTATTGGAACACCTGTGTAAAGGTTGACAATACTGTCTTGAATTAAGATATTTTCTCCAATATCTAAATCCTGATTTTCCAGAATCAAAGACCGTATTTCTTGATGTTTTCGGTTTTCCTTAGACCTGATAACAAATTTGATATTCTTTTTATCAAAGTCTTTCATAGTTCGGGTGGATTGAATACCTCTGTCGATAATGTAAATATTGCTATGTTCAGTATCTTTTTTTACTTGATTTAAAATAGCTTCGGGAAGAGCATTATCTTCTGCTGAATATCTTTGAGCATTAAATATCTCAACACCAGAAGGAAGAATTCCGTCAAAGGAAACACTATATTTTATAAGTTTTTTACCGCTTTTTTGATCAATACCTTCTTTGAGTTTTCCAGCAGCTTCTGCAACAATGGTACTATCTACCCGAATTAAATTATACTTGCCTCTTTCTAACTGATTGTAACTCTCAGAAAAACGATCATACATACATTCAAAAATTTCTTTGAAATAACTCGCATCAATCTTCGAGAGTCTCTCTGAAATTGAACTTCTTCGGATAGTTTCTGATTCATCCAAGTTAAATATAGATTTAAAACCTGAATAGTTAAAGGTGTCTTCCAATGTTCGTTGGCTGAGCTTTTCGTTATCCATTATAGAATATAAAAGCAGATAAAATACTTTTTTGCCATGAAGAACTTTTGAATAATGATCTACTTTAGTACTGGTGGAAAGATGGGATAAGAGAGCCTCTGGAATGAAGCCTAATAACTCTTTAACGGATACTTTGTGGTCTTTAAAATTTGCCATAGATTACTGATTTACCAGTAATAAATATACGTAAAATCAATACTATAAACAAGAAAAATCTCGTTAAATAAATAATTAAAAACAAAAAAAGTCGGAAGATTTTCTTCCGACCATGACTAAGTAATAGGAGTGTTTTTTTAGTCATTTGAGATTTTATTTAAACCAACAAAGCCGATTTATTTTCAATATCATTTTCAAGCAACAGCGATTTGATATTATCATAAGTAACCAAAGCAATCTGCGTTAAAGCTTCGTTAGTAAAAAAAGCCTGATGTGCAGTTACCAAAACATTTGGAAAACTCATTAAACGCTGGATATCATCATCTTGAATTATATCCTCTGAAAGATCTCTGAAAAACAATTTCTCTTCCTGTTCATAAACATCAATTCCTAAATAATCAACAACACCATCTTTTAGAGCCACAATTATATCTGATGTATTGATCAAACCACCACGGCTTGTATTGATAATCATGACATTGTCTTTCATCAAAGCAATAGAATTTCTATTTATTATATGCTTGGTCGCATCATTTAAAGGACAATGCAATGAAATAATTTCACTTTCTTTAAAAACAGTATTCAAATCCGTAAATACAACTCCATCTTTTTCCATTTCAGGATTGGTGATGATATCATAAGCCAAAACTTTGCATCCAAACCCTAAAGCGATTTTAGAGAAAGCTTTACCAATATTTCCAGTTCCTATAATTCCGATTGTTTTACCGTGCAAATCAAAGCCCAATAACCCGTTTAATGAAAAATTTTGTTCTCGAACTCTATTGTAGGCTTTATGCGTTTTTCTGTTTAAGGTCAAAATCATTGCCATCGCATGTTCAGCAACTGCCTGAGGCGAATAAGCGGGAACTCTGCAGACTTTAATATTGTATTTCTTGGCAGATTCTAAATCGACATTATTAAAACCTGCACAACGCAAAGCAATAATTTTTACATTTTTATCTGCTAATTGTTTAATAACCGATTCGTTTACAATATCATTTACAAAAACACAAACAACAGCAGAATTCTGAATTAAGGTAACTGTTTGCGGATTAAGCTGTGTTTCGAAAAAGTCTAATTCGAAACCAGATTCATTGTACTTATTAAAGAAATTTTTATCGTAAGGCTGTGTCGAAAAAAAGGAAATTTTTTGGCTCGTTAAATCAGTTTTCATAAGTCCTTGTATTATTCCTGTTAAAATCTATTAGATGAATAACAAAGCTAACTAAATCTGATGAAGTTATAAGAGTAAAAATTTAAAAATCATCCCCCAATCTTAATCATACTCCTGTTTTGAGAAAACAGTTCAGGATTTTGAAATTTGGCATCATCATCCATACCGCCTCGCATGGCGTGTTTAGATTTTATGTTTTGAAAAATAAGAGGTTCTATTGATTCTCCTGCTCTTAAAGTATCCAGCAAAGAAGTTTCAGTATTAGAAAACAAACAGTTTTTTAGTTTTCCATCAGCGGTCAATCGGATGCGATTGCAAGTACTGCAAAACGGATTAGTCACTGAACTAATTACAGAAAAGCTTCCGTTATAAGATGCTATTTTATGATTTTTAGCGGTATCATTTGGTTTGTCTTGAATTCTTTCTACATTCGATTCAGAATAGAAGCCATTCACTTGCGAAAGGATTTCAGCATAACTCACCAACTTTTCTTTATCCCAACGATTCCCATCAAAAGGCATAAACTCAATAAACCTGATTTGAATATTTCTGTCTTTAGTCAACTCAATAAAATCAACAATTTCGTTATCATTGAAGCCTTTGATAACCACAACATTTAGTTTTACCTTGAAATTATTTTTCTCCAATAAATCGAGATTTTCTATTAGTTTTTCAAAATAATTGCGACGCGTAATTTGGTTGAATTTATCTTTTTTCAAACTGTCAATACTTACATTCAAAGTTGTAATTCCAGCTTCTTTGAAAGTATCTATAAAATCGTGAACCAGAATTCCATTGGTAGTTAAAGTTAGTTCAACTCCAAGTTTTCCGAGTCGTTGAATAATGTCTTTAGCATCTTTTCTAACCAAAGGTTCACCACCGGTTAATCTAATTTTAGTCACGCCCAAATTCACAAAAGTCTGGGCAATAGTAACAATTTCATCCGCAGTCATCAGATGCGCTCTTGGCGTAAGCGCAATCCCCTCGGCAGGCATGCAATAGGTACATCTCAAATTACAATGTTCTGTAATCGAAATGCGGAGGTAATTATGCCCTCTACCGTGAGTGTCCTGCATTTGAATTGTTTTATTTTCCATGGTTAAAACCATTTAGTATTTTGAATAAATGCAATATTGATGGAAAAACAGCATCCATCGATTCACTGGCTCCTGCCGTAGAACCTGGCAAAGCCATAATCAGCGTATTTCCTTTAAAACCTACCACACTTCTGGACAACATCGCATAAGGCGTTCTGTCCTGACCGTAAGAACGAATTGCTTCCTCTATACCAGGAATTCGTCGATCCAATAACGGAATTACCGCTTCCGGAGTAACATCTCTGTTAGACAAACCTGTTCCACCCGTTAGAATAACCAAATCCTTATTACCAGCACACAATTTATTTATCGTTTCCTGAATGTCACTTACCTCATCTGGAATCACCGTAAAATTAGAAATGCTTAATCCTAACTTTTTAATTTTATCCGAAATTACTTTTCCAGCTCTGTCTTCTTTTTTACCGCTAGCCACACTGTCCGAACAAACAATTACAGCTACCGATAAATCCAGATCTTCTTTAACTCCAAAATCTGATTTTCCACCTTTTTTGTGGAGTAATTTTATCGTCGAAATTTCAACTTGTTTGTCGATAGGTTTTAGCATATCATACATTGTCAAAGCTACAATTGATGCTCCATGCATCGCTTCAACCTCAACACCTGTTCTGTAAATTGCTTTGACTGTTATATTAATTACTATCGAATCTTCCAAAAACTCGTACTCAATACCCGTAAATTCAATCGGCATCGGATGACAATCGGGAATAGAGTTAGAAGTATTTTTCACAGCGAATAAACCTGCAGTTCTAGCTACTTCTAACACATTTCCTTTTGGAACAGTGTTATTCAAAATTGCCTGCATTGTCGCTGGAGAACCAACTTTTACAATCGCTTGCGCCGTGGCGGTGCGTTTGGTAATAATTTTATGAGTAATATCAACCATGAAGATTTTTGATTTTAGATTTTTGATTTTGAATTAAGATTTACGCTTATTTTACAAAATCTGTGACAATTTGTATAATCTGTGTTTTTATGAGTTCTTTTTCCAAGTATACGATTCGTCTTCAAAAATTTCTTTTCCAAAAACCGCTGTCTTTTCTTTTATTTCTTCTACCAAAAATTCCAAAGCTTTATAGACCACTTTTCGTCTTGGTGCCGAAACAAAAACAAACAAACAAATCTCCCCTGTTTTTACAGTTCCTAAACTATGATAAATATGTAAACAGGATAATTCATATTTAGCGAAAGCTGCTTCCCTGATTTCATAGAAAGCTTGTTCTGCCATTTCTTCATAAGCTGTGTACTCAATAGCTGTAACTATTTTTCCATCAATTACATCGGCACGAACCTGACCTAAGAAAATATTATGAGCACCAATAGTAGTTTTACTTTGGTGTTTGGCAATCGAATTCCCAATGAACTCTGATGTTATTTGTCCCTGAATGAAAGAATTTTTCTTTGGTTTATCTGTTGACATTATATTTTGTAATTTTTATTTTTATTGAATTGTTATTACAATTGATTATTCAGAGACTCTATCCCTCTTCCTAAATGAAAGACACCTACGAATCCTGATTTTTGGAGATGATGCATTGCTGACAAACTTCGTTGACCCGTTTGACAAAACAAAATGATCTCTTGATTTTTATCCAATTTTTTACTGTATTCTTCCAATTCACTTAACGGAATCTGAATAACATTTTTTCCTTTAAACTCTGGTTTTTCATCCGTTTCCCGAACATCAATAACAACCATTCCTAACTGATTACATTTTTCTAAAAAAGCCTCAGGACTTAGATCTTCTATTGTTTTTTTACGATTCAAAAGCTGACTTCCGTTTATAAATCCTTTTTCGATTGCTTTAGGATTTTTAGCAAAATCAATGATTTGAGTTTGAAAATGCAAAGCGTCATAAATCAATAATTTCCCTGATAAAACTGTACCGATTTCCAATATTATTTTGAGAACTTCAGTAGCTTGTAACGTTCCTAACGTATTAGGCAAAACACCCAAAACTCCAGATTCAACACAATTCGGAACAGCATTCAATCCTTCCTGCTCTGGAAAAAGGCAACGATAACTTGGTCCATTTTTATAATTGAAAACCGAAACCTGTCCTTCAAATTTATAAATCGAAGCATACACCACAGGAATCTTTTTAACTACAGCCAAATCATTTATCAGATAACGAACGGTAAGCGTATCGGTACAATCTACAATAATTTGATAATCCTGAACAATTTCGCAGGCGTTTTGTGCATTAAAAAATTCTGGAAAAACATTTACTTTTAACTCTGGATTGAGTTGTAAAATAGCGTTTCTTGCAGTTTCTGCTTTCCCCTTTCCACAATCTTTCAAAGTATAAAGCAATTGACGGTGCAAATTGGTTTCGTCCACCACATCTCCATCAACAATTCCGATAGTTCCAACACCCCCACCTGCTAAGTTTTGCAAAACTGGACAGCCCAAACCTCCGGCACCAATTACCAAAACACGAGCATTTTGTAATTTTAGTTGACCTGATTCTCCTATTTCAGGAAGCATCATTTGTCTGGAATATCTGTTTATGTTAATCATTTGTATTCTTTTATTTTTAGAACAGTTGCCTGCGTGAGGGATTGAAGTGGGGCTTTTTTTTGAGGCGTTTTTCAGCCTCAAAAAAAGCGGGAACGAAAAACCCGACCCGTAGTTTTTCACGAAGGGTCACGCCAAAATTAAAAATTAACCTCCCGCAAAAGGCGGTAAAAAAGCAATTACATCCTGATCTTTTATATTGTAATCCAAACTACTCATTGATTGATTTACTGCAATCGAGTAATTCATTTTTTTTAATTCTTCGTAAGTCGTTTCTATCTTAGATTTCAAAAAAGAAACTGACGCATTGGTTTCTTCCATAGAAAAAATTTCTTCTTTTTTCTGGGTAATATCAACGAGCGAACCAAAATATTTTAACGTTATGGTCATTTGATTAAATTTTGATATTCTTCTTGTGTGTTTATATTTTGAACTTGATTATTCCATTCTTCCGGAACAGTAATAGTCTGATGTTTAACATCATCTATCACTGTTCTTAATTTTAACTGTTTTCCAGCAATATGTTCACCAAAAACAACCCGCATCGAACGATCGTAAACGCCAACAAGTGGACTTGTTTTATCTCCAATTGTAGTTTGTGTCACCATAAAAGTTTCATCATGACTAGCCACTAACCATTCTAATAATTCAGTTGACACGAAAGGAACATCCACGCTCAAAACTAAATTTACTTTGGTTTTAGAAGCGTTTAAAGCTGAGTATAATCCACCAACAGGGCCTTTGTTTTCAATAATATCTTCCACTCTGGTATAACCAAAAGCATCATATTCCTTATTACTCGAAATAATTAAAATATTAGAACCGACAATAGGCTTCAAAGCATCACAAATATGTGTAATGAATGGTTTTCCGTTTAAATCCAACAAACCTTTATCAGTTCCCATGCGTTCACTTTTTCCACCTGCTAAAATTATTGCGGTTACATTTTTTTCCATTTTCTCGTTTTTACTGGTTATTTGGTTTTGGTTAGTTAATCTGGAAATTATATTATTCTATGTTTATAACGAATGTTTTTCAAGCTGGAGGTCTAAAAATTCCCAACATGCTCTATTGATTTTTTCAAAAGATTCGATAAGTGATTTCCCATAAGGAGTTATAACAGTGCCTCCGCCTTTATTACCTCCTATCTGAGTTGCAATTAGCGGTTCTTTTGAGGCTTTGTTGGAAGCATCGACTAGTTTCCATGCTTTTTGATAGGAAATATTCATTTCCTTAGCGGCTTTATTGAGTGAACCCGTTGATTCTATCAGCTTTAACAACTGAATACGTCCTTCACTAATGATAATTCCTTCATCAGTTTCAATCCAAATTTTACTTTTAATTTTCAACTTAAAATCATTTCGTTATACTTTTACAAATATAGCGAAAGCCTTTTTTATAGAAAAGACAATTGACGATCTATTTGTTAAGAAATTAAACGTTTACTCCTTTTAATGAAATTGCAATAAAAATTTGAAAACACCAATTTTCTTGTTAAACGAAAAAAAATAAACTAATTTTGAATAACCCCGTTACAAACAGACAATTACAGTTTTTGATTGCATAATTTATCCTGCTTAAAAAAAGCTCACAAAACTTAAATGAAAATTAGCATGAAATGGTATCATAAAATATTCTCTAGAATTTTTAATGGGATTTTAATTTTCTTGATGCCCTTAATTTTTCTGCTATTTATATTAGAAAAAGCATTATTACTAATAAAAAAATTAATTTCACCTATAAAAAACAATCTCCCTGATTTACATTTTTTTTGGAATTGGCATTCTCTTCTTAGTAAGTTTGTTTTTCATTCTATTGATATGTTATATTGCCGGTGTTCTCATAGAAAAGTAAAGAATCAAAACATTTATCAATTCAATTGAAAATATATTGACTCTCATCATTCCATTATAAAAAGATATGGCAAAGGAATTACTACAGAGGAAAATTAAATTCTAAAACACCAAATTCTAAACTTAAAAATTAAAGAACATGAAACGATATTCACTTTACTTTTTCATTTTTTTTGCATCTTTTGGGTTTGCCCAAGAAAAAGAGTCAACCGAAGAAGTTTTCAAACCACATCATTCTATAGCCTTGTTTTTAGGCCATACTCATCTTCGTCAAGGTGAAGTTGATGGAGAAAAAAAATGGCTCGCACTCCCTAATTTTGCGCTTGATTACAATTATCTGTTTACTGAAAAATGGAGCATAGGATTACATAATGATATGGTTATAGAAAATTTTAAAGTTGAAGATGAAGACAACCAAATAATCGAAAGATCCAGACCAATTGCCAGTCTTTTGGCTGCTGGATACAAACCAGGAAAACACTTTACATTCGAAGCTGGTTTAGGAGGAGAATTTGCCAAAGAAGAAGATCTATTTGTAACCAGACTTGGCGTAGAATACAGTGTAGAATTACCTAATGAATGGGAGTTTTTAGCCAATTTTGTATATGACAACAAATGGGGAACTTATGACAGTTTGGGTTTAAGCGTTGGTGTAGCAAAAAAATTCGGTAAATAAATCTTCTATTAGTTTGATTTAATCAACAATAAAAATATGATTATGAAAAACACTTTACTCCTTTTTTTCGGGCTGTTTTTTATGACACTATTTGCTCAAAAAGACACTATAACTTTTAAGAACAAAGACATTATCGTGGGTGAACTCAAAGAAATGTCAAGCAACATTTTAACAGTAAAAACGCCTTATAGTGACAGCGACTTCAGTATTACATTCGATAAAGTAGCTACTTTAAACCTTGAACACAGGTACACTGTAGCACTTTCAAATGGACAAAGAGTTTACGGTTATATCAAAACAACGCCTCCCGAAAACACAATTACTATCACAAAAGAAGATAATACTACAGTTATGGTTCAACTGAATCAAATTGTGTCGCTTAGAAAAATTGATGATGGATTTTGGAATCATTTTAAAGGTTCCTTCGACTTTGGCTACGTGATAACCAAATCAAATAATAGTCAACAACTCAATTTTGCTGGAGCTCTCAATTACATTAGCGAAAAATGGATTCATCGGGCACAATACAACCAATTATATACTACCCAAGATGATGTTGACGATATCAAAAGAATTGACTGGTCCATTGATAGTAAAAGATATTTAAAGAATAATTGGTTCATTTCTTCCAACTTATCCTTCTTATCCAATACAAGCCAAGAATTAAGCGGAAGGCTTACTCCTAGTCTTGGAGTCGGAAATTATTTGGTTCGAAATAACAAATTATTCTTTTTGGTCGGAACAGGTTTGACATACAATATTGAAAATTATTCGAACTCTGATGACAATAAAACATCCACAGAGATGCAAATAATCACACAATTTAATATGTTCAACTTTAAAAACATAGACTTATTTGCCTCTGCAATTGGTTATCCAAGTTTATCTGAAAAAGGAAGGTTTAGAGCTGATTATAGCTTTAAAATCAAATATGATTTGCCTTATGATTTTTATATTAAAACCGAATTACAAGCCAACTTTGATAACCAGCCCGTATCTTCAGCCGTTAAAAATGATTATGTTTTCTCAACAGGATTTGGTTGGGAATTAAAATAAGTTGTCAAAAATTAATTACATTAGCTTTTCTTTAATTACCATAACCAATTATAAATGAACATGCAACAAGCCACTACTATAAACGAAGTTATTCAGTGTTTGGATAAAATAATTGAAACATCAAAAATAGAACAATGTGCTATTGGTTTGTTTACGACTTTATACAGAGAAGTTACACTGCAAATAAAAAACGGCATAGAAACAGGTTTATTTCAAAATCCAGAACGGATGGAAAAAATAGATGTCATTTTTGCCAATCGGTATTTAAAAGCATATTATCAGTTTAAAGCAAAAGAAAAATGTTCAGAATGCTGGCAGTTTTCTTTTACGAAAGGAGAAGAATACTGGCCAATTGTTGCCCAACATTTACTAATGGGAATCAACGCCCATGTTAATTTAGATTTAGGAATTGCCTGTGCACAAGTCAGCACTCCTGAAAGTATTTTTGACTTACATTCTGATTACAATCAAATAAATACAATCCTAAGCAATCTGGTAGAAGGAGTCGAAAAATGCTTAGTTGAAATCTGGCCAACATTGACATACATATTGAAATTATCCGGCAAAATAGACAATTTTTTTATTGATTTCAGCATGAAAACCGCAAGAGACGGTGCATGGAAATATGCCACTGAATTTGTACTGCTTCCTGAAAATAAAAGAGAAGCCTCCATACAGGAAAGAGACATCAAAGTTACCAAAATAGCCAGATTAGTTTCGAATCCCGGTTATCTTGTAAGTAGCGTTTTCAAGCTCATTCGATTATTTGAAAGAGGAACCGTGGCTCAAAAAATCATTGAATTAAGCAAAGTACAATACAACCCAATCACAGAAACGGTTATAACTCCTGAATGTGCTGTACTAAGTTAGTTTATATCAACAATCAAAAAAACAGATTAAAGAACATTTTTCATTATCCAAAAAGCAATCTTCTTACTAAGAATGAAGATTGCTTTTTTATTTATCCAAATCAGAAATTTAATCAGTCACCTGTTTACATTGAAGAGAACTAACAGGTTTTTAAAACCTGCTAGATCTAACCTGAATAAATTCAGTATTTTATTAAAAACTTTTAAGCCTGTTCTTTTTCAAATCTGGCAATCACTTCCTCATAATAATTTAAGGTAGTTTTCGCAATAGATTCCCAACTGAATTGTTTTAAAACTCTTTCTCGACCTGCTTTACCCATTTTTGTCGCCAACTCTTCATTATCCAATAATGCATTTACCTTGACAGCGAATGCTTTTTGAAATTCGGTTGAATGCAATGGATTAAAATTAGTTCTAGAAACACTTTCCAATGGAATCAAATATCCTGTTTCTCCTTCGACAAGGATTTCTGGAATTCCACCTACATGACTACCCACAACAGGCGTTTCGCAAGCCATTGCTTCCAGATTAATAATTCCGAAAGGCTCATACAAAGACGGACAGGCAAATACTCGGGCGTGACTGTATAATACTTTGACTTTATCACGAGGCAGCATTTCCGAAATTAGGATTACTCCTTTTCTTTTAGCTTTAAGCTCATCAATAAGGTTGGAAGTTTCAATTGCAATTTCTTCGGTATCGGGAGCTCCGGCACATAGTACAATCTGACAATTTTCATTAAAATATTGAGCAGCTTCAATCAATTGTGAAATTCCTTTTTGACGTGTAATTCTACCAACAAAAAGCACAAATGGAATCTTTGAATCAATACCATATTCAGCCAACAAAGCTTCATCAAAAGTAGGTTTGTAAAACTCAGGATCGATTCCGTTATGAATTACCGTTACCTTTTTGGGATCTACACCATAAGCTTCGATTACATCGGTTTTCATTTGCTCACTCACGGCGATAACACCATCAGCAGTTTTATAAGCATTGGTTTCAATCCATCGGGACATAAAGTAACCATTTCCTAATTGTTCAACTTTCCAAGGGCGATGCGTTTCTAAACTGTGAGTTGTCAATATCAAAGGAACTTGCAATAATTCCCTAGTAAAAACACCAGCCAAATGTGTGTACCAAGTATGACAATGAACAATATCGGCTTTTGGTGTAGCCTGAGCCATTTCTACATTTCGGCTTAAGTTATGAAACATCTTTATGTGTTCATTTTCGGGATCGACCATTTTGGTCAAACAAGAATTTATCCCTTCTACATGCATAGAATCTTTATCTTCTTTTTGATCCCCAAAACATCGAACCTCAACCTGAGCCAACTTAGCCAATTCATGACTTAAAAAATCAATATGAACTCCTGCTCCTCCATAAATATTTGGTGGAAATTCATTACTATAAAGCGCTATTTTCATTTGGCAGATAATTAAAAATTAAAAAAATGACTCAAGTGTAACCATTAAAACTTTGAAACACACTCAACTCTCAATTTAGTAAAAATACGAAACCCCAATCTATTTTATACCCAAACACTTCATTATTTTTTTGAATATTTTTGGTCTTTACCTACAAAAAACATAAATTTTTCACAAAAGACATCATTATTTAATGACAATAATTACTACAATTTAACTAGATTAGCATAATAATACCGTTCCTTTTTTTATTCAACCAAAAAAAATAAAAATGAATCAAAACAACTCAAATTTCTACGGATATAATTTCGAAAAAATTGCCGATACTATTATACGGCTTGGTGTCCTTTTCCTGCTAATAGGCTGGTGTTATGACATTTTAAAACCCTTTGTTTTAATTATAGTCTGGGCAATAGTTATCGCAATAGCCTTCAGTCCGGTTTACGAAAGAGTAGTTAGATTATTTAAAGGCCGAAAAGTCTTAGCCACCATATTTGTTGCACTAATATTACTTACACTTTTAGTCGTTCCTAGCATACTCATCTCACAATCCTTATACGAAGAAATCAATAATTTCGCCCATTACTATCAAACCAATGAGCACTTGATTCCACCACCGCCAGAAACCACTAAAAGCTGGCCAACCATCACAAAACCAATAGTAGAAATTTGGTCATCTGCTTCCGAAGATATTTCCAAAGTTGCACTTAAATATTCGGACCAATTAAAAATAGCCGGAGCTTGGCTATTGCTTGCTTTGGCGGGAATCGGAAAAGGAATTCTGCAATTTATTGTATCCATTATCATTGCGATGGGACTATTATTGTATTCTGAATCATTAATTAAAGTATCCAAAAATATTTTCATCAAACTAATTGGTACCAACGGAGAACATTATGCCGATGTGACTGTAATTACAATTCGTAGCGTTGTAAAAGGTTTTTTGGGAGTAGCCCTAATACAATCACTAATGGCAGGAGCGGGATTCTTCTTTGCCGATGTTCCTTTCGCGGGAATTTTTACAATAATTTGTCTTTTCCTAGCAATAATTCAAATCGGAATTGGACCAATTGCCATCCCAATTGTCATTTATACATTCTCTGTAGCCGACACTACTACCGCAACTTTACTAGCTGTATGGATAGGAATTACTTTGATTTCAGACAATATACTAAAACCAATATTCCTTGGAAGAGGTAATCCTCCTGCACCTATGCTCGTTATATTTCTTGGAGCGATTGGAGGATTTATTTTCAATGGATTCATTGGATTATTCTTGGGAGCAGTTATCCTAACGTTGGGTTATAAATTTTTCCTTTCATGGATAGATATGGAAAAAGACATAGAACTAGGCGAACCATTAATTGATGAAAAACTAGAAGAATAACGTTTATAATTTACATTTGGGCGTGCCACCATCCCAAAAAAAGGGCTTAATCTCTTTGCGGGTATAAGCCCTTTTTTCGGTCTGCTGTCAGGCTATACGCGCTACTTTGGTAGCTTGCTTCTATCCTTCACGCGGGCACACAACAACTTTACAGTCACAAAGAATATAATAATCAGTTTACAACACAAAAAAATCAGTGAAAAAACAAATAGAAATCTAAAACAACTTCATAACAAATAAAATAATTAATTATGGACAGCAAAACATCTAATTTTTCATTTACAATCATTGCTATTATTTTGGGTGTCGTAATTTATAAGCAATTTGATTTCGACACTTTTAAATTTAGAAATACCCCTTTGGCAATTGTTTACATTTTGGCATTCCTTTTTTCACTTTTTATTCTTTTAAAGAATAAACAAAAGTCCGAATAAATACACCTATGTTAAATTATTACTGTTCCGTTCTTCTGCGTGAGGGATTACTTCACTGATATTTTTTTAATCGGAGTTCAGTGAACTTCGTTTATAGTGGAGCTCTTTTTTTATTTCGTTTTTTTTACGGAATAAAAAAAAGCGGGAACGGAAAGCCCGACCCGACCTTTTCGGGAGGGTCACGCCCAAAATACTTTTAAACCTAGAATTTAGCGTTACTGTATAATTCTTTAAATAGAGAAAATGCTACTTTTACAGTGGTATTTTCTAATCATTAAAGATAAAACATGGCAACAGAATTGAAGGAGATGTTCAATAAAAAATTCTATGAGCATTTGGCAACCCAATTTAATAAAGCTGATGCAGGCTTTGACACTAAGCAATTTGTGGAAGCGGTTACAAACGGATTGGAAAGCAGATCTCTAAATGAACGCTTACGTTTCACTACGATAACACTCAAAAATCATCTTCCTGCAGATTTTAAAGAAGCTGTACAACTATTAAACACCGTAATTCCAAACACTGCCAAAGGGTACACTTCGCTTATTTTTCCTGATTATGTTGGGCAATATGGTGTTCATGATTTTGAAACATCAATGGAAGCATTGACCTATTACACACAGTTTGGTTCATCAGAATTTGCCATTCGGGAGTTTTTGAAACACGATTTTGACAAAACTCTTGAAATGATGAAACTATGGGCTGAATCTCCCAATCATCATATTCGAAGGCTTGCTTCCGAAGGCTGCAGACCTCGTTTGCCATGGGCAATGGCACTTCCTGAACTCAAAAAAAATCCAGAGCCTATTTTGTCTTTATTGACCATTCTAAAATCGGATTCATCCGAATATGTGAGACGAAGCGTTGCCAATAATCTGAACGATATTGCGAAAGATAATCCACAAATAGTTATTGAAATTGCCACCAAATGGAAAGGGCAAAGCAAAGAAACCGATGCGATAATCAAACACGCTTGCCGAACTCTTTTGAAACAAGGAAATATCGATATTTTAAAACACTTTGGGCTTGATAGTTCAAAAGTTGCTGTTGCCAATTTTAAAATAGCCACGCCAAAAGTAACTATTGGAAATGCTTTGGAGTTTTCATTCTTTGTTCAAAACAACGACGATAAACCTCAAACTATAAGACTTGAATATGCTATTTATTATCTTCGACAAAACGGACAGCTTTCAAAGAAAGTATTTAAAATAAGTGAACGAATTTTAGAGTCCAATCAATCTTTACACATTAACCGAAAGCAAAGTTTTAAAATAATAACTACTCGGAAATTTTACACAGGACAACAAATGCTTTCTATTATCGTAAACGGAGAAGAAAAAGATAGTCTTACCTTTGAATTGATTGACTAAAAAATCGACAGAAAAAAATGAAAAGAAAAACCGCCTTAACAACTGCCTTATTATTGACATTTGTATTTTCGAATGCGCAAGTTCCGATTTTGAAAAGTAAAATTGAAAA
This sequence comes from Flavobacterium sp. 5, assembly GCF_002813295.1. Lineage (NCBI taxonomy): Bacteria > Pseudomonadati > Bacteroidota > Flavobacteriia > Flavobacteriales > Flavobacteriaceae > Flavobacterium > Flavobacterium sp. 5. The sequence continues at coordinate 1,121,385 of NZ_PHUE01000001.1, forward strand.
CATTTTAAAGGGCAAAAAAGCAACTGTTGGGGTTTCTATCGTTGCTAACCATTACAAAGACACTTTGAATATCAATGGAAACGAACATCTTCCGATGCAAAGCGTATATAAATTTCCTATTGCTCTTGCCGTTTTATCCGAAATTGACAAGAAGAAATTTACTTTACATCAAAAAATAAAAATTACAAAAAATGAGCTTCCTTACCATACCTGGAGTCCAATTAGAGATGAATATCCAAATGGAGTAACTTTGACAATTTCGGATATACTAAGATATACTGTATCTCAAAGTGACAATAATGGCTGTGATATCTTATTGCGCTTCATTGGCGGCACAAAAGTCGTTGAAGATTATTTATCAGAAAATAAACTGACCAATATTTCAATTAAAACAACCGAAGAAGAAATGCATCAGGAATGGGATGTTCAGTACCAAAATTGGGCCACACCAATTGCTTTGAATACGCTGCTAATAAAGTCATACGATAAAACAAACACCCAAATATTATCTAAAGAAAATTACAAATTCCTTTGGAAAGCGATGACCGAAACTTCAACTGGATTGAAAAGACTTAGAGGACAGCTCCCTAAAAAAACAATTGTAGCTCATAAAACAGGACTTTCGGGAACAAATGACAAAAATGTAACTGCGGCTACTAATGACATTGGAGTTATTGTATTACCGAATGGAGAACCAATTTTCATAACTGTTCTAGTCTCCGATTCAACTGAAAATGCTGAAACTAACGAAAAAATAATTTCAGACATTGCAAAAGCAACTTGGGATTATTATTTGAAATAAAAACTACTCACTTTTAAAACTATAGGCTAGCCTATCAAAATCATAGGCACACCTCTCTAAACTGTAGGCTTACCTATCAAAACCATAGGTGTACCTACTAAAAGCAAAAGCTCGCCTACTAAAATAGTAGGTTCACATATCTAAACTGTAGGCTCACCTACTAAAATCATAAGTGCTCCATAATAAAATTGTGGCCAACATAAACAATCTAAAGGTACTACCTATCAAAATCATAGGCGATACCTCTAAAGCAGATAGGCGATCCTATAAATTTTAAAGGTATCACTTAAAAAAACGATAGGTCTGCCTTTCAAAATCAAAGGTGCACCTATCCAAAACGTAGGTTATACCTACAAAATCGAGAGGCGAGCCTCAATAATAGTATGGAGGAGCAATAAATTGTATTTTACACATGTGCCTTTCTTTTTCTGAAATAATTCTTTCACTATATTTGATGAATCCCAAAATAAATATCGACAAAAATGAATTATTCTTTCAGAAAAGCAACAACCTCCGAAATCCCTGCAATATGGAACATTTTACAACAGGCTATAGCTCGTAGAAAAGAAGATGGAAGCGATCAATGGCAAGATGGCTATCCTAATCCTGAGGTGGTAAAAAAAGACGTTGATGCAGGTCAGGGATTTGTTTTGACAGAAGGAGAAAACATTATAGGTTATACCGCAGTATTAGTAAATGACGAACCGGAATACGCAAAAATAATTGGTGAATGGTTATCGAATGACACCTTTGTTGTTTTCCACCGAGTGGCAATTTCAGAAAATTATCTGGGTAAAGGGTTATCCAAAAAGATACTGGATTTTATTGAAGAGTTTGCCCTAAGCAATAATATATACAGCGTTAAAGCAGATACCAATTTTGACAATATTGCCATGCTGAAAATCTTTGAAAAATCTGGTTACAAGTATTGTGGGAAGGTTTATTTTAGAGGAGGCGAAAGAAAGGCATTTGAAAAAGTACTTATTAAAGCCTAATAAAATTCAAAAATAAACCACAAAAAAAGTATGATTAAAATAATCAAAGAAAGGTATAATTTACTCTTTTTAGCATTTTTGTTTTTTTACTGTAATCAATCTTTCGCAGAAGGACAAGAAATCTTCTCTGATATCGTAAATTTTGCATATGCCTTTATGGTCATCACAAATATTTTGGTTTATACAGTAATTATTGGGATAATTATAAGAGCTCTCTTTTTTAAAGATAATTTAAAAATAGAAAATAGAAATCTCAAGTCATTTTCAATTTCATTATTATTGTCAATTTTATTAACTATTATTTTTCAGGATAAATTCATATTTTTAATTTTTGATACTCTTTAATAATCTATTTCATCATGGCAAAAAATAAGACCACTGAAACTGAAATTAACGTAATCGACTTCATTAACTCTTATGTTAATAATGATCAAAAAAAGAAGGATAGTTTTCGATTAATTGAGTTAATGAAAGAATGGACAGGATTTGAACCTAAAATGTGGGGACCAACCATTATTGGATTTGGCAGCTACCATTACAAATATAAATCTGGACACGAAGGTGACGCTCCTATTATTGGTTTTTCCCCTCGGAAAGCAGAATTTTCACTTTATGTATTCAATCCAACCGAAGACAATAAACATTTATTAGACGACTTCGGAAAGTTTAAAATGGGTAAATCCTGCCTTTACATCAAAAAACTATCAGACATAAATACCTCTACTTTAGAAAAACTCTGCAAAACTACTATTGTGTATATCAATGAACATCATGAATGTGCATGTAAAGAAAAGTAGACGCTTAAAATAAGTAAGAAGCCTCCAAAAATCTACAACAAATACACCTCAACTTTATCTCCTTTTTTCAATTCATAATTACCATCTGGAACATAAACTAATCCATTGGAAACTGAAAAAGAGTTCAGCATTGATGAATTTTGGTGCGTTAAAATTTCTGCTTCTCCATTACTAATATTCGCTTTCAAAAACTGAGAACGCGTATTTCTTACTTCATAATCATGAGCAATAGACAACAAAACTGCTTGTTGATAATTGGCTTCGGCACCAGACAATATTGCCAACGTAGGCAAAACATATACATAAAAACAAGTTAGGCAAGCAGCTGGGTTTCCTGGTAAAGCAAAAACCATTTTGTCTTTTAATTTCCCAGCAAACAAAGGCTTTCCAGGTTTTTGATTCACTTTATAAAATAAAGTTTCTACTTCAAGTTCTTTCAAAGCTCGTGCTACAAAATCATAATCACCAACCGATATTCCTCCAGAAACCAATACAACATCATTAGTCGTCAAGGCCTCATTTAATTTATTTTTGGTGTTTTCAAAATCATCATTGACTTCATACAAAGTAACAGCATCATAATACCCATCCATCAATGCCGATTGGAGCATAATTCCATTGCTTTCATATACTTTTCCATATTCAAGCGGTGTTCCGGGCTTAGACAATTCATTTCCTGTAACTACAATTCCAACCTTTGGTTTTTCATACACACTAACTTTTGTAAAACCAAGTCCTGCCAAAAAACCAATCGCAGCTGCATTCAAAAGGGTACCTTTTTCAAGTGCTAAATCTCCAGCCGAAATTTGTTCGCCTATTGGTCTAACATTAGTTTCGGGTAGTACTAATTCGTCCACTACTAATTGTGTACCATTAGCAGTAATCTTTTCAATTTGAATAACTGCCTGTGCCGAATCGGGTACTGCTGCTCCCGTAAAAATCTTTACGGCTTGCCCAGGAAGCAATTCAACAGTATGTGAATCTCCTGCTTTTACTTCTCCAATAACTTCATATTGCAAAGCATCATGTAAACACAAAGCATATCCATCCATCGCCGATTGTCGAAAAGGAGGCATATTAATTGGTGATGAAAGTGATTGCGCTAAAATATGTTTTCTCGCTTCAAAAAGAGAACATTCAACTTTAGGTAAAACGGGTAAATTATTTTGTAATATCGAAAAGGCTTCTTGAACAGAAATCATGTGTACTATGGATTATATTTATTTTCAAAAATACGATTCGAAAATGATTTTATTGTTGCTTCTGCATAAAAGTTAGCAAACATCTACTCTTCTTCTTGTTACAAAATTTTATACAACCGTAAACAAAAGTATTCACCACCCAAATCATTATTACAAATAATATTTTTCCTAAATAAAAGTTAAACCATTAAACCTTTGATTGTTATATTTGTCTTATGGTTATAACTTAAAAAAAACAAAGATGAAAAAATTAATTATTGCCTTAGTATTTGGGATAGGAATATCTGGATTTGCACAAGTAAGCACTCCACAACCGGGTGATCCTAAGATAGAAAAAATGACTCCAGAACAACGTCAGCAAAAACATTTGGCTCACTTAACGAAAGAATTAAACCTAGATGCAAAACAACAAGAAGCAGTAGGCAAAATATTGGCAGAGAAAGGCGATAAAGCACAAGACCTTAAGTCTCAAAAAGAGTCCCGTAAAGATAGTGGAACAAAATTGACTCCAGAAGAAAGACAAGCTCTTAAAACCAAATTGAAAGCTGAGAAAGAAGATACTGAAAACAAAATGAAAGCCATCTTAACAGCTGATCAATATCAAAAATGGCAAACTATGAGAGAAGAGAATAAAGATAAAATGAAAGACCGAATGAGAGAAAAAAGAAGTCAATATTAATACTTTATTATAAGTCTAAATACAAATTCCACTCTTTTAACCAATTTAATGAGGTTATAAGAGTGGAATTTTGTTTAGTATAAATATTCTTAGAACGTTTTGGAGACTTTATCTATTGCATTAATAGTAAAATCCAAATCCTCGTACGTCAATGCATCAGTAATAAACCAAGTTTCATAAGCAGATGGCGCGATATACACTCCTTCAGCTACTAATCCGTGGAAAAACTTCTTGAATGTCTCATTGTCTCCTGCTGCGGCAGATTTAAAATCAGTTACAGGATTCGCATCAAAATGTACTGAAATCATAGAACCAATTGTGTTAATAGTAAACACAACATTATTCGCTTTCAATACTTTTTCGATTCCTGCTCCTAAATAAGCCGTTTTCTCTTCCAATCTTTTGAAAATTGCTCTGTCATTATCTAATGCTTGTAACATTGCTAATCCTGCAGCCATAGCCAATGGGTTTCCAGACAAAGTTCCTGCCTGATAAACAGGCCCAAGTGGTGCTAGGTAATTCATGATTTCGGCACGGGCCGCAAAAGCTCCAACTGGCAATCCTCCTCCAATTACTTTTCCGAAACAAACAATATCAGCTTTGATGTTAAAGAGTTCCTGAACTCCACCTCTAGCCAATCTAAAACCTGTCATTACCTCATCAAAAATCAATAAAATTCCGTTAGCTGTACACAGTTCACGCAATCCTTCCAAAAACCCTTCAACAGGAGGAATACATCCCATGTTTCCTGCAACTGGCTCTATAATTATAGCTGCAATTTCATTTTTGTTGGCTTCAATTAGAATCTTTACATTATCTAAATCATTGTATTTAGCCAATAAGGTATCTTTAGCCGTTCCTGCTGTTACACCTGGACTATTTGGCGATCCAAAAGTTACTGCTCCACTACCCGCCTGAATCAAAAACGAATCGGAATGACCGTGATAACAACCTGCAAATTTGATAATTTTATCTCTTTTAGTAAATCCGCGAGCCAAACGCACAGCACTCATACAAGCTTCAGTACCCGAATTCACAAATCTAATTTTATCAATATTAGGAACCATCGAAACGGCTAAAGCAGCGATTTGAGTTTCCAATTCTGTAGGCATTCCAAAAGAAGTTCCAAGTTTTGCTTTTTCAATTACTGCTTCTACAACAGGCTCATAAGCATGACCCAAAATCATAGGACCCCAAGAATTAATATAATCGATTAATTTATTTCCGTCTTCATCATACAAATAAGCTCCTTTAGCTTTTTGTACAAATATTGGTGTTCCACCTACTGCTTTAAAAGCTCTTACTGGCGAATTTACCCCTCCTGGGATTACTTTTTCTGCTTCAGCAAAAAGTTCACTGCTTCTTTTATAGATCATTTTATTTAGTATATTTTATATAACAACTGTAACTTCAATTTTTAACTATCAACTGACAACTAATTACTCTATTTCACAATCAACTTCTGTCCTATTGAAAGTGCATTGTCGCTAAGATTATTTTTCTGTTTTAATTCTTCAACTGTTAAATTAAATTTCTTCGAAACGGAGTAAAAAGTATCTCCTTTTTGAATCTCATACAAATTGGCTTGGTCTGAACCAAAATCATCCTTTATTAACACCTTGGATTCTTCCTTTTGATTCCCTTTTCCTAAAACCTTGTTGTCATACTCATGCAAATTATAGGTTTCGATATAATTAATTAGCTTTTCAGGGTATTTTGGATCGGTAGCATAGCCTGCTTCACGCAATCCTTTTGCCCACGCTTTATAATCTCCTTTTGATAATTTAAACAAGTTGGCATATCTATTTTTACCTGTTAACACCATAGCATGATCCTTAAACGACTCCGAAGCTTGATTGTACTTTCTGAAACACTCATTAGCAGTATCGTCATCTTTATAAACTTTATCTCCTGTCCAGTCATGACATTTTATTCCAAAATGATTATTTGCAGTTATAGCTAAATCACTTTGTCCTGCACCTGATTCTAAAATTCCTTGTGCCAAGATAATACTGGCGGGAATTCCGTATGCTTTCATATTACTCATCGCAACACTATTATATTGTGCAATGTACCCGTTAACTATTTCACTGGTTGACTTTGTTTGGGATTTAGAACTCCCACTACCGTTTTGAATTGGTTTGGAGTACTTCCATCCCACAGGTTTTTTTGTAGTTTGAATTGTTGATTTTGAAGAGCCACAACTTATGAAAGTTGCAATTAAGAGAAATAAAAATATTTTCTTGACCATATTTTGATATTTGAGATTGATTATTACAATTATTATTGCACTTCAATCAATGTTTTATTTTTGCTTTTTAAAATGGTATTCATCCCTTGAATTCCCTGTAATCCTCCTGTGTGAATCATTAGAATTTTGGCATTATCAAGAAACCAGTTCTTTTGTATTAAATCTATAACGCCAAAAACCATCTTTCCTGTATAAATGGGATCCAAAGGAATTTGTGTTTGCTGATAAAACTGATTGATAAACTGTACCAATTCTTCATTTACCTTTCCGTAACCGCCAAAATGATAATCAGTTACTAACTCCCAATTTTGATTGGTGGCAAATTTACGAATTTCATCTTTTAAAAAGTCTCCTTTTAATGCTGGAAATCCCAAAACTTTTTGGTGTGGCAAAGCACTATTGATAATCCCAGAAATAGTTCCGCCAGTTCCTACGGCACAACATACAAAATCGAAATTAGCATCTTTGTCTGTCAATATCTCTTCACATCCCTTGATAGCATACTCGTTAGTCCCTCCTTCGGGTACTAAATAAAAAGAACCAAATTTATCTTTTAGCTTGGCTATAAAATCAGGTTCCGTTTTAAGTCGATAAGCTTCTCTGGATACAAATTCAAATTGCATACCACAATCCTGAGCAAATTTCAAAGTTGGGTTTTCAGTAATTTTATCACCCAATTCATCACCACGAATTACACCAATAGTTTTAAAACCTTGTTCTTTTCCAGCATAAGCAACTGCTGAAATATGATTAGAATATGCACCTCCAAAAGTAAGTACAGTTTCTAAACCTTCCGATTTGGCCTGAAGTAAATTGTATTTTAGTTTCCTGAATTTATTTCCTGATATAAAGGGATGAAGCAAATCCTCTCTTTTTATTTCAAGAGAAATTCCATTTGGTAATTCGAGTGGAAGTATTTGATTCAAAACTTAGGATTTATTTGTTTTTAAATAGTTTAAAAAACTAAAAAAAGGTCTACTTTTAAGATAATCTATTCGCTCTTCATTGGCATAAGCCTCTCTTTCAAAACTGATGTTTCTATAGGCTAAGTTGGCATTTTTATATTGCAACAAACGTACCGCATATTCAACAAAATACCAAACAAAAAAAGGAAACACTAGTAATTCCAATTGCTGTCTAATATGTATTTTTTCATGATTTACTAGTACTTTGTTTTTGGAGTCAAGCGCGTATTTAATGAGTACAAAAGGAAAAACAGTTAGTCCTCGATATCCTTTAGGAATTAAATATTTGGCAACAATAACAAACATTGTTTATAAAATTTATAGATTTGTACAGATAATTTAGTTCAAATTAAAGAAAACTACAATCGCCCAACGTCGATTTTCTAAATATTATAGTGACCCAAAAACAGAATGGCAGAACAAAGTAATGAAAATAAATTAATAGAAGGGGAAGATTTTTATTATACCCCTGAAGGATACAAATGCTTTACTGAAAAACATCATTTGAAAAGAGGCTATTGTTGCAAAAGCGGTTGTCGTCATTGTCCTTATGGATTTGATAAAAGAACAGGAGAAATCAGGAAATAGAATTCAGATGACTAAAAGCTAAATAAATATCAAATACTCAAAACAGAAATGGATATCCTTTCTTTAAAATATAAAATTAAAATTCACAAGTCCTATCATAGGTCCGATATACGTTATCCTTAGTGGATGATGTTTTTAGTACATAAAAAAGCAACAAACATCATTGTCCTTATGAAAGAATCCTTTCTGGTTTTACGAAAAGATCTTGGTTTACGTGATGTGCGTGAGGGATAGAAGCTAGCTACCGAAGTAGCGCGGATAGCCCGACCACCGATAGGAAAAAGGGCAATGACGACAACGAAACTAGCCCTTTTTTCTAGCGGTGGTCACGCCCAAAATTGCTTTTGAAACGATATTAATTTTAGATTTTAAAAACACAAAACATGACTTTTCAAGAACAAATTCAACAAGGAATTCCTGCTATACTACCACAGCCCAAGCCGTATGAAACCAATATTAATCATGCGCCAAAGCGGAAAGAAATCTTGTCTGACGATGAGAAAAAACTGGCTATTAAAAATGCGTTGCGTTATTTTGAACCGCAACATCACGCCGAATTAATTCCTGAATTCCGAAATGAATTAGAAACATACGGCCGTATTTATATGTACCGCTTGCGTCCTGATTATAAAATGTATGCACGTCCAATCTCTGAATATCCGGGAAAAAGCGAACAAGCCAAAGCCATTATGCTGATGATTCAGAATAATCTGGATTATGCTGTGGCGCAACATCCGCACGAATTGATTACTTACGGCGGAAACGGAGCGGTTTTTTCTAACTGGGCGCAATATTTATTGACGATGAAATACTTGTCGGAAATGACCGATGAGCAGACATTAACCATGTATTCTGGCCATCCGATGGGATTATTTCCTTCTCACAAAGAAGCTCCGAGAGTCGTAGTTACCAACGGAATGGTAATTCCGAATTACTCGCAGCCTGATGATTGGGAAAAAATGAACGCTTTGGGAGTTTCTCAATACGGACAAATGACCGCGGGTAGCTATATGTACATAGGTCCGCAAGGAATTGTACACGGAACGACCATTACAGTTTTGAATGGTTTTAGAAAAATAAAACGTTCTCCAAAAGGAGGATTATTTGTTACTTCGGGACTTGGAGGAATGAGTGGTGCGCAACCCAAAGCGGGAAATATTGCAGGTTGTATTACAGTTTGCGCCGAAGTTAATGCAAAAATCACTCATATTCGTCACAGTCAGGGCTGGATTAATGAAGTCGTTGAAAATATTGATGATTTAGTTAAAAGAGTCGCTTTAGCAAAAGCCAATAACGAAACCGTTTCTATCGCCTACCTCGGAAATATAGTAGATGTTTGGGAACGTTTTGACGAAGAAAATATCCTGATTGATTTGGGCTCTGACCAAACATCACTTCATAATCCGTGGGCGGGAGGTTATTATCCTGTTGGAATTTCATTTGAAGAAGCCAATGAAATGATGGCTAACAATCCAATTTTATTCAAAGAAAAAGTACAGGAAACATTACGTCGACACACGACAGCTATTAATAAACACACAGCAAAGGGAACATATTTCTTTGATTATGGAAATGCCTTTTTACTGGAAGCATCACGTGCTGGAGCTGATATTATGGCGGAAAATAATATTGATTTCAGATACCCTAGCTATGTGCAAGATATTATGGGGCCAATGTGTTTTGATTTTGGTTTTGGGCCTTTCCGTTGGGTTTGTACCTCTGGGAAACCAGAAGATTTAGCCAAGACTGATGCTATTGCATGTCAAGTTTTAGAAGAAATGGCTAAAACAGCTCCAATTGAAATTCAGCAACAAATGCAGGATAATATTCAGTGGATAAAGGGAGCACAAGAAAATAAATTAGTGGTTGGCTCACAAGCTAGAATCCTTTATGCTGATGCCGAAGGTCGTGTAAAAATTGCCGAAGCTTTCAATCAAGCGATTGCTAAAGGCGAGATCGGATTAGTAGTTTTAGGACGTGATCATCATGATGTTTCGGGAACAGATTCACCATACAGGGAAACTTCTAATATTTATGACGGTTCTCGTTTTACAGCTGATATGGCGATTCAAAACGTGATTGGAGACAGTTTCCGTGGGGCTACTTGGGTTTCCATACACAATGGTGGTGGCGTTGGTTGGGGAGAAGTTATTAATGGTGGTTTTGGAATGGTTTTAGACGGTAGCAAGGAAGCTTCAAGACGCTTGGCTTCTATGCTTTTTTGGGATGTAAATAACGGAATTTCAAGACGTAGTTGGGCTCGTAATGAAGGAGCTGTTTTTGCCATCAAAAGAGCAATGGAAGTGGAACCTTTATTGAAAGTTACACTTCCAAATCTTGTAGATGACGATCTATTAAATTAACCTATTTCTAAGAATAACACAATTTGTTAAAATCTTTGGACAGTAAAAATAAATCTGCTAACTTTAAGACAGTAAATCTGGTACGATTTTTGAACTAGTTTATTTTGAACATAAATCACTTAAATCATGAAAACTTTTAGATTCTTGCCCCTATTATTACTTTTCATAGTAGCCTCTTGTGACTCAGTACAAGTATATTCTGATTATGACAAAGCTGTCGATTTCAAACCATATAAAACTTTTGCTTTTATGAAATCTGGAATTGATAAAGTCGAAATTTCTGATTTGGATAAAAAAAGAATTCTGAACGCAATCGATCAGCAGTTGCAAGCTAAAGGAATGACGAAAAGTGAAAATCCAGATTTATTAGTTAATATTTTTACCAAATCCCGTGAAGAAATTAGTGTAAACCAATTCAACGCTGGCTGGGGTTATGGCTGGGGTTATGGTTGGAATCCGTATATGTATGGAGGACAAACCACCGTTAGTTCATCTACTGAAGGCACTTTGTACATTGACCTTATCGACGCCAAAAAGAAAGAACTAGTTTGGCAAGGAGAAGGAACTGGAACACTTAGTAAAGATATGGATAGAAAAGATGAAATCGTCAATAATATTGTAACTCAAATTCTGGCTCAATATCCACCTGCACTTCCTAAAGAGAAAAAGAAATAGTTTATTTTTTTAGGTTATCCAAAATGAATACATTTGTGAACTAAGCAGAAAAAATGAAAAACTTAATTAACATCATTGCCATTATTATAATTATCATTCGATAGCTATGGTGAGGTGTTGTATAAATAAGTAATAAATATACATTTATGAAACCTCCCAGATCGGGAGGTTTTTTTTTGACCAAAACCATGATTTCTAAAACAATAAATAACAATTTCTAAAAAATGGATTTATTTAAAACCATAGAGCAAGCTCAAAAGCAATTACAAGAAGTAATCTCTCCTACTCCGTTGATTGAAAACTTAAATTTATCCGAAGAATTTGGAGCAAGAGTATTGCTAAAACGTGAGGATTTACAAGTTGTTCGCTCCTATAAAATAAGAGGAGCCTACAATAAAATGTGCACCCTTACCGATGCCGAAAAAGTACAGGGAATCATCTGTGCCAGTGCAGGAAATCATGCTCAAGGAGTAGCTTATTCTTGCCATCTTTTGAAAATAATGGGTAAAATTTATATGCCAAAAACAACTCCTAAACAAAAAGTAAAACAGGTCGAATTGTTCGGAAAAAACTATGTTGAAATCATTTTGACAGGTGATACTTTTGATGATGCTTACGCAAAATCCATAGCAGATGCCACCGAAAACAATAAAACGTTTATCCATCCTTTTGATGATTTAGAAGTTATTGCGGGACAAGGAACTGTTGGTTTAGAAATTCTGGATGATTATCACGAACCTGTTGATTATGTTTTCATTCCTATTGGTGGTGGCGGACTGGCTTCGGGTTTATCAACTGTATTCAAACAATTAAGTCCCAATACCAAAATTATTGGAGTAGAACCTCAGGGTGCTCCTTCGATGAAAACGTCTATTGCCAATCACAAGAATACACCTTTAACTACTATAGATAAATTTGTCGACGGCGCTGCTGTAAAACAAGTAGGTGACCTGACATTTGAAATTTGCCAAAAAAACTTAGAAGACATTATACTGGTTCCCGAAGGAAAAGTGTGCACCACCATTTTGCGTTTGTATAATGAAGAAGCTATGGTAGTAGAGCCTGCAGGAGCATTGACCATTGCTGCTTTAGATTTTTACAAGGAAGAAATAAAAGGAAAAACAGTAGTTTGCATTGTTAGTGGAAGTAACAACGACATTGAAAGAACTGCCGAAATAAAAGAACGATCCTTACTCTATGAAGGATTGATGCATTATTTCATGATTCAATTTCCACAACGTCCTGGAGCCTTAAAGGAATTTGTAAACGACATCTTAGGACCTGATGATGATATTACCTATTTTCAATTTGCCAAAAAGAATAGCCGTGAAGTGGGATCAGTAGTTGTGGGATTAGAATTGAAGAATCCAAATGATATTCATGCTATTAAAAACAATATGAATTCTAAAGGATTTGAATACCAATACCTCAACGAAAGACATGACCTTTTCACCCAATTGATAGGATAAATTAACAATTCTTTTTCTATCGAGTTTTTAATTATGAGCTATCTTTGAATAGCCTTTTTACACCTAAAAATATCATGACAAACAAAGACATTTCAAATATAGAAGATATTCAACTATTAGTTAACACCTTTTACTCAACAGTGCAAAAAGACGAATTGATTGGCGCCATTTTTAATGAAAAAATAGGTGACCGATGGCCAGAACATTTGGAAAAAATGTATCGTTTTTGGCAAACAATTTTACTCGAAGAACATACTTATTCTGGAAGTCCTTTTCCTCCGCACAGACAGCTTCCCGTTGAGAAAAAACACTTTAACCACTGGATGGAAATTTTCACACAAACCGTAGATAGTTTATTTGTAGGACCATTAGCTGAAGAAGCCAAATTAAGAGGAGCTAATATGGCTGAAATGTTTAATTATAAAATTGAATATTTCAGGCACGAAGGGAAACACCCGCTTTTATAAAAAACTAAGTTAATGTTCTTGAACTACTCAGAAAGCAAAAGAAACCATATAAAAAATATTTATTACTTTTAACAAATGAAAAAACGGTTGCACATATTTATCATAATTCTAACGCTTGGCTTCTTTCTTTTGCCAGCTTTGACTTATGCATGTGGGACTAAATCAGAAAAAGATTGTTGCAAAAAAGAAGTTTCTTCAAAATCCGAAAAGAAAGAATGCAGCAAAAACAATCATTCAAAAGATAAAAGCGACAACTGTGGTGGAAAATGTGGGCATACAAACTGTACAACTTCATCTGTAAATTTCAGTATAATTTCGTTTTCCGAAATTGAATTCAAAGACAATAATTTTGATTTTTCAGATGAAAAATCAAAATTTTATGATTCAGAAACCTTTATTACTTCAGGTTTTACTTCTGTTTGGCTACCGCCAAAAATAAAATAATTTTAAACTATGACAGCCATAGGTCTGCCTTATTGAAAGCAACCACATTCCTTTCAAAATTATTTATTTACAAAAAATAGTGTCAAAAAAAGGGAAAAGAAATTCATAAGATCTTTTCACCATAAAACATTAATATGAAACAAAGTATTTAAATACTTTGTTTTCAAAAAACATAAAATCATGAGAAAATCAACATCAAAATTATTGGTAGCAATTACAATAATGTTATCAATTATAGCAAGCTATGCACAAAATACAAAAACTAAAACACAAAACGCGAGCGATAGTGAACAAGCAGAGCAAACAGATCAACTTGCAGCAGTTTTCAATAATTATTTTGCCATAAAAGATGCTTTAGTAAAAACAGATGGAGCAATGGCTTCAGCAAAATCAACATTAATGCTTTCGGCAATAAATGCAGTGAAAATGGACAAATTAGAAATGAAAGTTCATATGGTTTGGATGAAAGTTATTGCTGATTTAAAAGAAGATGCCGAACATATTTCGGATACAAAAGATGCAAAACACCAAAGAGATCATTTTAATACACTTTCAAAAAACATTTATGCACTAATAAAAGCATCAAAACAAACAACTCCAACCTATTACCAATTTTGCCCAATGGCAAACAAAGGCAAAGGAGCAAATTGGCTAAGCAAAGAAAGTGCCATCAAAAATCCTTATTATGGATCAATGATGCTGACTTGTGGCAAAACGGTTGAAACTTTAAAATAATTTCATTAAAATGGAAGTAAAAAAAAATAAAAACATAAGACTGCTATCAACTATAGCAATCTTATGTTTTATTTCGACATCCCTTTTTTCACAAAAAATTGTTCGATATGACCTTTACGTTCGCGATACGATCGTAAATTTTGGAAACAGCTCCAAACACGCATTTGCTGTAAATGGTCAGATTCCGATGCCAACCTTAACTTTCACAGAAGGAGATATAGCCGAAATTTATGTACACAATGAATTAAAAGAAAACACTGCCCTGCATTGGCACGGATTATTTCTACCAAATAAAGAAGATGGTGTTCCTTATTTAACGCAAATGCCAATCGCACCAAATACAACACATAAATACAGTTTTCCGATTATTCAAAACGGAACCTATTGGTACCATAGTCATTCTGGACTTCAGGAACAAATTGGTCTATATGGGCTTTTTATCATAAACAAAAAGAAAGGTGATTCTACTTTTAGAAAAGACATAGATGATTTACCAACGATTCCGATTATTTTGAGCGAATGGACTGATTTAAAACCAGAAAACGTTCAACGGATGCTGCACAATGCTAATGATTGGTTTGCTATAAAAAAAGGAACGACTCAAAGTTATGCAGAAGCCATAAAACAAGGACATTTTTCGACTAAAATCACAAATGAATGGAAACGGATGAATGCCATGGATGTGAGCGATGTTTATTATGAGACATTTTTAATTAATGGTAAAAATGAAGAGCAACTTTCTCAATTTAAACCTGGTGAAAAAGTCAGACTTCGAATTGCAAACGGAGGTGCTTCAAGTTATTTTTGGCTTACTTATGGAGGCGGAAAAATAACAGTTGTTGCCAGCGATGGTAATGATGTTCAACCCGTAGAAGTGGATCGTCTGATTATCGCCGTTTCGGAAACTTATGATGTCGTGGTTACGATTCCTCAAGACAAAAAATCCTTTGCATTCTTAGCGACTGCTGAAGACAGAACAGGGTCGGCTTCTTTATTTTTAGGCGATGGTATTAAACAGCCTGTTGCCCATCTTTCGAAATTAAAATATTTTGATGGAATGAAGATGATGAACGATATGATGAAAATGAATGGTGAGATGAACGATATGGATATGAATATGTCATTGAATAAAATGGACATGAATTCTGTAATGTATCCCGAAATCACAGGTGAAGATGAATATTCAAAAGCAACAAATCATTCGGATCATACTATGGAAAACATGAACATGTCAAATGATAGTACCGAAACTGCAGATATAATTACTTTGAATTATGGAATGCTAAAATCTCCAACCAAAACAAATCTTCCGAAAGAGGCGAATGTAAAAGAATTGCGTTTTGAATTATCAGGAAACATGAACCGCTATGTCTGGAGTTTAGACAATAAAGTAATTTCTGAAACCGATAAAATCTTAATTAAGAAAGGAGAAAACGTTCGGATTGTACTGTATAATGGATCAATGATGCGTCATCCTATGCATTTACACGGGCATGATTTCAGAATCTTGAACGAGCATGGTGATTACTCACCATTAAAAAACGTCATTGATATTATGCCTATGGAAACCGACACTATCGAATTTCAGGCAAATGCTGATGGCGATTGGTTTTTTCATTGTCATATTTTATATCATATGATGGCAGGAATGGGGCGTATTTTTAGTTATGAAAATTCGGCTCCGAATCCGTTAATTCCTGATCCGAAAATGGCTTATAAAATGTTAAAAATGGACGATCGTATGTTTCATTTTATGGCAGAAAATGATTTTGCTTCCAATGGAAATGATGGAGAAGCTATGTTTAGCAATACGCGCTGGAGCATAGGAACTGAATGGAGATTGGGTTACAATGATCATCATGGTTATGAAACCGAAACACATATTGGCCGCTATATTGGAAAAATGCAATGGATTATGCCATTCGTTGGCTTTGATTGGCGCTACCGAAAGATGGAGGATGGAGAAACTGAACAAAATGTTTTTGGACAAACTAATACTAAAGATAATCGCTCTGTTTTTAGTGCAGGACTTGAATATGTTTTACCAATGCTTATAAAAGCACAAGCAGAGATTTTTACTGATGGAAATGTAAGACTGCAATTAATGCGAAACGATATTCCAATCTCTAAAAGAGTGCGAATGACCCTAATGTGGAATACTGATAAAGAATATATGGCAGGTTTAAAATACATCATAAAAAGAAACTTTGGTATAACTACACATTACGACAGCGACATGGGAATAGGTTTGGGAATTAATTTGAATTATTAAATCCTATACAAATACTTGAATAGTATTCTTTTAAAACCCTATCAACCCTAGCCCGGATAGCAGTGAAAATCCTTTTTGTATAAAATCTATTTTTTTGTAGCTAATGCAGAGCGACCAACGGAAGCTCCTGCAATAGCTTACAAAAAATGATTTTATACAAAAAGATTGAAACGAATAGCCGGAATAGCTTCAAATACCTTTCGCTATAAATTTAGCATAAAACGAAGGTGAAAACAGGATAAAATTGTAAATTTGCTAAAACTATATCGTTTTCGTTATGAACTCAAAAATAAAAAGCAATCCTCTTTTAGATCGATTACCAAAGCATTTAAAGCAATTTATAAAACCTCAAGATTACAGCGATTACACTCCTATTAATCAAGCGGTTTGGCGTTATGTAATGCGCAAAAATGTAAATTATCTTTCGAAAGTAGCACATAGTTCTTATTTGGATGGTTTGAAAAAAACAGGGATTGAAGTCGATAATATTCCGAGTATGTATGGAATGAATCGCATACTAAGTGAAATTGGATGGGCTGCGGTGGCGGTGGATGGTTTTATTCCGCCGAATGCATTTATGGAATTTCAGGCGTATAATGTTTTGGTAATTGCTTCCGATATTCGTCAGCTCGAACATATAGAATATACTCCTGCACCAGACATTATTCATGAAGGTGCCGGACACGCACCCATTATTGCCAATCCGGAATATGCAGAATATCTGCGCCGTTTTGGAGAAATAGGATGCAAAGCCATTTCCTCACATAAAGATTATGAAATGTACGAGGCTATTCGATTGCTTTCTATTTTGAAAGAAGCTGAAGGAACTCCGCAAAACGAAATTCAAGCTGCTGAAAAAGCAGTGGAAGACCTGCAAAACAATATGGGTGAATTATCTGAAATGGCTCAAATTCGGAATCTGCACTGGTGGACAGTAGAATATGGCTTAATAGGAACTTTGGAAAACCCCAAAATATATGGCGCTGGATTGCTGTCCTCTATTGGCGAAAGCGCTTGGTGTATGACGGATAACGTCAAGAAAATCCCTTATGATTTTTCGGCTGTAAATCAGAGTTTTGATATAACCAAATTACAGCCTCAGCTGTATGTTACTCCCGATTTTACTTATTTGAGTTTGATTCTGGAAGAGTTTGCTAATACTATGGCTTTGAGAACTGGAGGTTTATCGGGTATTCAAAAGCTGATTCATTCCAAAGCGTTGGGAACTGCTGAATTGAGTACTGGTTTACAAATTTCAGGAGTTTTTACAAATGTTATTGAAGAACATGGAAAACCAATTTACTTTCAAACCACAGGAAAAACGGCGCTGTCATATCGTGAAAAAGAATTAGTTGGGCATGGAACTGATACCCATCCAGAAGGTTTTGGCAGTCCGATAGGAAAATTAAAAGGAATCAATTTGGCCATTGAAGACATGAGCCCTAGAGATTTACAAGCCTATAACATTTATGAAGGTCAAACCGCTACACTTGAATTTGAAGGTGATATAAAAGTGGTTGGAGAAATCGTTACTGGAAAGAGAAATCTGCACGGAGAAATTATTCTGATTTGTTTTAAAAACTGTACCGTAACTCACGGAGACACTGTTTTATTTAAACCAGAATGGGGAAATTATGATATGGCTGTAGGCAAAAAACTGGTTTCGGCTTTCTCTGGACCAGCTGATGTGAGCAGTTTTGATTTGATTTTGCACGTTCCTTCGAGCAAAACCATTAAAGCTAAACAAACTGCCGAAAGAGATGATTTGGAAATATTGTATCAAACTGTAAGAAACATTCGTGAATCTAACGACACTTCAACTTCTCTTGAGCCAATCTTCACAAAACTCCAAGAAGAACATCCAAATGACTGGTTGCTTTCTATAGAACTCATTGAACTTTTGAATACACGAAATGAAACAGTTTTAATGCAACAAGTGATTTTACATTTAGAAAACTTAAAAAAACAACGTCCCGAAATCAAAAAATTAATTTCGAATGGATTGGAATTGATTTTTGAAAACGAAGAGACTACTCACTAAATGATATAAAAACGAATTTCACGAATTAACACAGATTATAATTATTTTGTCCATTCGTGAAATTTGTGTTTTAAATATTTTATAACTTCAAACCCTGTTGAAGTGCTTTTTCGTTTTCTATTACTTTACCGTTGTATTCTAGCTTCCAACCCATTGTATTAGTCAGAATCAAAATCTTGGAAAGTTCGCTTATCAAACGATTTTGAGCATTGGATTTCAAGGATGATTTGTCGATTTTCTTAGCAAGATTTGCCTTTACCGATTTATTGATTTTATTGTAATCATCGCCAGTAAAAGGATTCATTTGGCTTTGTTGTACATCATAATATTTTATATCTGGACTTATCTTGATTTCTTCTTTTGGAATACTTATAATGGTAATGATTTTGTTTGCCTCGTCAATATCGTATTTAAGTTGATGCAAATCATATGAAACTGCAACATCGGCATTGACAATGACAATTGCTTTTTTTTCAAAAGAAAGCATATCCATCATGTACTTTTGCTGGTTTTTATAGGTAATCACTTCTGAAAAATGACCTTCAGTAACCACCAATTTACCCACATTCACAATTTGCTGTTGAATCAAATTTGTATTGTACTCTAAGGATGAATCATCTCCTTTTTTGAACTCACAAAATTTGAAAGCCAAAATCACAGCGATTACAATTCCAACTACGGCTAAAATTCTTTTGAGCATATTTTGCATTCTATAATATTATTTAGACCAATTTACTTCTTTTTTTCAAAAGACAAATTAAGTGTTTTATGTTTTTTTTAAAAAGGATATCCAATGGCAATATTAAGCATCAAGTTATCTTTTCTCCAAGTACTACTTCCAAAATCAATATTATCAATTACCCAACGATCATTTTCGGACAACCAAGGTTTTCTTAACGGTATTGCCAAATCAGTTCTTAAAATCAAAAAAGAGAAATCAAATCGTAAGCCTGCTCCAGCGCCCACAGCGATATCTTTCATAAAATCTTTAGAAATTTCGGCTCCAGGTTTATTAGGATCTGCATTTAAGAGCCAAATATTTCCAGCATCTACAAACAATGCTCCATTAACTACACTGAACAATTTTGCTCTGTATTCACTACTGAACTCTAATTTCAAGTCACCCGCTTGATCTGGTAAGTATGAATTTGTTGTGACTGTATTGAAATAACTTCCCGGACCAAGTGTTCTGGCTCTAAAAGCACGAATACTATTGGTTCCTCCTGATACAAATTGTTTTGATGTTGGCATAACATTCGAATTTCCGTATGGCAATCCGATTCCAACAATAATTCTACTTGCCAATTGTGTTTCTTTACTTAGCTTTATGTAATGACGAAAATCTGTCTTAAATTTTACATATTGACTAAGCGGCACATTAAATATCTTTACAGTATCCTTCTTTTTGATATTCGCTCCTGTTAGTAAACCTGTTATGTTTCCTGCCAAATCTAATTCTCCATTAAAATAGATAGTATGTTTTTTTCGCTTTTGCATCGTATTGGTGTAAGTGTACGAATACGTAGGTCCAAAGATCAGCTGTTTTTCGATGACTTTCCCCAAAGCTGCATCTTCATCTATATCTTCCTGATATTCAGCTGTTACATTATTTGGACTTACATAGGTAATATCCATAATATTTAACTGATGTTCTTTTCGAGCACTTTCTCTCCATAAATAACCAAAAGATGCATTAAAAGAATTTAGCGAATACAATTGGGTTCTGTTTTGAAATTCATATCGAACCGTGGCTTTAGTTCTAGGGACAAACTCACTATTTCCTTGGATATTAAATGGAGTAATAAATCTTGGCCATGTCAGACTGGTTTCAGTTCCCAGTTTATATATGTTTTTTCCGTTATTTTCTCCTCCAAGCTGAAAATCTGCACCGCCAAAAACAGATACAGTAAGCAGTTCAGCTCCTCCAAATAGATTTCGGTTATTCCAGTTTACATTAATTTCAGAACCTGTATAACTTGCAGAATTCGTTTTGCCTACAACTTCAACACGAATAAATTTTTTAGGCAAGAGTGTCAAATAATAATAGGAATCTAAAGTGTTTTTTATACTATCCGAAGTTTTGAATTCATTTTTCACAAAGCTGAATGTTCCCAGATTCACAAAACGATTCAGTGTAAGATTATGATCTTTCCGATTATAAAAGTCGCCCTTTTTGAAAAGTATTGCTCTGTCAAAAACTCTGGGATTAAAAGTGTCAGCCGTATCAATAATAGTAAAATCGTTGTATTGAACAATGTCTTCTTTTTTATATTTTACAGTATCTTTTGAAACCGAAAAATTTGGATATACTACAATTTTATCAATCTTATAAGCGATTTTGGCTTTTTCGGGCATTTCATCTTTTATTTTTAATTTGATGTTTACCTGATAATCACCCTTTGTACTATCTACCTGAGCCAAAATATAATCTGGGTTAAAATAGTAAAACCCTCTTTCTTTTAATCTGGCATCAATACGTTCCCGTTCGTTTTTTATAACATCCAGATCGTATGCATTTCCCTCTTTCAATAATGATCTTCGGCTTGTTTTTGCAATTGCTTTTCCTAAAGCAGAAGAATCATCAGGAAATTTTACTTCTTTTATTTTGTATTGTTTTCTTGGCTGAATGATATATTCTGCTGTTACTCTTTTATTTCTCACAGTAGAATCGGCACTGACTCTGTTTTTAAAATAACCACGGTTTTCTGCAAAACTTCTTAAAACAGCTGCGTTATAATCTAAACCAACTTTACTAAAAAGCACAGGAGGCTCCCCAACTTTATTTCTTAGCCAATGTCTTATACCTTTATCTTTTTTAGGTTCGCCAGCTATATTGTAGATCCATAATTTAGGACGCAAGCCTAGTATTTTTTTATTCGGTTTAGGCCGTAACAATTCTTCCAGTGCTTTCTCCAGTTCTTTTCTTTCTTTCTTTTTCATAGTGGAATCCTTTACTGTTACAGAACCTCCTGTGTACAGTAAATCACCTTCTGGCAAATATTTAGTATTGCTACATCCAAAAACAAAAAATATGGACAGCACTATAAAATATTTTATATATCTAATTTTCATATTGCTATGTTTTTTGCTCATTTTCAATTTGATCTTTCTTTTCTTCTTTTGCCTTTTCTTCTTTTTCTTTGAGTTTTCTTCTTTCTTTAAATATTTTTTCTTGCGCAATCATTAGTTTTTCAGCATCCGTACGATGAAATAGTTCTCTGAATTTATTGTAACTCATCGTGATAACAAAAGCTACTCCCGTTTCTATTACCTGACCTTCAACCGCTACCTGATATTCATTTTTGCGATAAGCGCGAACCATATATCTGCCGTCTCTTGTAAGTTGATAATCTAAAGAAACATCACCGGCAATATTTGTAGTTTCTTCATTGGCACGCTCTTTTCCTTCAACACCAAAACTGCTTCCTACAGTAACTTTTAGTCGGTCATCAAGCAGTTTTTTTGAAACTGCGACATTAAGATCCGTTCTGTTTTCCATTGATCCGGAAGTATAATCATCTGTTGATTCTAAATCAAAGTCTAACTCAAATCCTTTTACTAATTCTCCGGCAAGATCATTTAATTGCTGAGAAAGTATTTTACTCACACTTTGTCTTGCTAAAGATTCTGCATTGGTTCCGCCACTTTCACTTGCAAAAGGATTTTCGCCAACAAAACGGTTTAATAATAAAAGTGCAAAAACTTGTTTGTTTAATTCTGCTGGTTCTTGTCTGAGCTGTTCCAATTTTGTCTGAGAGGCCGACACAATATCTGATGAAACTCCATAATTCCCGTCAGGAAGTTTAATATCAAATGTGATTTCGGGTTTGAGCAATTCACCATTCATTTTCAATAAAGTCTGAAACGGAATTTTTTGCTTGTATGTATTTTTGACTGTCGTGCTTACATCTCCTCCCAATTGGTTTCCGAGTAAATCAATTGGAGCCGCATTCATTTTATAAATTGCTGTAATATTTAAGGTTGCCAAAGTTGGTTCTCCATTCCATACAATATAGCTTCCTTGTTGAATTTCAAATTTTCTTCGAATGGCATTAAAATTCATTTCATAAGCTCCGTCAGAAACTTCATATTTCCCTGTAAGAGTTGTTTTTCCTGAAGGGTCAATTCCTCCAGTAAGTTCAGCTTCACCCTTTAGATTAAGGTAATCACCATTTCCTTTATCAATAATCAATGTAAGTTCAGCTTCTTTAACTAAAGAAATATCAACGCTTACATTCATACCAATCAAATCTGACTGATTCAATTTTTTCTTCATCTCAGCAGTTTGTTTCAGATATAAATTATCTTCATCAACAAACTCTACAATTCCTTCTCTGTCTGCAATTGAAGGGTCGGATTGAGGTAAAACAACTGTAAATTTAGTTTCCTTATTTATTTTAATATTTCCGCCTACAATAGGATTTTCGAGTGTTCCTTTTATGTCTAATTGTGTGTCTAAAAATAAATCTCCGTAAAACAAATCATTATCCGAAGCTTTAGAATGTATTGCTCTAAAATCATCAGCCAATACTTTTAAATCAAAATTATAATTTCTAAAATCTGGAGATTGGATTGTACCGCTTAGAGCCAATTTATTATCATTTTCATCATAAAGTGTAAAAGTGTCAAACGTAATTACATCATTGCTGAAAGTGATTTTTTCATTCTCTGTTTTAAAATAAGAATTCAGTTTTGTAATTCTAAAACCAGAATCATTAAAATTTAACTCTCCTGCAACTTTCGGTGTTGCGGTATTTCCTGTGATTTTGAAATTTCCTGATAAAAACCCTGTTCCATCGCTAACATTCCCCATTGAAAAACCCTGAATACTTTTAATGTTCAATTTATTGATGTCTACATTCAAATCTAAATTTCCATCACTAATTTTGTAATTTCCATTAAGATTTACATCGTTTCCTTCTCCACTTAAAACTACATTTGCAACAAGTGTATTTGTAGTTTTGTTATCTACTTTTATTTCCAGATTTCCAACAGGTTCTCCTCTAAAAGCAAAATTATCAACTTTTATATCCGAAGTAAAAATGGGTGATGTCATTGCATTTTCGACAACTGCATTCCCATTGATTAACCCCTGCATCAAGAGCTTATCTTTTTTGACGATGTTCAGAATAGTTTCAATTTTGAAATTCACAAAATCAACCTGAATGGGCGCATTGTTCTGTGGTCCTTGAGATTGTATTTTAAGTTCGTTACCTGAATTATCTAAGAAAAACTTATTAATGTATAATCTGTTATCTCCAAACTCAATTGCATTTTCAGGATTAATATTCCATTTGTCATAATTAAGCACGAAATTATCAGAATTGATTTTCAGGATATTTTTGGCATCCTGACGTAGAAATTCTCCAGCGATGACGTACTGTTCTTTGTCTTTGGTATCTTTTACCTGCAAGGCATACGTAAGAATATTATTTTCTACTTTTCCGGATAAACTCGTAAATGGAACTTTCAATTCACCGCTTTCAATCGTTGCTACTGAAATTTGATATTCTAAAGCATTTTCTTTGGCTTCAATATTTATTTTGCCATCGGCAATTGTATTATTGGCATATACAATTCTTGGAATCGTTCCTTTTATTTCTAAAGAATCTGCCACATTATTATACTTTCCAGTAATTTTAATAGGTTCCAGACCAGTTAATTTAGGCAGGATTTTAAAAAGTATTGGATCATTATCTACCGTCAATGTAAAAGCTAATCGCTGTTCATCTGATTCGCTATTAACTTTTGGATTTTGTAAATCCATATACTTTGACAATGATTTTTTTATTGCTGATGCTAATGTGGTTAGTTTGTATTTCCCATCAACTTCAGTTTTCAAGAACTGTGAAGATATTTTGATATTGTTTCGGGTATTGTCCGAAAAAGCAATTACGCGAATAGAATCTAAAACTATTGGTTCAGCATCCTGCAAAATCTGAACATTCGAAAGAAACACTTTTCCGTTAAGGAAATCAGGATTACTATTGGCAATATCAGCATCTACATTTCCGCGTAATTTCATTGGACCAGCGTGAAGATTCAGCTTTTCTAAATCGGCTATATCGAGATTTAATTTGAGTTTTATCGCTGGGTATTTATCTTTTGTATTTCCGCTTGCTGTAAGATTAAAATTTAAATTTGGATCTTTCATTCCTAATTTTACTGCAAAAGATCCATTTTTGATATTTCCTTTTAAAGATAAATCTTTATAGGTATACCGATTAAATACTGCTTTTTGAACAATTCCATCTAATTCTGCTTGAGCCGTTTTCGGATCTAGACCTTTGCTTTTTACTTTCGCTTTAAGCGTAATTTTTCCGATCGAATCATTTTTTATTAATCGGCCTAAATCGAAATCCTGTAAATAAACCAATGCATCATATTTCTCTTGTTTTTTGATTCGCTGGTCAAAAAAAGCATCTACTTTTGCATTTCCAAAACTGCTGTTTAAAGCCAAATTGGTTTTGAAATTCTGAACTGTTCCTTTGAATTTTCCTTGTACATTAAACTGTGTTGGCAATTGAATATTCTTTGGAATCGTTCCTGTAGGCACAAAAGAATATACATCTTTGGAAGTGCTCGACAATTTTCTGATATTCAAATCATAATATGCCTTTTGACCATTTGGCAGGCCAATAATTTTTCCTGACATTGAAACTCTTGTATTCCCAATTCCGCTCATTTCGAATAAAGGAATATTCAGGTTTTTTATTTTTCCGTTCAATCGGGTATTCAAATACAAAACCGCATTTGGATTACTTTTAAACGGATTTGTCTTTTGTAAATCCGGAGCGAATAATAAAATATCTTTAAAACCGATTTTAGATTGATTTAAATTGGCATCCAAAGTAAGATTGGCAATATCCTTCTTTAATGCATTAAGTGACGGATATGTTACTCTGATTTTATTCTGAAGAAGCGTTTGGGGAGTTCTCAAATACAAATCATTCAGATAGGCATTTTTAGGTCCATAAAAGAAATCTGTTTTTAAAGCCTGAATCTGTAAACCTCTTTTTTCAGTTACAGCCAAAGATTTTATATTTCCGGAAATTGTATCATTCCCATATGATAGATTCTCCGCTTTTAAATTAAATGTATTCAATTCGAGATGATTGTAATCAATTCCTTTTGGCGTAGGTTTCGACTCCATGTTATCAAATTTGAAAGCGACATTTTGTATATCAACATCATTCAGTTTTACTTTCCAACCCGTTTGTTTGATTGCGGTTGAATCTAAATCAGGTGTTTTAATTTGTTTGTCTTTTACACCCAATCGTAGATTTCCTTTTAGATTTTTTAATTCGAAAACATCAAAATCCAAAAGCTGTTTATTCAAATCAATTTCATTAACGGCTAATTCCAAAGTACCCAAACGTATTCCTGAATCCAATTTGGAATCTTTATTATCATAAGAAATATCAATTTTTGACAGGTTGATTTTTCCTAGTTTTAACTTGAAGTCTTTCCTTTTCGAAATTGTATCAGCTGTTTTCACAGAGACTTCAGCAATTTTTTCGACAGCATCCTGATTCAAAACTAATTTCAATCCGTTTAAATTAATCTTCGGAATATTGAAATCCATTTTATCCAAATCAAACTCCTTGAATTTAGTATCAAAATGAGTCAGTTTTACGCGAATATCATTTTTAGTAAAATCATCATTATAATTGAATTTGACATTATCTAGATTTACTTTTACAACCGATATTTTGAATGGCTTACTACTGGGATCTTTTGGTTCATTCGATTCAAAAGCTTTTATAATATAATAGAAATTGAAAACTCCCTCTTTATTTCTTGAAATATTGGCAGTTGTATTCGTCAGGGAAATAGAATTTATTTCGAGTTCACTGTTTATCAATTTAAATAGATCGACATCAACTTCTAAGCGATTTCCAGCCAGTAAAATATCTTTTTTTTGATCTTCAAAATAAAAACCTTCAAGAACAACATCTTTAGGGAATTTAATCGAAATGTGATCTAAAGCAACTTTGGTTTTTATTTTTCCGTGCAGATAAGTAACAGCTTTGTCTTTAACAAAATTCTGAACTGACGGAACCTGAATTAAAATTATAAGAAGTAATAAAATCGCAACTATTGAAGCCACGCACCAAAGGAATACGCGTAGTGTTTTTTTCAGAAAATGAATTTGTTTTGTATTCATAGCTCAATAAAACACGGTTAGATTAAAGTTGCATTATAAAAATTATTGTCATATATATTACAATTTACAAAATTGTAAAAAATATACTTCAACAATTTACATAATTACTCCCAATTGTTCTAAAATTCCACTGAAAAATAATTATTTTCTTTCTTTTTTAGATTAACAAAAAAGATGATTTAAAACTTTATATGAGGAAATTTTTGTGTTAGAATATCGATCTTCTGATTCAGTTTTGATAAGAATTTAAAGTGTTGTTCCGAATTAGGATTAAAGCTTCGGTGGTTTAATCCTTTTTGAATTTCCGAAACTTCTTTCATGGTTTGAAAACTATTTTCAGTAATACAACTTTCACTGAAACGCTCCCAAATGTAATCAATAGCCGTTTGATTTGGATGCAACATATCTTCCGCATAAAAACGATAATCACGCAATTCATCCATCATGATTTCATAGGAAGGAAAATAGTTAATAGTTGATGATTGATGGTTTATAGTTTTGGGTAATGCCGTAAACAAATGTGATTTACTTAATTGATTTTCAATAAAACCATCTTTTATGTGTCGCACTGGAGAAATGGTAAAAATGAAATTGCAATTTGGGTTTATTTGTTTAATTAAATCAATAGTATTTTGAATAGAATTATCAATAATTTTAATCGACAACAACTCCTTTGAAAATTGCTTCTGGGGTACTTTATGGCAATTAGCTACGATTTCCTGACTTTCATTATTTCTGTAAACCCAAGAAGTTCCATAAGTAATAATAATGTGTGTTGAATCAATTAATTGTTGAATCGTAGATTTGAGGATTTTATTTAAGTTCTCTAATAATTCCTCTTTATTTGAATTACTCCAATCCGAATGGATATCAAAACAATGCCAGCGTTCGTTATGAAAAAAGACATCTTTTTCGGTAAACAATTCCTGCGTTACAACTCTTCTGATTATTCTTTCAATCGAAACTGGATTGAAAATAATTCCGAATGGATTTGTCTCATTTTGAAATTTAAAATACTGAAATTTAGCTCCCATATTTTCTGCAAAGCAAGAACCCAAAGAAACAATTTTTGAGTTGTAGTCTATTGGTGATTTGCTTTTAGGAATGGGTATTTGGGTTGTGAATTGCATTTTAAAGAGTTTGACACAAAATTAACTTAATATTAATAAAAAAACCTTTCAAAGTTTAAACTCTGAAAGGTTTTTATAAGTTTTTATACTACTTAATAAAAATATTGAAAAGAAGTGCCATCAACAATACTTGTTTTTGGAAACCCATTGGATTCATAAGTGTATGTACAACTCGTTGTCTCCTCTGATTTGTTAAAAGATGTCCATTCTTCCTTTAATAAATTATGGGATATACCACCTTCTAAGTCATCAAAAAAATCACTAGATTCAGAAATCATAATTTTGTCAAATCCAGTAATGTTTTTGTATGGATTATTTTTGGTATCATAGATATAGGTAACTACATCCTCATAAGTTGTGCTTCCTTGAATATCAGAACTTTCATCCTTGATAATTTCACTATTTAAGAAGTATAATTTCCCTTTTGTAGAAAACATTGTTTGAGAAGTTGCATCCCCATAATAGCCATCATAGGAAATTGTTCCATCTGAATTTCTGGTGTATTCTGTTCTATGCGCATAATTACCTTCTATGTTAATAACTGTAACTAAATTTCCTTGTGAATCATAAGTGTAAAGATCTTTTTCGCTCAATACATTTTTCTCAAAATATTCAATTTTAGTTATTAAATCTCCTGTATAGGTAAAAGAATATAAATCACCATCAGAAAAATTAACAGTAGTCAGTTTTTTGCCATCATAAGTGAAAGTAGTTATAAGCTCACTATCATCATCTTTTGAAATTACTTTCTTTAGTAAAACAGAGCTCGTGTCAGAAGTTTCAGAATCATTTTTTTCATCATTTGAACAAGAATAAATTAGCACTAAAGTTAATGTGCTGAAAAGAAATAAAATTTTTTTCATTTTTAGTAAGTGTATGTATAAATAGTTGATCAAATATAAATAAATCAAAACAAATAATGTTATAAATTTTAACTCATTTTAACAATAAAAAACCCTTAAAAACTATTAAATAGTTTTAAGGGTTTTCAAATTTTGTAATCTTTTCAGTAACAAGCGAATAGATTTATTTGATATAAAAGACTACTTCACAAACTCAACTGCCTTCTCCAAAGCCTCTCCAATTCCATCTACATTTTTACCTCCTGCAGTTTCGAAAAATTCTCTCAAGAGACCGGATTGAAAATAATTCCGAATGGATTGGTCTCGCTTTGGAATTTAAAATACTGAAATTTAGCTCCCATATTTTCTGCAAAGCAAGAACCCAAAGAAACAATTTTGGAGTTATAGTCTATTGGGTTTGGGATTTTAGAAATGGGTATTGGTGTAGTGAATTGCATCTTTACTATTTCGTGTAAATTTCGACATTTTTTAGAAATAAAAGAACCAGATGCTTTTGATCATCTGGTTTATAAAATAAATCTACAAATTAATATGTGTATTCAGTTATATATAGTATTGTTTTTCCATCTCTCGCATAGGATGTCGTTTTTTTAGGATACCCATTCTCCCCATAAATGTAATTGCTGATATAAACAAATGGATCTAATGAACTGCTAGCACTAGTTATATTATTATTTCCAATACCAACCTCATATAACAATAAGTTAAAACCTAAAATATTTTTGAATGGAGCATTTTTATCATCATACTCATAAACCCTTACGTTGTGTTGATCACTGTTAAGAATAAACTCTTCTACCTTAACGAGATTTCCATCTTTGTAATTTAAAATCCCTTGATGATCTTTTACTTCTATATTTGTTTTAGCATCTACCACATAATATACATAAGTAACTTGATTATCCGTATTATATGAGTAAACTGTTTTGTAAATATATTGCCCATTTGGATATTCAGTGGAAAACTCTTTTTTTAATATTCTTGTTTTTAGTTTTCCATTTTCATAAGTATAAGAGACTTCAGTATCTTTAGACTCATTTCCTTTATCGTCTAAATCAAATTTCACTTGTTTAACTATACTATTTCCATCGTAAGTAAAAACAGTTTTTGAATCTTCATCTACTGAAGTTGAAATTTTATTTCCATCATAAGTTAAGATAGTTTTACTATTATCCGAAGCAAATTCAGGGAAAGTCATAGAAATTGTTTTTGGTAAAACTGAATTATCAGCAGAACTCGAAGTTGAATCATCACTAGAACAAGATGAAATTAGCACTAAAAACAAAGCACTTAAAAGAAATAAAAAAATTTTCATTTTTAACAAATTACGTATTAATATATTTACAAATATATCAAAACACAGAACTAAAGACCTAAAAAAACAACTTATTTGAACAAAAAAATCCCAAATAAATTATTAATTAATTACTTGGGATTTTTAAACTTATATTCTATTTATTAATACAACCTAAAGATTGTTTGTGCTAGAAAATTTACTTTACAAACTCAATTGCTTTTTTCAAAGCCTCTCCAATTCCATCTACATTTTTACCTCCTGCAGTTGCGAAGAAAGGTTGCCCTCCTCCTCCACCTTGGATGTATTTTCCTAATTCACGTACGACTTGACCTGCATTTAATTTTTTATCCGCCACTAATTCTTTAGAAATATAACAAGACAACATTGGTTTTCCAGCATCGGCAGTAGCTAATACTAAGAAAATATTTTCTCCTAAAAGTCCTAATTCATACGCTAAATCTTTAGCTCCTTCTGGACTCAAATCAACTTGTTTGGCAAGGAAACGAACTCCATTAATTTCTTGTAATTCCTGAGCTAATTCTCCTTTCATATTTTTAGCTTTATCCTTCAATAAAACCTCCAATTGTTTTTTCAAAGAAGCATTTTCCTCTTGTATTGTTTGAATCGCTTTTACAGGATCTACAGCATTTTTCAACACTTCTTTTATCTCTGCAAAAGAAATCAATTGCGATTCGAAAAAGTCTTTAGCGGCATCGCTTGTAATAGCTTCTATACGACGGATTCCCGCCGCCACAGCTCCTTCTGAAGTAATTTTGAAATGCCAAATATCACTTGTATTTGGCACGTGTGTTCCTCCACATAATTCAACAGAATCGCCAAACTTAATCATACGAACCAAATCACCATATTTTTCTCCAAACAATGCCATAGCACCTTCTTCAATTGCTTGATCTTTTGGAATCGCTCTTTTTTCGATTAATGGCAAACTCTCACGAATTCTAGCATTTACGAAATCTTCTACTTCTTTAATTTCTTCATCCGTTACTTTAGAGAAATGAGAAAAGTCAAAACGCAATGAAGCAGAACGTACCATCGAACCTTTTTGCTCGATATGTGTTCCTAATATTTTTCGTAATCCTTGATGCAACAAGTGAGTTGCCGTATGATTAGAAGACGTTTTTGCTCTTTGATTTGCATCTACAACAGCCGTAAAACTATCCGTTAAATTATCAGGCAGCGATTTGGTAAGATGAACCGTTTGATTGTTTTCTTTCTTGGTATCGATAATATAGATAATGTCGCCGTTTTGAGCTTCAAGATATCCTTTGTCTCCTGTTTGTCCTCCACTTTCACCATAAAATGGTGTTGAATTGAAAACAAGTTGAAAAATTTCACCGTCTTTTACACTATCAACTCTTCTGTATTTAGTAATTTTCACATTGTGTTTTAAACGATCATAACCCACAAATTCCTGTACATCATCTTCAACTAAAATATTCCAGTCACCAGCCGTCACTTTTGAAGCTGCACGAGAACGTTCTTTTTGTAATTGTAATTGTTCCTGGAATCCTTTTTCATCCAATTCTAATCCTTTTTCAGACAATATCAATGCAGTCAAATCGATTGGAAAACCGTATGTATCGTATAATTCGAATGCTTTTTTACCATCGATTACAGTTCCTGAATTAGTATTAATTACTGCATCAAGCAATACCAAACCTTGATCTAAAGTTCTCAAGAAAGAACTTTCTTCCTCACGAATCACATTTGAACATAATGCTTTTTGAGAACGAATTTCTGGAAAAGATCCGCTCATTTGCGCACTCAAAGTTTCAACCAATTTGTATATAAAAGGTTCTTTGGTATCTAAGAACGTAAAACCGTAACGAATAGCACGACGCAAAATTCTACGAATTACATAACCAGCTCCCGTATTAGATGGCAATTGACCATCAGCGATTGCAAAAGCAACTGCACGAACGTGATCGGCAATAACACGGATAGCAATATTTATTTTTTCTTCGGCTTCGTCTTTTGCTTTGATAGTATATTTACTCCCAGTAATCGTTTCAATTTCGCGGATTAGTGGTGTAAAAACATCTGTATCATAATTCGACTGAACTCCTTGTAAAACCATACAAAGACGCTCAAATCCCATTCCTGTATCTACGTGTTGCGCTGGCAATTTCTCTAAAGAACCATCGGCTTTACGATTGAATTCCATAAATACGTTGTTCCAAATTTCAACTACGTGCGGATGATCATTATTCACTAAAGATTTCCCTGAAACTAGAGCTTTTTCTTCAGCAGAGCGAATATCAACGTGAATTTCAGAGCAAGGTCCACAAGGTCCCTGATCTCCCATTTCCCAGAAATTATCTTTTTTGTTTCCAAGAATGATTCTGTCTTCATCAATTAATGTTGCCCAAATATCCCAAGCTTCTTGGTCAAAAGGAACATTCTCTTCAGCGTTTCCTTCAAAAACAGAAACATAAAGAATGTCTTTAGGTATTTTGTAAACTTCAGTCAATAATTCCCATGCCCAGTGAATGGCTTCTTTTTTAAAATAATCTCCAAAAGACCAGTTACCCAACATTTCGAACATAGTATGGTGGTAGGTATCGATTCCTACTTCCTCAAGGTCATTATGTTTTCCTGAAACACGAAGACATTTTTGTGTATCGGCAATTCTTTTGCTTTTTGGTGTTCCAAGCCCTAAGAAGTATTCTTTGAACTGGGCCATCCCTGAATTATTGAACATCAAGGTTGGATCATCTTTAAGAACGATTGGAGCTGAGGGAACTATTAAATGTCCTTTGCTCTCGAAAAAATCTAGGAATTGCTTGCGTACGTCTTGTGATTTCATTGTAAAATTTAAAGATTTAAAAAATTTAAAGATTCGAAGATTATAGCAGAAATAAATTTTTCAATTATTAAATCTTTTAATCTCTCAATCTGTTTTTGCCCCAGATAGCAGTGGAAAGCTTCGAGATTTAGAAACTTATTTTTTCTTGAGATGGCAGAGCGACCGAAGGAAGCTCCTGCCAGCTCATTAGAAAAAAAAGTTTTCTAAACGAGAACTTGCAACGGATAGCTGGATAAGGCACATTATATTTATTATTTAAAAAAAGAGTCGAACATCTGAAACATTTATTAAATTTGTTCGACTAACCTTATACTAATTTGCAAAAATAGGGTATTTTAAAATATGGCGAAAGTAAAATATTATTACGATTCGGTAAATCTGGCCTATAGGAAAATAAAAATCAGAAAAAGAAGAAAATTTGGATTTGCCATTCTGTTTTTATTAGCCTCGGCATTGTTTGGTTTTTTGACTTTTATAATACTATTAAATACGCCTTATTTCGATACTCCTAAGGATCGCTCCTTAGCACGTCAAGTAGAAAATTTGAAGTTAAATTATGCGATCTTAAATAAAAAAATGGATCAAATAGATGATGTAGTTGAAGATCTTGAGGATCGCGACAATAATTTATACCGTGTTTATTTCAATACTGCTGCAATTCCTTTGGAAGAGAGAAAAGCGGGTTATTCTAACATAAATCGATATGCTGCTTTGCAAGGTTACGATAATTCAAAATTGGTAACGAGTACTACAGAAAGAATAGATGCGTTGAGTAAAGAATTGGCTATACAGTCGAAATCATTGGACCAAATTTTAAAATTAGCTAAAGCTAAAGACAAATTACTGGCAGCAATTCCAGCGATACAACCGGTGAAAAATGAAAATTTAAAACAAATGGCTTCTGGTTTTGGGTACAGAACCGACCCATTTACGAAAGCCAGAAAAATGCATGAAGGAATGGATTTTACGGCCAAATCGGGAACTCCAATTTATGCAACAGGCGATGGAGTTGTGGCTAGGGCAGATAATACAGCTTCGGGTTATGGGAATCATATCGTTATAAGACATGGTTATGGATACGAAACCTTATATGGTCATTTAAGTAAATACAACTGCAGGGCTGGAAAGTCAGTAAAAAGAGGCGATGTTATAGGATACGTAGGCAGCACAGGAAGATCTGAAGCACCACACTTGCATTACGAAGTTCATAAAAATGGAAAAGTAGTTAATCCGCTTAATTTTTATTATGGCAATATTTCGGCAATAGAATACGTTGCTATTTCTAAAATTGCTAACCAGGAAAATCAATCGTTAGATTAGGTTTTTGGTTGATGGTTGGTAGATATTTTAAGCGTAACGAAAATTGAATAGTAAGATATAAAATACAGACAGGAAGTTAAGAGTGAAAAGTAATTAATGATTAGCAAAGTGCTAACAACTAATTACTACCAACTAAAGAAATAAACATGCACATAGAATTATCACCAGATAAGAGATATTATAGCATTGGCGAAGTTGCCAAAGCATTTGATGTAAACGCTTCCCTAATTCGGTTTTGGGACAGTGAATTTGATATTCTGAAACCAAAGAAAAATGCAAAGGGAAATAGAATGTTCACTCCAGAAGACATTAAGAATCTAAAACTTATTTATCATTTGGTCAAAGAAAGAGGTTTTACTTTAGAGGGAGCCAAAACTCATCTAAAAGAAGGACAAAAGAAAACTATGGATAAATTTGAAATTATTAGTAAATTAGAAACCATAAAAATGCAGTTGATTAACATTAAAAACGAATTACAATAACAATAAATAAAAACAAACAAACCTTAAATTAAATAAACATGAGAAGATTTTTGCCTTGGATTATCGGAGCAGTAGTAATTATTGGAATTTACAGCTGGGTTAAAGGGATAAACAATACAGCAGTTACACTTGGTCAAACCGTTGAGCAATCATGGGGAGATGTACAAACAGCTTATCAAAGAAGAAATGATCTTATTGGAAACCTAGTAAACACAGTAAAAGGTGCCGCTGATTTTGAAAAAAGTACTTTAACAGCAGTAATTGAAGCTCGTGCCAAAGCTACTTCTGTAACTGTTGATCCAACTAACATTTCACCAGAACAATTAGCAGCGTTCAACTCGGCTCAAAGTGGCGTAAGCAGTTCATTATCAAAATTATTAGTTACAGTAGAAAAATATCCAGAATTAAAAGCCAATGAAAACTTCTTAAAATTACAAGACGAATTGGCTAGTACTGAAAATCAAATCTTGACAGCTCGTACTCGTTTTAACGAAGCTGTTATGCCATATAACACGCATATCAAAACGTTCCCTAACTCTATGTTTGCTGGAATGTTTGGCTTCAAAGAAAAAGCTTATTTCCAATCAGTAGCTGGTGCTGAAAAACCTGTTGAAGTAAAATTCTAAAAAAATATAACCCCGCTTAGGCGGGGTTTTTAAAACTTATACAATGTCAAAAGTAGAAGATTTTTTAAGCCCAGAAGATGAGCAAGAAATTGTTGAGGCTATTCGTATAGCCGAAAAAAACACTTCGGGCGAAATTAGAGTACATATAGAGAAAACGACTTCGCTTGATGCCTATGATCGTGCCTTGGAAGTTTTTCAAGATTTAAAAATGGATGAGACCCAATTACAAAATGGTGTTTTAATCTATATGGCTGTCGAGGACAAAACTTTTGTTATTTGTGGAGACAAAGGCATAAATGATATTGTAACCAATACTTTTTGGGACAGTACTCGTGATGTCATGATTACACAATTTAAACAGGGGAATTTTAAACAAGGATTAATCGATGGTATCTTAAAAGCTGGAGAAAAACTCAAAGAGCATTTTCCTTGGCAAGAAGGAGACACCAATGAATTATCTAACGAAATATCAAGAGGATAATGGAACTAAGACAAAAGTCAGAAAGTCGAAAGTCAAAAGTCGAAAGTCAGAAAACAAAAACTGAGTGGAAATTAATTTTTTATGTTTTCCTTTTCTTAAACAGTAATTTTCTATTTGCACAATTTGACATTCCGGAAAAGCCTAGTTTTCAAACTTCGGTATATGATTATGCAAATGTTTTAAGCCCGCAGGAAAAAGCACAGCTCGAAGAAAAGCTAATCAAATACTCTGATTCTACCACTACTCAAATTGTTGTAATCACTATAGAGAGTCTCAAAAATGAAGACGTAAGTCAATTGGCAACCAAATGGGGACAAACATGGGGAATTGGAGGAACTGCAAAAGACGATAACGGTGTTATAATACTTTTGGCAAAAGCCGAAAGAAAAATAGCGATAAATCCTGGTTATGGACTTGAAGATAAATTAACTGCTGGAACTGGTGGTGAAATCATACGAAATATTATTATTCCCGAATTTAAAGCAGGCAGTTATTATCGTGGTTTAGACAAAGGAACCGATGCTCTTTTTGATGTTTTTAAAGGAAAATACAAAGGAGAGCGCAAACAACAAACCAAAGGAAAAGATTTTCCTGTTTTCCCGATCATTGTCATCGTTATCATCGTTTTGATATTGCTATCCAAAAATAAAGGTGGTGGCAGCGGAAACTCTGGCAACCGTGGTGGTGGCGGTCCCAGCCTAATGGATGTTATCCTTCTAAGCAGTCTCGGAAGAGGCAGCGGTGGCGGATTTGGAGGAGGATCTTCAGGCGGTGGATTTGGAGGCGGTGGCTTCGGCGGAGGTTTTGGTGGTGGTGGATTCTCTGGTGGAGGCTCTAGTGGAGGCTGGTAAAATTAAATTCAGTATTCAATAAAACTTTTAAGTTGAAATTATAATTATATAAAAAAATGCCTTCAGAATCTGAAGGCATTTTTTTATATTTTTAAAACATCATTCTATTGGATTTTTTCTCTTTTCCTGCAAACTTTTCAAGTTTATAAGTCAATGAAAACATTACGTAACGTTTTAATACCGTGTTTTGCTCATCTACAATAGTTGTTGGAGTTATCATTCTCGTGGCGCTTTGATTTTGATTTAGAAGGTCATACACTTTTACTTTTGCCATAAATTTCTTTTCGAAAAAACTATATGCTAAACTAGTATTCCACAAGAAAAAATCTTTTTTAAATCCTGGAGATATATTCGAATTATAAGTATATCCAAAATCGTTACCAAACGTCCAATTTTTAGGCCAATAATTTGTTACTTGAAGATTGAGTTTATGTGTAAAATAATCTGCCTGATCTACATTATAATTTGTAAAACTCGTTTTATTATAAGAATACTCATATGATGGATTTATTGATAAAATTTCTCCATAATCATACCCGAAATTTATTCTTGGAGAAAATACATAGCTTTTTGCAGTGTACAATTCATCATCCGTAAATCCTTTTGAAAAGTTGAAATTATTATTCAATCGTAATCCATACTTAAATGTATGAGCTTCGTTTTTAATAGTTTTATTCCAATAAAAACCTAGCCAAGAATTATACGTTCCAGCAACATTTTCATAGGTTGTAGTTCGTTTTCTATTATCATCATAACTCACAGAAGCCACAACTTGATTATCATAAAAATTCCCTCCTGAATAAAGTCCGTAACCAGAGCGAGTAGCAAAATCAAAATTTCGATACGACAAATAAATACCATGATTTTTATTCAAATCAAGATTTGGATTCCCTATAAAAGTATTTAATGGATCCGCCAAATCTTCTATCGGCAGCACTTGTTTCGATGTAGGGAGATTATATGAATAATTATAATTTACCGATATATTTTTATTGTTAGAAAACGCGTAAGAAGCATAAGCATTAGTATAAGGCAAGACATATTCTTTATTTAAACTCGTAACAACATTCAAATAATCACCTTTATTATCAAAGTTTATTATCGTTGTTCCTAGGTTTAAATATAAATTAACTTTTTTCTTATTTAAAATTATACCCGTATTTGGTGAAAATGTATTTTCGGTGGAATTAAAAATATTCGTCAATTCATCATTAACAACAGAATAGGATTTATTATTCTCATCATAATCAAAAGAATCTCTATTATCTTTCTTTTGCTCAAATTTATATTCAACCCCTAATTTCACTTTTAGAGAATCGGTAACTGGCTGAGTAAACTCAATTTCTGTAAAATAATTATCTCGTATATTTTTAGTTTCATTAAGCTGCTTTCGAATATCGTCTGGCTTTCCATCTTGGTTAAAAACCGTTTTAGAGTCAATATAATCATCATTTGTATTGACAGAGTTATCATTTCTAAAAACTATACTTAGAAATTTACCTTTCTTTTTAAATGATTTAGTGAAGGATAAAGTATTAGTAAACCCATTTAAATCATTTTCATAAAAGTTATCAGAAGTACTCGAGTTAAGCAATGCATCTTGAGCATCGAATGAAAATTGTTCTGAAACAATACCTTTTTTAGAATTGGCTTTGGTAAAATTAGGCTCAAGTATAATTGATGTTGTAGAATCTATTTTAAATTCGAAAACTGATGCAATATTGTGAGTATATCTGTCTTCATTTGAGCTAAAATTAGATCTTGTAGCAAAATCACCTGAAGGCAAAAAATTGACCTGATTCGTTATGTTGTCATTTTTAGTATTAGCAGCAGAATAAAAATAACTTAATGTGGCGTCTAAGTCTTTCCTCCATTCATCAGAGTAATTGATTCCAACTAAATCGGAGCGAGTAATACCGTTTCCACTTCCAAACTGCCTTCCATTAATTCCAAATGTACCATTACTATTCATCCAAACATTAGTATTTCTTCCTCCTCCCATGTTGTCAAAAATTTCATCCATAGAAAACCCCGTAGAATTAATATTATTGGATGAAGCTAGAACACTAATCTTCCTTTTATTTTTAAAATAATTTACGAGTGCACTACTTTCATATCGAGAATCTGACCCCGCTCCTCCCATAAATTTTCCAAAAAAACCTTTGTTTTTATCCTCGTCAATAGTCAAATTGATACTAGCATTATTAGAGCTAGATACTGCACCTGTATTCTCTTCTTTCTTTGTTTTAGTATCCGTAATCTGAACTTTCTTGATGATGTCCGAAGGCAAATTTTGCAAGGCAATTTTCCCATCTTTATCAAAAAAAGGTTTTCCATTTACTAAAATTTGATTTACTTCTTTTCCGTTAACGGTGATTTTTCCATCGGAATCAATCTCAACCCCAGGTAATTGTTTTAATAAAGTTTCAACATTGGCATCTGGTCGAACTTTAAACGATGACACATTAAATTCTAATGTATCTTTCTTAATTCTAATTGGCGGAGCTTGACTTCTCACCACCACTTCATCGAGTGATTTCACGGCTTCTTTTAGGGCTATTGTTCCAAAATCTTTACCTTCTTCAATACTTTTTAATTCAATTTTATAATCTTGATAAGAAACAAAAGACACTTTTAAATGTAATGGCTTATTGCTTTTTTTTGTTTTAAAATCAAATTTTCCAAATTTATCAGTAATAGTATAAGCAATAACTGTTGAATCTTTTATGCTGGAAAGATAGACCGTTGCCGATTCAATTGGAGATTTTGTAGTTTCATCAATAACTTTTCCTTTTAGAGAAATTGAATTTTGTGCAGATACATAAGAACAAATAAAAACCAGTAAGATAAAATAGTAAAATTTCGACATGAATGAGTTTTAATTAATAAGTGTAATAATTACAGCTAATTACTTAATTAAATGTTTAATCCTAAAATTCCTTACAAAAAGTTTAACATATTGTCTATTCCTAAATGTCCGATACAGATCGTGTTTGACAAAAACTTATTTCTTTCTATTTTTATTAAAAAAAAAAGAAGCAAAATTAAAAAGCACAAACTATAACCGGATTATAAAAAAGATTCGGACTTTACGTCACAACAAACTAATTTCAAACTTAACCGAATTCAGTATTTTTTTATTTTTTATCGAGAAGCATCGCCAAATATTTAAATAAAACATTGATTTAATGACTCTTAAAAAAAATAAAATTAGTAAAACACATAACAACTATACTCAATGTCTGTAAGTTTTATATTAAATTTGTAGTATACCCATTTTTAATTAAAGAGATTAAAGATTCAATAACAAAACCTTTATAGGTTTAAACTAAAGCATAACTACTATGAAATTCAAAAAAAACATTACTGTTATTCTATTTTTATTAAGTACAATTTTTGGTTTTTCTCAAACAGGAAGTACAAAAAAGTTAGATAAAATAATAAAAAGAGATTATCAGATTATAGAGTGTACCATATCTAAAATATCTGATAAAGAGCTAGAATACTCATTGCCAAACGAATCATTACAAAATGTACTGAACATTTCACAAATTGCTCGTATTGATTTTTCAAGTGGCCGTTCACAGACTTTTGACACATCTCAAAACAGTAATACCCCCAATAACTCTTCACCTGTACAAACCGCTGCCAATGGAGAAATAAAAGCCAATACTATTGCTGTATTGCCTATTCCTTATGTTAACTCAGATAACCAACAGGGTTCAGAAGATATGGCAAAATTTGCTCAAAACGATTTGTATAATAAACTGATTGACAAATCATCTAATATTTTTCCACTTACTGTTCAAGATTTAAGAACAACCAATAGCTTATTACATAAAGCAGGAATAGACCATAACAATATTGATGACACGCCAATTGAAGATTTAGAAAAAATATTAGGTGTAGATAATATCGTAGCTGCCAAAGTTTCGTATACAACTGCGACCAGTACAACCTCAACAGGTTATAATACTGGAAATGTCAAAATTAGTGACAACGATAAAAAAGCCAAAGTAGAGGATTATAGTGTAGCAAATGCAAATACAGAGCTACATTATTATTTCACAGTGTATTTTGATATGTATAAAAATGCTACAAAAATTTACACACAAACTCGTAAACCAGTATTTTATTTTAAAGACAGTTGGATGGATGCAGTTTCCTATTTATTAAAAAGAAGTCCAATTTATGTTAAAAAATAAAAGATATTTATTTAAATATAAACAATAATACAAAAAAAGTCACCTCATCAACGAAGTGACTTTTGTATTTTTAATGATATCTTTAATTCGATGCTTTTAAAATTAAGTTCCCAAAATTTAAAAAAAGAACTATATTTGATTCTTCAAAAAAACTTTAAAAAAGAATTCAGACAATTTCGTATTCATTTTAACCGTTAATCCGTCCATAATGCTTTCACATAAAACCAAATATGCTCTTAAAGCACTACTCTATTTAGCAAAACAAGATGAAAACCATATTTCAAAAACTATTGAAATAGCGGAAGAAGCTTCTATTCCTAAAAAGTTTTTGGAACAAATTTTGTTGGATTTAAAAAGAGGTCATTTCGTAGGAAGTAAACAAGGAAAGTATGGTGGTTATTATCTTTTAAAAGACAAATCAACAATTACTTTAGCCGATATTCACCGATTATTTGATGGAGCTATTGCTTTATTACCTTGTGCTTCATTAAACTTTTACGAACCTTGTTCTGACTGTAAAACAGAATCCGAATGCAATTTACGTCACGGTTTGATGATTATTAGAGATGAAACTTTAAAAGCAATGCAAGGAATTACAATTGCTTCTTTAGTTAACAAATAAAATAGCTTTAGAATACTTATACAGAAAACCGTTCAAAATTTTGGACGGTTTTTGGGTTTTATGTAATAGCAGAATTTATTTTTCATCATCTTCTTTTATTTCTAACTCAGAGATTGTTGTCGTTTTCTTGATATAAACATCACGTTTGGGGAAAGGAATTTCAATATTATTCGCTTTAAAAGCAGTATCTATAGCAATAAACATATCACTTCTTACTTCATTGGCGAGACTAATGTGTCCAACCCAAAATCTAACAATAAAATCGATAGAACTATCATTAAAATTTGTAACCAAAGCAACTGGAGCAGGATTTATTAATATCAAAGAATGGTTTTGCATTACCTCGATCAATATTTTTTTTGCGTTTTCTAAATCGGTTCCATACCCCACCCCTACATTAATTTCAAGTCTTTTTTTATTATTACCTAATGTCCAGTTTGTTAAATGTTCCTTTAATAAATCTCCATTTGGAATAATAACATCGGCTCCATCAAAAGTGGCAACAACACTACTTCTGATTCCTATTGATTTCATTTTACCTGATTGTCCACCTACCTCAATAATATCGTCTAAATTTACTGGTTTTTCAAAAGCTATAATGAGACCACTAACTAAATTATTAACTAACGTTTGCAGACCAAAACCAATACCAACTCCCAATGCACTAATAATAATTGTTAATCGATCTATTGGTATTCCTGCAGAAGCAAAAGCAATCGTTATGCCAATAGCAAATATGGCGATTTGGATAAGTAAAAGCCAACTACCAAATTTATTCCCTTTTGCACCCGAATCTGTTGTTGATGTATTGGTCGACAAAAAAGAAACAATTTTGGTTAATAATACTGATATAACCAATATTAAAAAGAATATAACAATACTCAAATAGGTATAATTAATATCTCCTAATGTCCTATTTTCATTAAAAAAATTAGCAAAAGGATCTACTATTGTCTGAAAAAAATAAGAGTTTTTACCAATAGAAACTATCCAGCCTGCTACTAAAATAAAAATAACTGATGAAGAAATTTGAATATTTTCAATGGAAGCAATATCCATTTTCTTTTCCTCCTCCGTTTCACCGAGATACTTGGTGTAATTTAGAATTACAACCATCAACTTATAGGTATTTGTAAATAAGTAATACATCAAAATAGTTATTAAACCATTAATCATCAATATTTTTCCTAAATTATAATTACCCATTAAAATAAAAATGATCGACAAAACTTCAAATCCAATAACTGTATACAAGCTATATTTAAATAAATTATCTAATATAATTTTGCTCTTAAAAAGAATATAATAACTGTATAAACTTGTTGCCAGTCCTAAAAACAAAATAAAATAAACTTCAATCACAGAGTGAATTAAAATATTATTATCATATAAGCCCAATAAGATTAAAAAGACATAAATTCTCCAAATTTTTTTATTCTGCTCGCTATCAATTTCTTTATTTACAATAGTTAAGGCAAAAATAGAAATCAACCATATTAATGCTGTATAAACGAAAGGTGGAAATATAAAAAAGAAATTAAATAAGGTAAAAGAAATCAATAATGCAGACGCAACAGGATGTTTAAAAATTTGCTTGGACAATTTTACATCATGATAAATTCCAGAATTATTAAACTTATGTTTTAGAAAAAAAAGATAAACAATAATGCAGATAACAAACAAAACCATCATAGAAACAGTATCCATATGATTAGAAATAAAAAATAACAATATGATTATCTCCTTTTCTATTGAATACCTAAAAGATTCTAAAAATGACTTTTCACCTGGATTATGTTTAAATATATGATCAGTATTAGAAAACAACTTAGTAAATTCATTTTTTCTAATATTATCAGTTACAACAATATCATTTTGCAACTCAAATTTGAATTTATTCCCTCTTACATCAAGTTCTCCAATACTATCCAAAGCATTCCTAAACTTGCTATTTACGAGCGAAATTTCATCACTCATCTCATTAAATTTATTGTAATACAAAACTTTATTCAAAGAATCTTTTGGAACAAAAAAAATAGATTGATCAAGTGTCAAAGAATCAATTTTATTTTGAATCTGAGTAAGTTGATCACTGTTATTCTTAACATTAACTAACTGAATATCTATTCGCGTTAGTAATTCCTTAAGCATAACCAACGTTACTGTGATGTTTCTAACTGTTTGAAAATCATTTTTGTTATTTATAATTCCATCAACGGCCTTTTTCTTAAGGTCAATTACATATTCTAATTCAGTAGTAAAGCTTTTATAATCAACGCCTGTTTTTAGGATGAAATCAGCATTTTGAATTTCTTTATCAATTTCATCAAAAACAATTTTCTGCTTCCTTCGAGCAGAATTATCATTAAATATCTCTTTACTTTTTTCAGGACCAAGGCCTAAATAACCTTTTATGTTTTCTACTTTTTTTGTTTGTTTATTTTTAGTTATATCAATTTCACTTCCATTAACTTGTGCAAAAACAGTAAAATTCCAAATAAATAAAACAACTAAAAAAAATATTCTGATTGGTTTATATTTAGTATCCATAATTAAATATCTATTTGGTTT
Organism: Flavobacterium sp. 5; assembly: GCF_002813295.1. NCBI lineage: Bacteria > Pseudomonadati > Bacteroidota > Flavobacteriia > Flavobacteriales > Flavobacteriaceae > Flavobacterium > Flavobacterium sp. 5. Next base: position 1,165,572 of record NZ_PHUE01000001.1, read on the forward strand.
AGCTCTATCAAGTAAGACTCTAAATTAATAAATAAAAGAATACAAAATAAACAGCAAGATTAATGAATAATTATTCCATGCTTAGTATAAATCCAAGAGTCAAATTATGGTTAATTATATCCTCTATAAAAAAAAATGAAAAAATATTTATTAATTCTACTAATTTTATAGAATTAATTATATATTTGCACCGAGTTTAACGTATGATTAACAATCAAAACTAAAAAAATGCAAGCGAATCAAACCAACAAAAATGTTGTCAGGGAAACAAATAAGACATCAAATTTTCAAACTACAAGAAAAAACTTTTTCAAAATATGTTGTATGTGTATGTGCTAGAAGATTACAAAAAAAAAATTTAATTTAAATTCTACTAATTACATATAATATACATAATAATGAAAACAATTTCAATAAAAACAATTTCAAGTTTATTCTTTTTATTAATTTTCTCAACCTCATATGGTCAGACCCTTTTAGAAGGAGTAGTAAAAAACGATCAAGATGAGCCTATTGAAGCGGTTAATATCGTTTTGAAAGGAACTACCAATACTTCAACCACAGATGTTAATGGTAAATTTACTATAGAAGCCAAAGAACTTCCCTTTACAATTATTGTACAATATGCTGGTTATAATACTAAAGAAATTAAAATAACCGCACTACCAACTAATGATAAGCCTTTACAAATAACTATTTCTACTGGTGAAGAAAAAGTACTATCTGAGGTAGTAGTTACATCAAGACGTAGAATAGAAAAAGTACAAGACATTCCGATTGCTGTATCCGTAATTACAGGAAAACAAGCTGAACAATCTGGATCTTTTAACGTAAATCGTATTAAAGAATTAGTTCCATCAGTACAATTGTATTCTTCAAATCCAAGAAATACAGGAATTAATATTCGTAGCCTAGGTTCTCCTTTTGGACTTACAAATGATGGTATTGATCCAGGTGTTGGATTTTATGTTGACGGTGTATACTATGCTCGTCCAGCAGCAACAACTTTAGATTTTATTGATGTTGAACGAATTGAAGTATTGCGTGGACCACAGGGATCATTGTTTGGTAAAAATACAACTTCAGGTGCTTTTAACATAACTACACGTAAGCCAAGTTTTACACCAGGTGCTGATTTCGAAGTAAGTTATGGAAATTATGCCTTTTTACAAGCCAAGGCTTCAGTTACAGGAGCTTTGAGTGAAAAAATTGCAGGTCGTTTGTCTTTTTCTGGCACACAACGTGACGGTTTAGTAGATAATATCGTAACAGGAAGACCAACTAATACGCTAAACAATCAAGGTATTAGAGGACAATTGTTATTTACTCCAACTGAAAACACCAATATTACATTAGCAGGAGATATTACAACTCAACATAATGACGGATATGCTCAAGTTGTTGCAGGTGTTGCACCGACACAAAGAGCTGGCTACCGTCAATTTAATGCAATCATAGCTGATTTAAATTACCAACTTCCAAGTTTGAATGCTTTTGACCGTAAGATTGATCACGATACCCCATGGCGTTCTAACCAAGATTTAGGTGGAGCTTCCCTTAATATTGATACAAAAATTGGAAACGGAACACTAACCTCAACTACTGCTTGGCGTTTTTGGACATGGGATCCATCTAATGACAGGGATTTTACAGGATTACAACAACTTGCAAAATCACAAAACCCTTCAAGACAAACTCAAATAACTCAAGAACTACGTTATGCAGGTCAACTTACTTCTAAATTAAGTGGTGTCGCTGGTATCTTTTTTATTGACCAAACATCAAAAACAAACGGTACAGAAGAATCAGGAAATGCACAATGGAGATTTGCTCAAGATTCACAAAGTCCATTATGGAAAACTCCAGGTCTTTTTGAAGGATACGGTATACACACCGATGCCAAAATACATTCAACAAGTGCAGCTATTTTTGGACAATTGGACTGGGCAATTACTGAACGTTTACACGTATTACCAGGTTTAAGATACAATTATGATAATAAAGATGCTGATTACGAACGTAAAACTTATGGAGGAATTCAAACTACTGACCCAGCATTACTTGCCTTGAAAAAGAAAGTATATACAGATCAAGAATTCGCATCACAAATTGATAACACTGACTTTTCTGGAAACTTTACAGTAACATACAAAGTGTCTGATAAAATCAATGCTTATGCAACTTATGCAAAGAGTTACAAGCCAGTGGGTGTAAATGTAGCTGGACTTCCTACACCACCAGCAGGTCAGACTTTATCAGATCTTGCAGTAGTTAAACCTGAAAGTGTAAATCATTATGAGGCAGGTATAAAAACTTCACCTTTTAAGAACTCTATATTAAACTTGACAGTTTTTAACACTGATATTAAAGATTTTCAAACCAACGTTCAAGCTGCTGAATTAGGTGTTAATCGTGGATATCTTGCGAACGCAGATAAAGTACGCGTAAAAGGTGCAGAACTAGATGCTAGCTTCGTAATCAACAGACATTTTAGCATTAATGGGGCTGCAACTTATACAGATGCCAAATATGTTAAATTTACAAATGCACCACTTCCATTAGAAGAAACTGGAACTACCGTAGATGGTGTTGCAGTGAGTTTTAAAGATGTATCTGGAACTGATTTACCAGGTGCTTCAAGATGGGCAGGTAGCTTAGGTGGTGAGTACACTAAAAATGCTAAATTCTTCGGAAATATTGGGAAATTTTTCATCGCTCTTGATGGTTACGCTCGCTCTGAATTCTCATCAAGCCCTTCAGCTTCAAAATATTTAGTAGTTCCTGGTTACGCTATTTTTAATGGCCGTTTTGGCTTCCGTACATCAGATGGCTTATCAGTTCACTTCTGGGGACGTAACCTTTTAGGCAAAGATTACTACGAGCAATTATTACCCGCTGGTGGAAATGCTGGACAATACGCTGCTGTATTGGGAGATCAAAGAACCTATGGAATTACATTGAAATATTCTTTGTAACAATTTCAAAATCTAAAAAATTAGTGGGATAATATATCCTGCTAATTTTTTGTTTTCAAATAAAAAGTACCAAATGAAAAGACATAAAAAAACATTATTAGCATCTATACTTCTAATAATCATAGCGAACTTAGCTCCTAATAAAATTGCAGCGCAAGATTTATCAGGAAATATTAGTATCTCCGGAGCATTTGCCTTATATCCTATTACAGTAAAATGGGCAGAAGAATTCAAAAAAAAGAATCCAAAAGTTAAAATAGACATTCAAGCTGGAGGTGCCGGAAAAGGAATAACTGATGTTTTATCTAAAGTAACAGACATTGGATTAGTCTCTCGTGATTTAAATGACGCGGAATACAAAAAGAAAGCATACGCCATAGCCGTTACAAAAGATGCTGTAATTCCAACCATAAGTGCAACGAGCCCTTATAAAGCAGTACTATACAAAAGAGGAATAAAAAAAGAAGCCTTAAATAGCATATTCATTACTGGAAAATACAAAACATGGAACTCTTTAGGTTTCAAAAGTACTGCTGCAATACACGTTTATACTCGATCTGATGCAGCTGGTGCCGCCGAAACTTGGGCGCATTATTTTGGCAAAAAACAAGAAGACTTACAAGGAGTTGCCGTATTTGGAGATCCAGGATTGGCAGAAGCTGTCAAAAGAGATCCTACCGGATTAGGTTTTAACAATATCGTTTATATCTACGATACAAAAACCAATAAACCAACTAATGGGCTTGTGCCAGTTCCTATCGATTTAAACAATAACGGAAAACTAGACCCGGATGAAAATTTTTACAATGATATCGATCAATTGATTGCAGCGATAGTTGCTGGAAAATATCCATCTCCTCCTGCTAGAGATTTGTATTTTGTTACCAGTGGAAAACCTAGTAATCCAATTGTAAAAGCTTTTATTAAATACATCCTTACCGAAGGTCAAAAATATGTTACAGAAGCTGGATATATCAAACTTTCGAACGAAAAATTAAAGAAGGAATTAGAAAAGGTAAAATAATATTTTTTTAAACTCGAATCGTTTTTTTTGGAGCAGGAACATCAGGCATTTTTAGAAACATAGTACCCGCTATCCGTTTCAATCTTTTTGTCCCGATGAAAAATCGGGACAAAAAGGATTTCCACTTCTATCGGGGCTAAAGACAAAAATAGTACCATTATGCCAACATCAGTAAATACAATCAGGCTTAAGTCTTTAAAGAAAAAATCCACCCTAAAACAAATTTTGAAAATCATGAGACGTTTTCAAAAATTTTGCGGGGTGGTTTACTCTGATTTGACGAGAAATAAAAGATTACTCAAAGACCAATTTATCAACAAAACATTCCTAGCATTAACCTTACTATCTATATCAATAGTGGTGCTAATTGCGATAGGTTTGTTCTATAAATCAATCCCCCTTTTAAACAGTGCTTCGCTTTCCGATTTACTATTTTCCTCTGAGTGGAAACCCTTCAAAGAGGCTTTTGGTTTTTATTCTTTTATAGTAGGAACACTTTGGGTAACCGCTATTTCCATTATAATTGCTTTGCCATTATCCATACTCACTGCAATTTATCTTTCAGAATATGCACATGCAAATGTCCGTAAACTAGTTTTACCCTTAATCGAATTGTTATCAGGTATTCCGCCAGTCCTTTATGGAGTTTGGGGAGTTTTGGTTATTGTTCCTTTAATTCAAGATAGAATAGCATCTCATTTTGTAGAATTTTCAACGGGTTATTCTGTTTTGGCAGGAGGAATTGTGTTAGCAATTATGATTTTCCCACTCATCATAAGCATCATAATTGAAGTGTTTGATAATGTCCCGCAGGAATTAAGAAATGCTTCTCTATCCTTGGGAGCAACTCAATGGCAAACGACTAAAAAAGTAGTGCTTCGAAAATCATTCGACGGAATTATAGCAGCTGTTGTCCTTGCCATTTCTAGAGCTTTTGGAGAAACTATAGCTGTTTTGATGGTCTGCGGAAATTTGGCACAAATCCCTCAAAGTATATTTGATTCTGGCTATCCGTTACCTGCCCTTATTGCCAATAATTATGGCGAAATGATGTCTATTCCAATGTACGATTCCGCATTGATGTTTGCAGCTCTGCTCCTGTTCGTCATTATCTTTTTGTTTAATACCATTTCGAGAGTCATTTTATATCGAATCGAAAAAAGAAATACCTAAACCCAATGGAAGCAAGAAAAATAGAAGAAAATATATTCCGATTTCTGATGATCTTAAGTACCATCATCATCAGTAGTACTTTATTCATGATAGTGTATACACTTTTTTCAAAAGGAGTAGGATCATTGAGTTGGGACATGGTATCCAAAATTCCCGAAGGTGGTTTCTATATTGGCAAAGGAGGAGGAATACTAAATGCAATAGTTGGTTCCATTTATATCACATTAGGCTCAACTTTCTTAGGACTTATAATTAGTCTTCCAATTGTAATTTACATTAATGTGTATGCTAAGAAGAATGCAACATTGGCTACACTTACTCGTTTGAGTTCAGACATCTTGTTTGGAATTCCATCTATTGTATATGGTGCTTTTGGATTTACTATCATGGTGTATATGGGTTTAAAAACATCATTACTTGCCGGAATCATTACAGTGACATTAATGATAATCCCAATATTGGTACGCGCTATTGATGAAGTGGTCCGAGTTGTACCTGATGATATGTCTAATGCTGTTTTTGCACTTGGTGGCACTCGATATGAATCTGCAAAAATAATATTGAGACAATCAATTCCTGGAATTGTAACGGCAATATTACTTTCTTTTGGTAGAGCAATTGGTGATGCAGCCTGTGTGCTCTTTACAGCTGGATTTACCGATAGCATTCCAACTTCATTGGATCAACCTGCGGCAACTTTACCTTTATCCATTTTTTTTCAATTAAGTAGCCCTATTCAAGAAGTTCAAAACAGAGCCTATGCTGCGGCAGTTATCTTAACCATTATTGTGTTAATCATCAACATCGTAGCAAAAGTAGCAAGCAAAAATCTTTCAAAAAATAAAATATGATTATTCAACCCCACATAAGTATCCAAAATTTAAATGTCCACATTGGTGATAACCATATCCTAAAAAACATTAATCTTGATATTCCAGACAAGAAAGTAACTTCATTAATTGGCCCATCTGGTTGCGGAAAAACGACACTCTTAAAAACGATGAACCGACTATTAGACCGTCAAAATGACGTACGTGTAGATGGTAAAGTTTTGGTAGATGGCGAAAACATTTATGATCCAAAGGCTGAAGTAACACACATCCGAAAAAAAATGGGTTTACTTTCTCAACGCCCTTTTCCGTTACCAATGAATATCTATGACAATATTGCCTACGGACAACGTATTCATGGAAACCATAAAAAAAAGGAGCTTGACGAAATTGTCGAAAAATACCTCCGAGGCGTTAACCTTTGGGACGAAGTAAAGGATAGACTAAAATCTCCTGCTACCCGATTATCCATTGGACAGCAACAACGTTTATGTCTGGCAAGAGGATTGGCTATTGAGCCTGAAATAATTCTGGGAGATGAACCTACATCTGCATTAGACCCAATTTCGACACAACATATTGAAGAATTATTTTTAGAATTAAAAGACAAATATACTATTGTTCTAGTTACTCATATTTTGCGTCAAGCCCGTAGAGTCTCTGATTATATTGGTTTTGTATACATGGGCGAAATTATAGAGTTTGGTCCTACAGAAGAAGTTCTTTTAAATCCTAAAGAAAAATTGACAAAGGATTATGTAAAAGGTTTTTTGGTTTAGCAAAAAAATAAATTCTATATAAAATATAGAGTTTGTTTACATTTGCCAAAAAATTGAAATTCCTTTCATGAAAATTATCAAAATTATTGGCCTTTTATTATTATCCTTTATTGCTAAAGCTCAAACAGAAAAAAACATAGATCAACAAAGTTTACTTTGGACACGATATTACAATCAATTGACACTAAACCATAAATGGTCTATACATACTGAATTTGATAATCGAATTTTTATAAACCCCACTGAAGAAAACATTTTTGTCTTTCGACTAACAGGACATTATAAAATTAATAACAATGTAGAAATTGGTGCTGGTTATTCCTATTTCTCTGTAGCAACACAGGATCCCGAAATCACAAATGATTTCAAAACTCCTGAACATAGAATCCAGCAAGATATTCTTTGGAAACAAGATTTAAGCACTAGTATTACTTTACTTCAACGTTTTCAAGTAGAAGAAAGATTTATACACAATGCTAATAAAGAGGAATTACTTCCAGGAACTACTTTTTATTGGAGATTCAGATACCGTTTACAAGGAGAATTTTCCTGTTGGAAAAAGGAAAGTCAGTATTTAAAAGCCGTTGTATATGACGAAATAATGATTAATGCAGGAGAAAATGTTGTCAAAAATACTTTCGATCAAAATCGATTTTATGGCGCTTTGCAATATGGCGTTAACAAAAATATAGCATTAGAATTAGGGTATTTAAAAAGTTTCCAACAGCGTGTAAACGGTGTTGATTATTTTGACAGAGATATTATCCGATTTACTTTTTATCATAAAATAAACCTAAAAGGAAAACACAAAGAATTGCCTAATTAAGTTGATTTATTCTGTTTCGTTTTTAGTTTTATTCTATGAAAAGCATCATTTTCTAAACTAGAAACAAACCAAAATGAATACAGAAAAACAAAATTATACCTTACTTGATTTAGCAAAATATTTTCTCAGACTCGGTACAACAGGATTTGGAGGTCCGGTAGCTTTGGTTGGCTATATGCATCGTGATTTAGTTGAAAATAAAAAATGGATTAATGACTCTGACTTTAAGGAAGGGCTGGCGTTATCACAATTAGCCCCTGGTCCATTAGCTGCTCAACTAGGAATTTATATAGGTTTTGTACACTTTGGTATTTTAGGAGCAACGATTTCAGGATTAGCGTTTGTACTTCCCTCCTTTTTAATGGTGATTTTATTGGGTATTGCTTACCAAGCTTATGGCGGGTTGCCATGGATGCAAGCCATTTTTTATGGTATAAGTTCCGCTGTTATTGGCATCATTGTTTTGAGTTCCTATAAACTTACAGCCAAATCAATTAGTAAATTTGAAATCCCTGCCATAAAAAGCAATTGGTTACTCTGGATATTTTACATCATTGCTATTATTCTTACTGCAGTAACTCAACGGGAAGAATTATTATTGTTTGTTGCGCTAGGTCTAATCTATATGATTGTGAAAGCTCCTCCCGAATGGATTAAACGTCCTAAAACTGCTTCCTTTTTTCTTTTAACTACCGCTGGTTTTTCTGCAATTGAGCTTGGAAAATTGGGAGATCTTGCTTGGTTTTTTATCAAAGCAGGAGCATTTGTTTTTGGAAGCGGACTGGCTATTGTACCCTTTTTACATACTGGAGTTGTCAATGAACACCATTGGTTAACCGAAAATCAATTTGTCGATGCGGTGGCTGTAGCCATGATTACCCCTGGCCCGGTAGTAATTACTGTAGGTTTCATTGGGTACTTAGTTGCTGGATTTACAGGAGCTGCTGTGGCTGCATTAGCAACTTTCATTCCTTGTTATTTATTTACTGTAATTCCTGCTCCGTATTTCAAAAAAATATCACAAAACAAAAGTATCAAAGCCTTTGTTGACGGAATAACTGCTGGTGTTATTGGAGCTTTAGTTGGGGCAGTAATTGTAATTGCGATACGCACTATTGTAGATATACCAACAGCACTAATCGCTATTGGTACTGTTCTTACTTTGATATATGTCAAAAAAATACAAGAGCCACATATTATTGTTATTGCTGCTCTTTTGGGTGCTTTAATTAAACTGATCTAATTTTGGATAATTAGTAAAAAAGAAACCTTCTCACTAAAGCTGACCACAAAAAAATTGGGAACAGCTTTATTGAGAAGGCTTTATTTGACTTATAATAATTTTAATTATTCTGATTCTACATCTACAACTTCATATTTATCTTTACCACCATCTTCAAAAGGTTGATAATAAGTATCACCCACTTTTACATAAGTTACATCACCCATTTTAACCTCTTGCCCACCTTCTGGTAAATTTTCAACTATAGTTCCTGCTGTGGGAGGAACTACTGTATAACCCCCACTTGATTTTTCATAATAAGTACCTCCATAATAATAATTATTTGTCGTTTCGTTGACAGGTACAGTTTGAGTATTTGCTGGCAAGGTAGTAATAGTTGCACCAACTGGCGCTTGTACAACAGTATAACCACCGCTACTTTGTGCATAATATACTCCTTGATCATAATGATATTTTTGACTATTAGCCTCTACAACAATAGCAGTTACAGCCAAAGTGGTAAGAACAAATCCCCAAGGATGCCATACTGGCCCCCAATGATATGGACGATAAGGATGATAACGATACGGATGGTAACAATTATATCTGTACCCACCATAAATATGTGGAGGTCTAGCATAAGGGCGATAATTAGGGCTTCTTCTTACAGCTGTATTATGATGACTATTATTAACGCGATTATGACTGTTATTTATGTTCTTACTTTTATCAACATTAATATTTACAGTGTTATTGCCTCCTTTTTTAATACTGTTTTTGTTACCTATATTATTTTTATTCCCGATACTATTTTTATTACTATTATTCTTGTTACCCAAGTTACCATTACTCTTATGATTACCTATACCATTTGTATTAGAAACACTTCTATTAACTGGCTTATTTCCGCCAATCTTATTAGCTGAACCATTAGTTTGAGGTCTTGAATTATTAACAGCTGGTTTATGTGCAGGCATACTAGGTTTACTAACCTGTTTTCCAGGATGAACACCTCCGCCACCTCCGCCATGTGCCTTATGTTGAGCATTTATTAAATTAATATTTAAAAAAAGTGTCACAACCACTACTAAAATTCCAATTGAATTTTGCCTAATTATTATTTTCCCCATAATGATATCTATTTAAATAAAGTTAATGAATTAATTATAAAACAATTACATGATTTTCCCTAAAATAGTAATCTCAGTTTTACCATTTAAAAAAACCTTTGGTATCAAATAGCAAAAGTTAGAGAAATAAATTAAAACCATACTTTATAGCCGATACAAATAAAGTAATTCCAAAAGCTTAGCTCTAACTCTAATCGAAAGAATAAAGATACAATCTTATTTTAACTATTACATAAATTTCCATAAATAACTTACCACCAATACAATAACAAAGAATTGCAATTCATTTTTCTTTTATTGAAAATATAATTTAGTGTAATTAATAAAAAAAGTTCCAAACACAATACATTGAGTTTGGAACTTTACAACTATCTTAATAAACAATTATATAAGATTAATTCATATCATTATTTTCTCTATTATCATTTCCTCCATTATCATTCTCTCTATTCCCCCAATTACCTCTAGCTTCTCTCATTTTTTCCATATTGGCTTTTTCAATCTCTTTCAACTTTTTAAATTGTTCTGGAGTCAAAATTGCTTGTAATTTAGCATCGGTAGCTTTTTTATCTTCTTGTCTTTTTGTTCTGAATGCATCTCTTTCTTCACTAGTCATTTCTTTTCCATTACGATTCATACGTTCTGCTCTAATTGCTTCCAATTTAGCATTTTGTTCTGCAAGAATTGGTTTTAACTGCTCTTGTTGTTGAGAATTCAAGGTTAATTCAGTCGTCAATTTATCCAATTGCGCCTGACTCCTTTGTTCTGGAGTTTGCCTTTCTCTTTTTGGCTTATTTGATTTTTTATCTTCTTGACTTTGGTCTTGTGCAAAAGACGAGACACTAACAAGTAATAATGCCGCAATAATTAACTTTTTACTCAAAACTTTAAAATTGTTTTTTTGGTATTCGTGACCCGAGCCTGAAAGGCGAACGGATGAAATAATTTGTGATTTCATATTTTTTTAATTTTAAGATTACAACTATAAGACTATTATCTTTTTAAATGGTTTAACCTATAATTACCTAAATTTTTATTAAAATTATAAACTTAACCCGTTGAGCGTAATTCTTTTATCTAAATTTTAATCGCATCGAAACATAGACTTTTAATCCATGCCTGGATCTCTTCTATTAGGACCACCGCGTCTTTCTTTCGGTGCAAAACTTCCAATTTTATAGGTTAAAGAAAACATGGCATATCTTTTTAAAACGGTATTTTCTTCATCACGAATTGTCGTTGGAGATATTGTTCTGGTAGCACTTTGGTTATGATTTAAAACATCGTAAACCTTTACTTTTAGAGTCATTTTTTTATCAAAGAAACCATAAGACAAACTGGTGTTCCATAAATAATAATCTTTTTTGAAATCATCCGAAATATTCGAATTGTAATTGTACCCAAAATCATTACCAAAAATCCAATTCTTAGGCCAATAATTAGTGGTTTGCAGATTAATTCTATGCACTACATTCGAACTGGCTTTTAATGACGAATTTGTATAATTTGATTCGTTGTACGTCAAACTATAGGAAGGCGCTACAGTAAGCAACTCACCATAATCATACGAAAGATAAACCCTTGGTGAAAGCCCTAAAGATTTTGAACTGTATAAAACAGCGTTGGTAAATCCTTTATCCAAAGCATAATTACCACTCAAACCCAAACCATACCGCAAAACATGAGCATCTCTTTTTATAGTTTGCCCCCAATTCCCTCCAACAGAAGTACTATAGGTTCCTGTAACGTTTCTATAGGTAGTTGTTCTTTTTCCACTATCATCATAAACCGAAGAAGAGGCAACTTGACTATCATAAAAATCTCCTTTTACAAACAAACTATAACCTGAACGTGTACGTACATCAAAATTTCTATAATTAATGTTTACACTATTTTTTTTATTCAAGTTCAAATCTGAATTTCCTATTATAGTATTCAATGGATTTGCCAAATTTGCTACTGGCATTAATTGGGTTGAAGAAGGAAGACTACTAGAATAATCATATCTTAAAGTTATAAATTTTGACTTTTCAAACTTGTATCTAATTTGCGCGTTCCCGATTGGCAAAACATATTGTTGATTCAAATCGGTGGTTTTATTTAGGTATAACGAATGATTATCATAATCAACAATAGAAGTTTTAGAATTCAAATTAAAAGTAAATTTATTTTTTTCAAAAGTAAGCCCCGCAGTTGGAGTAATTGAATTTTGTCTTGAAGTGGTGTAATTAGTTTGCAAATCATTTAGAATAGAAAATGATTGAGAACTGGCATCATAATCATACGTTCTTGCATCATTTACCTCGTTTGCCCATCCTAATTCTGTACCAATTCTAATTCGCAACGAGTCGGTTATTGGTTCTGTATATTCAATATCGGCTGAATACGAATCAGCTGTATTATTGCTTTTCCCATTTTGATTTCGTTCATCATCAGGTCTGGTTCCTTGATAAAAAATAGTTTTAGACTGATTAAGTGCATCTGAATCACTATTTGAATTAGCATTAGTAAAAACAAAACTCAAGTTACGTGCTTTTCTTTCGAAAGCTTTATTAAAGTTGATGGTATTTGTAAAATTAGTGGATGAGTTTTCTTTATATGAATTTGCATTGCTTTCATTTAAAGATGTTCCATTTTCATCCTTCGAAGCACTAGAAGATTCTGAAGAACTATTAGTGCGAGATTGATCGATTACTGGTGTAACAACCAATCTAGTTGTTGGATTTATTTTATATTCGAATTCAAAATTCGCTTTATTACCTATATTTTCGTTTCTTGTTTTAGAATCGGCTTCGGTCAAAATAGCACCCGTAGGCAAGAATTCGGCTTGATTGGATTTACTTTCGTTTTTATTAATTGTATTCGAAAAATTATAACCCACAGTTGAATTCAATTTTTTTGCCCATTCATCAGAATAATTAAAACCAACCAAATTTGATGTAGTAATCCCTTTTCCAGTTGCAGTAGATCGAGTTGCTTGTTTCGTATTTCTGCCACCGCCCATATTATCAAATACTTCGTCCATGGCAAAACCCGTCGAATTGATATTATTAGCAGAAGCCAGTAAACTTATTTTTTGTTTGTTATTAAAATAATTCAATATAAAGCTATTTTCATAACGGTCATCACTTCCATAACCACCCATTACTTTTCCAAAAAAACCTTTATTTTTCTTTTCATCGATAGTAAAATTGATACTAGCATCATCTGAACTAGATTCTTGCTTAGACAGTTCTTCTTTTTTAGTTTTAAAATCAGAAACCTGAACTTTATTGATCATATCTGCTGGCATATTTTTTAACAGTATGGCTCCGTCTTTTCCAAAGAAAGATTTCCCATTTACTAAAAACTGAGTTACTTCTTTTCCATTAGCAGTAACCTTTCCATCACTATCTACCTCAACTCCTGGTAATTGCTTCAACAAAGTCTCTACAGTGGCATCAGGACGTACTTTATAAGAAGCAGCATTAAACTCTAAAGTATCTTTTTTTATACGGATGGGTGGTGCATCATTTTTTATAACCACCTCGTTTAATGCAGTTTCATTTTGAGATAAGTATAATTTACCAAAATCCTTATTTTCTAAAAGTTTATTTTGCTCCTCAGTATACGTCTGATAGCCCATAAAATTTATCTTTAAAAAAACAGGTTTGTCGTATATTTTAGTGTTAATTTTAAAAAAACCATTTTTATCTGTAGTTGTATATTCAATAACAGTGGAATCTTTGACATTAGAAAAATAAACCATCGCTGATTCTAGTGGCTTTTGAGAATTAATATCATATACAGTTCCCTTAATAACAATGTTATTTTGAGCATTTGCTGCAAAAAAGAAGAACACACACACTAAGGATGAGTAAATTTTAGACATACAGTATTTCAGTTATATAAAGTAATGAGATACCAAAATTCGTAAAAGGTTTAATTGTATTATATTATTTACTTAATAAGTCTTCGATTTAAGCTATAAACATTCAGAAAAAACAAAGCATAAAAAAATCCCGATTGCTCGGGATTTTCTAATTTTATTTCTCTCTGATGTAGATGTCAATTGGCACTCCTGAAAAGTCCCAGTTTTCTCTAATTTTATTTTCAAGATATCTTTTGTAAGGTTCCTTAACATATTGTGGCAAGTTGGCAAAAAACACAAACTGAGGCGTTTGAGTTGGAAGCTGCATACAATATTTAATTTTTACATATTTACCTTTAGTTGCTGGTGGCGGATAAGCTTCAATTACTTTCAACATGAATTCATTGAATTTTGAAGTAGGAATACGTTGTTGTCTGTTTTCATAAACCTGAACCGTTGCTTCCAATGCTTTCAACAAACGTTGTTTAGTTAAAGCTGAAACAAAAAGAATCGGCACATCTGTAAATGGCATTAACTCCTTCTTGATTTTCTCTTCGTAATCACGGGTTGACATGGTATCTTTTTCAACTAAATCCCATTTGTTTACTAAGATAACAACTCCTTTACGGTTTTTCTCAGCTAACCAAAAAATACTTTGATCCTGTCCTTCAAATCCACGAGTCGCATCAATAACCAATATACAAATATCAGCATGCTCAATCGCACGAACTGAACGCATTACCGAGTAAAATTCTAAATCTTCTTTTACTTTCGCTTTACGACGAATACCTGCGGTATCTACTAAGTTAAATTCAAAACCAAAACGGTCAAATTTAGTATCAATAGCATCACGGGTTGTTCCCGCAATATCAGTAACCATAAAACGTTCTTTACCAATAAGTGCATTGATAAAACTAGATTTTCCAGCATTAGGACGACCAACAACTGCAAAACGTGGCAAAACCACTTCTTCCTGAACCGGTTCTGGTTTCACTGGAAAAGCATCAATTAATGCATCCAATAAATCTCCAGTACCACTACCAGAAATACTTGCAAACGTGTAATAATCTCCCAACCCAAGGTTATAAAACTCAAGAGCGTCTTTTTCACGCATCGCATTATCTACCTTATTCACAGCCAATAAAACTGGCTTAGTCACTTTACGCAACAAGCGGGCAACAATATCATCCATTGGAGTAATCCCCTCTTCAACATCTACGACAAATATAATAACATCGGCTTCATCTATCGCCAATTCTACTTGTTTACGGATTTCACCTTCAAAAACATCATCGGATCCACGTACGTATCCTCCCGTATCAATCACAGAAAACTCTTTTCCGTTCCACTCGCTTTTACCGTAGTTTCTATCTCTGGTAACTCCAGAAACTGAATCTACAATAGCTTCTCTTCTTTGTATCAGCCTATTAAAAAGGGTTGATTTCCCTACATTAGGTCTTCCTACTATCGCAACAATGTTATTCATAATATAAATTCAAATATTTATTTGTACCGAATACTGTTTTCCAGTTTCGGCGTGCAAAGGTAGTGTTTAAAACCATGATTATCAATTTTTTTGGTATATTCGCAACAGCTTGTTTTCTTAACCTCTTCATTTAGAAAATTATGGATGCCAATAATGAGATTCGTTTGCGTTTGCGTTTCTACAAAGAAGTCGATCAAAACATCGATTCTCTACGTCAAAAATTCATCCATTTTACCACAACAAAATCTCCCGATTACTTTTTAAAAATAAAAGAATATCACATTTGGATTAACATCAAAGAACCCAAAAAAGCCTATTGGTCACCTCATCTGCATTTAGAAATGGAATCCAAAGGCGAAAACCAAACCCACATTCGCGGTTTATTTGGCCCCGATCCTGGTTTGTGGACCTTCCTAATGTTTTTACATTTCCTGATAGCAGGCACATTTATTATTTTTTGTGGTATCGCCTACTCCGATTATGTTCTCAAGAAACCAACGGCAAGCGATTTTGTGGTAATGGCTATGATGGTTTTTGCCTGGTTTTTACTCTATGTAATCGCCAAACAAATCCGAAGCAATGGCGAAAAACAAATGAATGAAATCGAAAAAACATTCTTAGAAATCATTGAATCCTAACATTTTTTTCTAACCATTAAGAAATTAAGAAAAGTTAAGCTTAATTTTTCTTAATTTCTTAATGGTAAAATTCAAATATTTTAAACAGTAAACTCAAAAGTTGAATACTATTTAGTAGCTAATCCAGCTCTCCATTACAACTCCTCGTTCAAAAAGGAGTTGTTGCAATGCGCTTGCACGAGCTTCCTTTGGTCGCTCAGTAACCACAGCAACAACAACCTTTTTTCACTGTGGGGTTTTCATTTCGATCTGGGCTAAAAAAAAATCAGTACTAGAAAGCAAATTCTAATACTGATTTATATATTACGTTTCAAAACCTTAAACTTGAAACTTTAAACAATGCTTTCTATTGATTATAACCGAATCTCTTCAACATATTAGCGTTGCTTCTCCAATTCTTGTTCACTTTTACAACTAATTCGATGTGAATTTGTTTTCCAAAGAATTTCTCTAAATCCGCACGGGCATCCGTTCCTACTTTTTTCAAAGCAGCACCTTTGTGACCAATGATAATTCCTTTTTGAGTTTCGCGTTCCACCATAATCAAAGAACGAATACGAATGATATTTTCGTCTTCAAAAAACTCTTCGGTTACGATTTCTACTGCGTACGGAATCTCTTTACTGTAATTCAATAATATTTTTTCACGGATTGTTTCGTTTACAAAGAAACGTTCCGGTTTGTCTGTCAATTGGTCTTTTGGATAATACGCAGGTGATTCTGGCAACAACGTAATAATCCTTTGAAAAACTTCAGGAACATTAAAATTCTGCAAAGCTGATATTGGATAGATTTCAGCATTCGGAACTTTAGCAGTCCAAAATGCTACCTGCTCTTCCAATTGTACTTGATTCGAGTTGTCAATTTTATTCAGCAACAACAAAACTGGAATTTTAGAATGAATGATTTTATTAAAGAAAGCTTCGTCTTTCAAATCCTGCTCCCCTATCTCCACCATATAAATCAAAATATCAGCATCTTCAAAAGCAGATTTCACGAAATTCATCATTGATTCCTGCATTTCGTAGGCTGGTTTAATGATACCAGGTGTGTCTGACAAGATCATTTGAAAATCTTCTCCATTTACAATTCCAAGAATCCTATGACGTGTTGTTTGAGCTTTAGACGTAATAATTGATAATCTTTCTCCAACAAAGGCGTTCATAAGCGTTGATTTTCCAACGTTTGGATTCCCTATGATATTTACAAAACCTGCTTTATGTGACATTTCTACTATAATTTATTTTGCAAAGGTAGTTATATCAAGTCAATACAGGAAATAAAACATTTTTTAAAGTTTTCCTTGTTTTTATCTAAATTCGGCGTATCTTTGCACCCGAAACATCGCGGGATAGAGCAGTAGGCAGCTCGTCGGGCTCATAACCCGAAGGTCACAGGTTCGAGTCCTGTTCCCGCTACTAAGTAGCCTTATTGAGATTACAAAACGCACATCGCGGGATAGAGCAGTAGGCAGCTCGTCGGGCTCATAACCCGAAGGTCACAGGTTCGAGTCCTGTTCCCGCTACTAGAAAAGCTTCAGAGAAATCTGGAGCTTTTTTGTTTATATCTACTTTTGTAGATTCTCTTTGCAGATTCACATCGTCAAAATTAAGTAGGCAGAAAAAACAGCTAAGGCTTGAATTTCTCAAAATTAAACAAATCTAGTCTCATACATTAGTATTTCAACTGATAGAAATCCAGATATATTTTTGCAACAACCTTTCAAATCAGCCTCTAAAAAAATTCCTTAAGTTATTTTTATACAAGTACATTTAGTTAATCATTTCTTAATCCCTCAAGAAAATCATTAGTATTAATATAAATTCGTCTTGTCAATTCTTACGAAATAAGCTATGTTTTGATAAAAGACTAATTATCATGATATCCAAAAACAAATCTTTGAAACAACTTTTATATTAAAAAATTGATTTACACAACACTTTTAAATATTGCGATTTTTCAGGGAATAGTCTTGGGCTTAATTATTTTAAAGTCTTCCTTATTCAATAGTAATTCAAATAAATATCTAGCATATTTAATATTTACACTTTCAATTATTTTTTTAAATCATATTTTTGAGATTGAAGAAACATTTGTTTCCTATCCTTTTCTACGTTTTATTGACCATATCGAGTGGTCATTTCTATTACCTGTTTTCATATTTCTGTTTATTATAAACCGGATTGATGATACTGTAAAAAGCAAACAAAAAGTTTATTTGTGCTTTATTCCATTTGCCTATTCCGCTGCCCTTAGTATTACAACTGATCTTGATAGTGTTGCAGGAATTTATAAAATTTCTGAGTCAGAAATCAATATAATCAACATACTTGGCCTTATCCATCTTTTTTTAGCCATTACATTCATCCCCTTCCTACTATTTTACTCTTATTTTATGATAAGACATTTAAAAGATTCACAGGAAAAAAAATGGATAATTACCTTATTAACCCTTGTTTCTTTATTAATATTCTCTTATCTCATTACTTGTCTAGTCGGTTTATTTCTTCAATATGATATTTCTTCTACAATGAACGTTCTGGCTTTATTTGGAACATTCATAATACACTGGACAGCATATATAGGCATTTACAAATACAACCTTGCCAAAAACAAAGATGCTGTTTACAATTTTCTAAATAAAGACTTAACAATTTCGTATGCCAATCTGCCAATTGTAGAAAATTACACCCCAGAAGAAAACAAGGAATCTATTACAGCAGATAATCTTTATTTTCAAAAACTGGAACTTCTTTGCAAAGATCAGCACATTTATACTGACAGTACATTAAACAGAGAAAAAGTCGCTGAAAAACTAGGCATAAGCGCAGGGTATGTTTCACAAATTATAAATACCATAACAGGAGATAACTTTGCTCATTATATCAATCAATATAGAATTGAAGCTGTCAAAGAAATGATCTCAAATTCTGAATATGAAAACTATAATTTGTTGACGATGGGATTAGAATCCGGGTTTACTTCAAAAACTACTTTTTATAAAGCTTTTAAAAAAGTTACTGGTCAAACACCAAACGAATACAAAAACACCAGCAAATAAGTACCATTTTATACATTTTTAAGCTTTTGAAACCTTTGCTATTTTTACTTATGTGAATTTTGGTTTTAAATAATTCAAATCAATTTTTATGAAAAAAATTTTAGTACTAGCTGTTGTTACAGTTTTAGGATTTACAAATGTTAATGCACAAAAAATTAAATTTGGTGCTAAAGGAGGTTTAAACTTCGCATCTATCAGCGGTGATAATACAAAAGGTAGTAATACCGTAACATCATTTAATTTTGGTCTTTTATCAGAGATTCCAATTTCCGAAAAATTTTCTTTTCAACCGGAACTAATGTATTCTGGTCAGGGATATAGTTTCGATGATAATACAGTTGCTCTACATTATCTGAACATTCCTTTAATGGGGAAATATTATGTAGCAAAAGGGTTGAGTGTTGAAGCCGGACCCCAAATAGGTTTTTTACTTTCTGCTAAAAATGAAAAGACAGATGTAAAAGATTCGTTTAATACTTTTGATTTTGGTATTAATTTTGGTTTAGGTTATAAACTTGAAAACGGACTTAATTTTGGTGCAAGATATAATCTGGGATTAACTAATATTAATAATATAGATGATTCTTCCAGTAAAAATAAAAACGGAGTATTTCAATTATCTGTTGGTTATTTCTTTTTCTAAAACTTAATAATTTCAATACTTCTATACGATAGGAATGACTAAGAAAAAAAAGAAACTTTTTTGCCAGTTTGATTTGTACCAGTTTTACCGATTACACGTTTTTTAACATTGGTTATGGTCAAAGATTTATTTTTTTTAAATGGTCAAAAAATGATTAAGAATTGTCCCGTTAGGACTACCAAGAAAAAAGCTTCAGAGAAATCTGAAGCTTTTTTTTGTTTATACAAGACCTTTTAGTCCCGTCCTAATAACTATTAAATCGAAAGCTTTACAAGAAAGTACCAAATCGTTCAAAATGGCAAGTATACCCATTGGGATGTTTTACAAGATAATCCTGATGATACTCCTCGGCCGGCCAAAACTTCTTAAAAGGTTCCAATGTAGTTACTACAGGATCAGGCCAACGTTTTGAGTCATCCACTATTTTTATTATTTCATCAGCATCGCTCTTTTCTTGTTCATTTTTAATAAAAAGAGCCGATCGATAGCTACTACCCCTATCATTACCCTGCCGGTCTATCGTTGATGGATCATGTATCCTAAAAAAATAGTCCAATATCGCTTTGTATGAAGTCGCTCTGTCATCATAAGTAATTTCAATACCTTCAGCATGCCCTGGATGATTTTCATACGTAGGGTTTTCATTATCTCCACCAATGTATCCAACAACTGTATCTACAACACCTGGCTGCACTCGGAAAAGATCTTCCATTCCCCAGAAACATCCTCCTGCTATATATGCTTTTTTTAAATTTTCCATCATTTTTTTATTTTACGTTACATCCCACTGACCTATTTCAGAGAGCAAGAATATTACCAAATTGTTATTCTGTCTTTCTTCGGTAAAAACATTTTATCTCCAGCTTTTACATTAAATGCATCGTAAAAAGGTGTCGTATTCATTAGAACACCATTAACTCGCCAATTTGGTGGAGAATGTGGATTGTTGTTAATCCACAAACGCAGGAACTCGCCTTTCATTTTTACTCTCCATATTTTGGCTAAAGAAATAAAGAAACGTTGGTCTGGAGTAAAACCGTCAATTTTTGTATTTCCTTTTCCTTGTTCTGTCATTTTAAAAGCATCATAAGCAACTGCGATTCCAGCAATATCTGCCGTATTTTCGCCAACTGTCATTTCGCCATTAATGTGTAGATCGCCTAAAACGCTATATGTACTGTACAAATTGATAACCTGTTGTATTCTTGACTTAAACTGTGCATAATCCTCTTTTGTCCACCAGTTTTTTAAGTTACCATCCTTATCATATTGAGCACCTTGGTCATCAAAAGTATGGGTTATTTCGTGACCTATAACCATTCCGATACCTCCATAGTTAAGTGCATCATCGGCATTATCATCAAAATATGGAGCTTGTAAGATACCTGCAGGAAAAACAATTTCATTTGCCGTAGGGTTATTATATGCCGTAACTGTTGGCACCGTAGTAAACCATTCTGATTTATCGACTAGTTTGCCCAATTTTGCTAATTGAAATTGATATGCAACTGTAGCCCCCGAAACCATATTCTCAAAATAGGTATTTCTGGCTATATGCACATTGCTATAGTCTTTCCATTTATCTGGATATCCTATTTTTTTAGTAATGGCGAACAATTTTTCTTTAGCTTTTTGTTTCGTAGTCTGGCTCATCCATTCCAATTTATCAATTCTTTTGGCATACGCTTTTTGCAGATTATTCACCAAGACTAACATGCGTTTTTTGGCATCTTCTGAAAAATATTTCTTTACATACAATTGACCCAACGCGTCGCCTAAGTAATTGTCAACAACATTTGCCATTTTTTCGCCACGTGTTTTTTGAACAGCTTGACCAGAAAGCACTTTAGTATACTCAAATGAAGCATCTACAAAAGGTTTACTTAAATCATCGGCATACCTTTCTATCGAATTTGCTTTCAAATAAATTTTCCAATTAGCAATGGGGATAGTTTTTAAGAGCTTATTAAGCGCATCATAATAGGCCGGTTGGCCAACATTAATAGAATCGGTTTGAGCACCCAACTTATTTAGAAAAGTAGTCCAATCTATATTGGGATGCCTTTTTACAAGATCTGTCACAGCCATTTTATTATAATTTGCCTGCACATCGCGAAGTTCCACTTTTGTTTTATGCGAAACGGCGAGTTGTTTGTCAATATCGTAAACTAAATCAGCATTCTTTTTAGCATCTATAGCATTACTACCTGTTTGCTGAAATAATGCAGTAAGGTATTTTTTATACGCTTCCTGTATGCCGACAGTTGATGGATCTGATTTGAAATAATAATCTCTGTCAGGCAAACCTATACCCGTTTGATAGATTTGGGCAATGTTCCTACTGCTATGTTTTTCATCGGGTGACACTCCAAAACCTATAATAGAAGAATTATCCACTTTTGTTTCATTAACTACAAAGTTCATTAATGACGGTAAATCGCTAATTGCTTCAATTTTCGAAAGTAAAGGTTTGATAGGTGCATAGCCGCGTTTGTCAATGGTTACAGTATCCATACCAGATGCATAAAAGTCACCAACCTTTTGTGCTATACTTCCTGCTGGATTATTGCTTTTCGAAATACTATCCAATATTCCCTGCAGGCGCATTCGTTGCGGGAAATTCATGAACATATAAACACCAACTCCGGCTTGAGATGCAGGTATTTTTACAGAATCATACCATTTACCATTTACATATTTAAAAAAATCATTACCAGGCCGCAATGTGGAATCTATTCCAGTGATCGCAATAGTTTTTTCTCCCTGATGTTTTGAGCACGCTGTAAAAGCTAAGAATGCAATGAAGAGTAATACTGAATTTTTCATAGTCTAGATTATTCTATTAAAGTGAACTTAGAAACGTTTGAAGGCAGCTATTTTAAAATGTATATGCTTGTCCTATTTAATTTTAGCAGAACAATATACAAATTCGGTTTTTAATTCTAAAATTTTTATCAGAATGCTTCCCATTACTAGAAAAAATTCAGAGAAATCTGGAGCTTTTTTTATATATGTATTATTGTAGAATAATTTTTCCTTTGCGAGCGGAACGACAGCACCAGCCTTTTGATACTTTAAGCCAATTTTTGATTAAAATTTCAATTCTAAAGAAAATACTTTTATTCGTATATTTGTTTATTTTGTCATTCTCAAAAAAAACATCAAACAGATATACGTAGTAATTTTTTAATGGATCAACTAATCAGCTTCTTTGTTGCGGGAACAACTTTATTATTTGCATTTTTAATCTTTGCAAATGTCAATCAAGTAAACAATACCGTTAATCGATGGTTTGGATCTTTTATTTTATGCATATTCCTTATTCAGTTTAATGATTTATTAGAAAAAACTGAGTTTTTGAAAACACGGATGCCCATAAATGATTTTTTGGGATTGACAGATTATATAGTAGCTCCGGTTTTTTATTTTACAGTTGCTTATTTTGTTGAACCCAACAGAAAATGGAGGCCGAAAGATAATTTGCATTTTGCATTTGCTTTTATAATGCTATTATTAATTTTAGTTTCAGTCCTCATTGATGTAAAGCAACCTTCGACTGATGCCGATAAAAAAAATGCTGTTATAATCATTACTGCTTTTAATTTAATTTTTTGTTTTCAGGTTATTACTTATGCTATTAAAGCGTACAGAGAAATCACTGCTTATCAAAAAAAATTGTTCCTGTACAGTTCTAACATGGATTCTATCAACTTAAAGTGGCTGCAGAAAGTAGTAATATGCGTGTTGATAATTGCTGGTCTTTGGTTAATTGATATCTTTTTTAAATTAGCAAAAACGAGTGTTTTATTTGACCATTTTGCCAGTCTGGTTTATCTTGTCTGCATCTTTTTTATGGCGTATTTTTCTTTAAAACAAAAAGAAATTATACCGCTTAACAAAGAAGAAAAAAAAGAAATTGACGTCCTTATAAATGAAACTTATGAATTGAAAAGCAATCATAAAAAATTGATTTCTGAGGATGAATTAAAAGAGATGAAATCTAATTTAATTCAGATAATGGATCATAAAAAACCTTTTTTAGATCCAGAGTTAAGCTTGTTTAAATTGGCTTCACAATTGAATATTTCAACTCATCTGCTATCTTACATAATAAATAAGGGCTGTAATGAGAATTTTTATCAATTTATTAATACGTATCGAATCGAGGAAGCAAAAAAAATGATTCAGGATCCTAATCTGGAGCATTTGAGTTTAATGGGAATTGCTTTTGAAGTTGGTTTTAATTCTAAAACAGTCTTTAATACTACTTTTAAGAAACATACTAATCAAACTCCCTCTGAATTTAAAAAAGCAATCCTAACTGTGGTATGATTTTTTGTAACAGGAAATTTTTAGTTGTTTTAAATAGGTTCTGATTCATAAATCAGAACTTTTTGATGGTAAATAATACTAATATTTGTATCGATTTTACTTTCAAAAAAAACTAAAAAACTAAAAATCACAAATGAACTTAAGAAAAACACCTCGAAAATCAAAGCTACACAAAGCTATTGTTGTCAGATTATTATGTCTCTTAACTTTTATAATTTATGCACTCTTTTTTGTCTCCTGCTCAGATGATGATGAAAAAATTCCTGAGGAATATCCGGGAACTGTAATCGATTTAGGAACACATAAACTGATGACCTATACTGTATCAAAAAAATCAAAATATTTAGTTGTTTTTGAATCTGGTCATGGAAATGATCATACGTCCTGGTACAGCACTGGAAAATCTTCAGAGATTTTATACATATCTAATTTTTTAGATTCAGACGTTTTATTATATGATAGAGCTGGTTATGGAAAATCAGAATCTAACACTGAACCTAGAAATATCAATAAATTAAGGAGTGAGCTTGAAAAGGTTATAGATAAATTTGCAAACGGCAGAAAAGTAGTGCTTGTAGGACATTCATTAGGAGGATTGATTATTAGAGACTTTGCTATAAAAAATCCTGAAAAAGTTGCCGGTTTAGTATTTGTTGATGCTTCTCACGAAAAATACAACCATTTTTCGCAGAGTCAGATAGACTCGTTTTATACTACTTTTAAAGCAGATTATGGTCAAAATTCAGGAATAGCATTAGAAACTCTACAATTAATAGAAGACTTTATATATATGGAAGGACTGCCTAATTTGCCCGACGTTCCAGTAATCGCTATAACGAGTATGAAAATTGATGCCGAACATGATTCAGCCGATAGACAGTTATGGTACGACGCTCACGAATCACTTAAGGCAGGAGTAAAAGATTTTACACATATAAAAACAATAAAGTCCGGACATTTTATTCAACTTGATGAGCCTATGCTTGTTTTAGGCAACATCAGGCTATTGTTATCAAAACTACCTTAAGATCACCTTTTTATATCAAATCCTTAGCCACTGAATCTTATTACTCAGCCCGAATAGGATAAAAAAAATAGAAGTGAGTTAAAAAATAAAACTTGACCTAGTTCTTTTTCTTAAACAACTATATGATAAAATCAGTTGCTTTTAAAATTACTTTAGTTATTGGGATTTTAGGATAAGAAATCTAAAACGTAAATACAATAATCTATATAATAATCTTCAATTAATTGGTTAGATATTTCGATAACAGACAATCACACAGCTTTCTATGAGAAAAATTAGGAGATCGGGGTATAAAAATAAATAAGTAATAAAAGTAACTTTAATCGAAATCTCTTTTATTTTTGCCAAATGTTAGAAATTCTTTACCAGGACGAATATATTATTGCAATTAATAAACCGAGCGGATTGTTGGTTCACAAATCATTTTATGCGCGCGATGCAAAAGTGTATGCTATTCAAGAATTGAGAAATCAAATTGGGCAACACGTTTATCCTATTCATCGGTTAGACCGAAAAACTTCCGGGGTATTGTTATTTGCGTTGGACAAAGAAGTTTTAAAAATTATGAATGATCGTTTTGCCACACGCGAAGTCGAAAAAAAATATTTAGCCATTTTACGTGGTTGGTCACCCGAAGAACTAACGATTGATTACGATTTAACCAATGACGACGACATTACACAAAATGCAATAACCTACTTTCATCGTTTGCAAAATGTCGAAATTGCATTAGAATTTAACAATAAACCAACGTCACGATATTGTTTGATAGAAGCGATTCCTGAAACTGGACGCATGCATCAATTACGAAAACATTTCAAACATATTTTTCATCCCATTTTAGGAAGTCGTCCACATGGTTGTAACAAACAAAATAAATTATGGTTGGAGAATTATGAGCTAAAAGGAATGATGCTTCATGCCCATCAGTTAGTTTTTAATCATCCAATAAAAAATGAGCAACTAATCTTGAATGCAAAGATTAATGAAGAGTTTAGCAGAGTAGGTACTATTCTTAATCTAGATTTGAGTAAGTATCAATAGAATACGAATTTGTAAATTACTGTTGAATTTTGAAATTTAAGATGCACATGCTAAAAGATTATAATAATCCTCAAAAAACTGGTTTGCTATTTGAATGCCTCCCACACAAAAAAAGCTTTAGAGGAATCTGAAGCTTTTTTTGTAAAATATTTTCAAAAACCACTTTTGACAGTTTCTAATTTAGAATAACAAGGAAAGGAAGTTATGTTTTAAAGCATATTAAGTCGCTTCATAAGTTCAGGTCTATTAGACCTGCTTACTGGTATTACATCTTTTGCTATTAAAACACTGTTATCTTCGATATCAATAATTTTTTTTATGTTTATAATATACGTTCGATGTACTTTTAAAAAAGAAGATGTGGGAAGTTTATCTTCTATTTTTTTTAATGTAGAATGTACCGTGTAATTTTTGTCCTCCGTTTTTATCAGAATGTAATCTCCTTTGGCTTCAATTACATTTATAGATGCCATATTTATTTTTATAAGTCTTCGGTCTATATTTATATAAAACTCGGTGGCTGTATCATTTGGCAGTACAGGCTGAGCATCTGATGTCTCTGTATAAGAAGGGAGTGTGTGTTTTTTTGCTTCAATTTTATTTATTGCTTTCAAAAAGCGTTCTTCGGTTATTGGTTTTACCAAATAATCAACAATACACTTATATTCGAAAGCTTCGATAGCAAAATTTCTGTCTGAGGTTATGAGGATAACTAAAGGCGGATTTTTAATGGTTTGAATAAAGTCAAAACCTGTAAAACCAGGCATATGAATATCTAAAAAAATAACGTCTACTAGAGTCGTACTTTGGTTAAGAAACTTTAAAGCTTCGACAGCATTTTGAAATTCTTCTATAAAATTTAAAACAGGGTGCTTAATAATCATCTGACCAATAATAGCCCTTGCCATTTCTTCATCATCTATTACAATACAATTCATATAGTTAAGATTATAATGAATCAACAAAATCCTGCATTGTACTAAGTATTTTATTAAACTCTACTTTTAACTCTGCATTACTGTCTGCTGATTGATTTTTTAGGTTACGTTCAAACTCTTCAGTAAGATAATAACTTTTTTCCATTCCCATTATACCAATTTTATGTTTAATCTTATGAATAATTTGAGCAGCTTCTGTAAAATAGCCTTTTTCAATTTGATCATAATATTCCTTTACTTCTTTTGGCAGTTCCTTTTTAAGGGTATTAATGATTTTACCTCTAAAAGCATCATCATTTCCCGAAAGATTATTAATATAGTTAAGATTTGGCTTTTCCATTAATATCGAGAGTAAAGAAAAATGTGGTTCCTTTATTTAAAGCACTTTCGACCCAGATTTTCCCGTTATAAAATTGAACAATTTTTTTTACTATTGAGAGCCCTATTCCTGAAGATGTATCCGAATTGTCTAGCTTAGTAAAGATATTGAAAATTTTATCAAGATAAGCGGCCTCTATACCCATTCCATTATCTTTTACATAAAATTCTAACAAATTATCGCTATTCAATCCGTATCCTATTTCTATAACTCCTTTATCTTTATCATTATATTTAATAGCATTGTTAATTAAATTTTCAAAAAGTTGCTTAAATCTATAATAGTGACCATAGATCTGAGGCAGTTTGTTATCTACTTTTATTTCAAAATTTTCAGGAAGCAAGGACGTTCTGATTATTTCATCTAAGAGCACATTAAAATCAACAATTCTATTTTCGGATTGGAGTTTATCAATTGATGAATAATCTAAAATTCCCTTTATTAGGAGATCCATTTTTTCGACATTCAGTAAAATAAGGTTTAATGAATCTAAGTTATCGGGACTAAGTTTTTCTTTATTGTCTGTAATAAACCATTCTATAAGCGTATTTATACTTCTGAGCGGGGCTTTTAAATCATGTGAAACTGCGTGTGCATAATCACTAAGTTCTTGATTTTGCAGTTCCAGGTTTTTAAGGAGTTCTTCACGCTGCTTATTAATTTTAATTATCTCCTCAGATTGCTGTTTTATATAATCGGTTGCATTAAATTTTTGATCAGAATAGTCATTTACATCAAGATTCATTGAGCTTAATATAAATTCCAGATTCTTATTTACATCTGTAAGACTCCGAGCTTCTTCCCGCAATTTTTCATTTGCTTCAAATAACTCATCAGAACTTAATTTCATTGCTCTTTGCAACAATGCACTTTGTTCATCATAGTTTATATATGAATTATTTATCGCATTCAAGAAATTCTCTAATCCTTCAGGAATAGTACCCCCCAAGTGTTTTGCTATTTGTCTTTCTAGTAATGAGTTCATTATTCGCTAACGAGTGTTAAGGTCATTGTCTGATTGTGTAATTGGCAAATTCTGCTTCCAAAAAACGGTGCCATTTCTCCGTATGAATAAAAGCCAGTTAAAATTGTTTTGCTGTCTAAAACCGATTTTACCTCTTCTAGTTCTTCTTCTACCCGCTGATCCATTACAATTTTTCGTCCCACACAGCTTATCAGAATAGCTAAGCTTGGTTTTGTTTTTCGGTTTCGCATAGCATCTTGAGCGGCTAAATTGGCTCCATTGGCAATGCCATCTACCGATGCCATCATCAACTGTACTTTTGAGTTTAGCGGTACATCTCCAGCAAGAATCATTGATTGATTTTCATTGTCAATATTGAGTATCGTTCTTACCAGCGCATCCTCTTTTCCGGGAGGTGTTACATTTAATGGATATAAAAGCGATGCTTGCGGAAGTTCATTGGCCTTTTCTCCCAGATATTTTTTATATAGTTCTAATGCTGGATGTCCATCTATCTCGTACAAAATATTTCCCTCAGAACGGGTAATAATTCTTTCTGGACCAAACGGCTGCCATCCTCCATAACTGGCAAAACTAATTTCTAATGTTTCACCATAAAAACCAATCAATACGACTTCACCTTCTTTTGGATTTTCATTATAAGAAGCAAGGGTTTTTTCAAATTTCGCATCATCTCCGCACATGCCCCCTGTTATTGAAACACTTGAATCAATAGCATCTTCCAGCCCATTTATCAAAGCACTGCCGTTAATAAAGCTTCCTTCGGAGAGTACAAAAAGATGTTTCAGGTTCTCTTTTGGCATACTTGAATACAGACTTTTCCCAAGAGCAACAGCATCTTTATCATAGTCTAAAATATTACCTGTTTTGATTATGAAACTGCTTTTTTCGAATTCGATAGCAGTTACTGCCGCAGAATTATCCAAAACATTTGTATCAGCAATTTCACCAGATGTAGAACCATAAATAATATGCTCATAAGGGAATTCTTTTTTAATCTCTTTTAAAAAAGCTTCATCTTCCAGCAGTAATCTGTTTGCAAATACCAGTACTAATGGGTTCTTCAAAGCAATTTTATCCGTAAGATAATTCCAAGTAAGATTCTCTTTTTTAAAAGCCTGCACTATTTTCATAACTTTATTTATTTAGCTGTACATAAAATACGGTACCATTACCTAATTCACTTTCTATCCAAATTTTTCCTTTATAATAATCTACTACCTTTTTGACTATAGACAAGCCCAGACCCGTTGATTTTTCACTGCTTGCAAGCGACTGAAATGTTCTGAAGATCTTTTCAAAGTGTTCTTCAGCAATACCAGGTCCATTGTCTTTTACAGAGAAAATATAATGTGATTCGTATTCGTCTGCATTTACTTCAACCAAACCTTGAGGTTTGTCACTGTAGCTTACCGCATTACCAATTAAATTTTGAAACAATTGCTGTATACGAAACTTGTCAGCAACAATGACAGGCATCTTATCCGATATTACTATTTTTACATTCTTTGGAATATCAATAGTATTTACAATATTCTCCACAACCCCCATAGTGTCGACAGGCTGTGTAATTTCAGAATCTTCATTATCTATTTTAGAATACGTTAATATTCCTTGTATGAGCCGGTCCATCTTTTCAATTTTACCTTCTATCATATCCAGATATTGCAGAGACTGTTCTTTTAAATTGGCTCCGTCCTCTTCTTTTATCCAATAAATTAATGAGTTTATACTTCTTAGCGGTGATTTAAGATCGTGTGAAACAATTTGGGCATATTCTTCGAGGTCATTATTGCTTTTTTCTAAGCTGGCTAAAAGGTGTTCTTTTTGATCTTCAAGCATTTTTCGTGCGGTGACATCTTCTTGAATAGCAAAAAAACAAGAGATTTCCCCCCATTTATTGTACAATGCCTGACCTTGAATTTTTACCCAATATTTTTTTCCTGTTTTAGAATAATTAATTATTTCACAACTAAATGGTTCTCCCTTTTTTATTTGCTCACTTAAATAAATTACTGTCTCAGGATTACTCTCTTCGCCTTGTAATAATTTCCCAGGTTTCAATCCAATAAGTTCTTCTACTTCATATCCAGACATGGCTACAAAACTTGAATTAACCCATTCCAACCTCCCTTCGTTATCACAAATTACAACTGCATTTATATTTTTTTCGGCAATAAGCGATAATAAAAACAATTGTTCCTCTTTCTCTTTTTCTTCAGTCATGTCTTCAATGACAGCAAAATATTGCAAGAGTTCACCATTTTCACTATAAACAGGCTGTCCTTTTGTCCGTGACCAAAAAAAAGTTCCGTCTTTTCGTCCATGAGAGATTTCTATATCAAAAGATTCTCCTCTAAGAAAAAGATAGGTCATTTTTTTTACAGCATCTTTATTAGTATTAGAAGTTATGCCAACCTCAATAGGATTTTTACCAATAATGTCTTCTTTTGTAAATCCTGTTACTTTATGATACGATTCATTACACCAAAATATTTTACCAGCAGCATCAGTAAAAACGATTGCATTTTTATTAGCACTTGCGACTAACGAAAGCCTGTTAAGTTCTTCGCCATCTTTATTAAGCGCTTCTCTTTGTTGGTTATGAATTTCGAGTAATTCGTTAAGTTTTTGATTTTTTGATTCTTGCGTTTTTAGTATTTGCAGCAAATCAAACTGAGGATCAAAATTAGCAAAGTCAGATATGCTAAGGTTGTTTTTTTTAACATCTTCTACGGATGTTAACCACGGTGATCCGATAAATAAAAAATAATTATCTATAGCAACAAATTGCCCTCTAATTAAGGAATCCTTATTTATTATACATTCTAAAACTACCAGCTGATTTAAATTTTCTGATATTGTTTTCGCATCTATCTGTTCCATAAATGGCCTTTTGGATGCGAAATAATCCAAAAAATTAGCTTGTTGTTTTATCGAAGGGAAAACTTTTCCCAAGCTTTTCCCATAAGAAGAAATGATCATTTGCTGATCAAGCAAAATGTAAAAAGGGAAAATTTCATTAAACCTCTCAGTAGTAAAATTAATTGAATCCATAGATTACCAGCTTAGTTTAAACACATCTTCAAATTTGTTTAACTGTCTAGATACAACATGCTCAATTACTACTCTACTTCCTAACGCGGTTAGTAGTTGGTTAAAATACCCTTTTAGTATTCTTTCATTTTCGGGGTACTTGTGTAATAATGCAACATTAAAAAATATCATTTACAACAGTAACTTTAAATTCAGAAGAAGTTAATTTGGGGGAAATCAACAACATCCACTTATGAAAGCTAGGTAAATTTAGTAAATAATCTTTTAAATTACTATTTCTTGGATCAATAATAAACAGATATTTCTCACGAGTAACTTTTATTATGTATACTTCAAGATTAGAAAGGAATCTATCTACTGTAAAATTGGAAAGGTTTGATAATTTTTGTGGTAGTTCAAATTTTATGAAATCACTATTGGGATATTAACTCATTTGTACTCCAATATTGAATCATTTTTTCTATTTTATCTACATAGTCCTCATATTTTAGCGGTTTGAGCATGTAGCCAGCAATACCAATTCTGTAAAATGCTAAAAGATCTTTATGGTTATTAGAAGTAGTCAGGACGATAGCCGGTATATACTTTAACACATCATCAGCTTTGAGAATACTTAAAAACTCTATCCCGTTAATTTTAGGCATATTTAGATCCAGAACAATTATATCTGGAATGATTACTTTATTTTCAAGTATTGAAAGTGCTTCTTCGCCATTATTGGCTTCTATTATTTTATGTACTTGCTCTAGGTTTTTTAAAACTTTATTAAATTTCATAACCTCAATAGCATCGTCTTCTATTAATAATATATTTAATGACTTTGACATATAGTTTAGTGTATATAAAAATGAATTGCTCAAATTTAGTTATAGCTTGATTATAAAAATGCTAATCTTCGATAAGCGGTATAAAACTGTAGATGGATGGTAACTATTGATCGTTAAACCGAAATGTTAAAATCACCAAATCAACTCTTTAGACCTTTTGAAATCAATTATCTATAATAGATAGGAACATAGACCTTCATAAACCGACTTAATAACTGTGAATACATGCAAGGCAAAATAAAGAACTGATTATGCTGTTTAACGATTCTTAAAGTCCATTCATCTACAGTAATTGACTAGTTATCTAAAATTGAAAATAACATACTAAAAAGAGATAGATATTTGTACGGTAATAATTGCATTGGCCTCCGACTTTACAATTATATTCCAAAAACAATTTTAGTTAATTTGAAAAGCTCCTCACCACAGGGAGCTTTTTTTATTTAGTTATATGAGGTCGAATTTTCATAGTTAGTGCTTGTTACAATTCTACATTTGAATTCGCAGGCACTTTTTTTACATCAATTCCTCAAGATCTTATAAAAAAATCTAAAAGTGAATTGAATACGTATATCAAACTTTATAGCGATACGAATACTGTTCGATAACCGGTACATCTAAAGTAAATTACCATTGGTCGACACACCAAGTTCAATAGCCTAAAAAACAAAATAATAAATGTTTATAAAAATACATTTGTATCAGATTTAACGCTAAAACACAGTATTATGAAAATCTTAATTGTTGATGATCAGGAGTTAGTATTTCAGTCATTAGAAAAGTTTTTAATAGATCATGGTTATGACTTTACAAATGTATATACCGTAACTGATGTGGTAAAAATTTTAAATACTTCTAAACCAAACCCCATAACTACAGACACAAATATACCTGCAGAGGCTACAAAAAATCAGTCTAAAAAAGAAGACAAAACTTTTAAAAAGAGAAAATAATACAGCCGCTTAAAAATACACCCCCCCAAATTTATCAATCTTAATACCTAAAAAAAATGAACAATTCAGATTTAAAAATATTAATAGCAGAAGACGATACACTAATAGCTAAAATTTTTGAGTACATCCTAAAAAAAGAAGGATATCAAGTAACATGCTGTAAAGATGGTCTGAGTGCCATAGAAAAAATTCCAGTATTCATGCCTGACTTGATCATTACAGATATTATGCTTCCTTTTCGCTCAGGATTAGAAATCATTGGCTTTTCAAAAGAGTATTTTGAAAACATTCCAATAATAGTAGTTTCTGCTTTAGGTGAAGAAGAAATCACAGTTCTAAAAGCTTTTAGCTTGGGAGCAGATGATTTTGTATCTAAACCTTTCAACCCAAATGAATTACTAGTTAGAATAAAACGTTCATTTGCTGCTGCTAAATTCCATTTGAGACCAGAATACGCTGAAACAGAAAACATTAGCGCTTGAATGCATAAAGTCTAATTGTACTAATCTATTTTTTAGCCTTTAAAACACTGATTAGATTTACAGTATAACTATTTTTTATTTCTATTGAGAAAGTAAAAACGGGTAATTTCCCCCAGGTTACTGCCTAATAATTTTACATCATAAAGATATTTGTTATTCTCTAAATAAAAATAAATCTACAGCTACCCTATTCCCAATAAATCCATTTATCATATACTTCATACCAAAAAAATACTGATTCTTTTTTGCTACTCAAAAATAATATCGTAATATTGCAATATAAAAATATTCAAAAATGGGAGCGACAAAGACAGAACACTTTACAGATGCGCAAAATCAAATAGCAACAATTGCTAAAGCTTTAGGACATCCTGCAAGAATTGCAATCATTGAATATTTATTAAAAGTAAACGAATGTATTTGTGGAGACATTGTAAATGAACTTCCGCTTGCACAACCTACGGTTTCACAACATTTGAAAGAACTAAAAAACGCCGGTATTATTAAGGGAAACATCACAGGTAATGCTATCTGCTATTGTATAGACGAAAAAACAATAGACATTTTAAATACTTATTTCACAACAATCACTCAAACTATAACAAAGTCAAAATGCTGCTAGGTTTGAATTACGAATTAACAATTATGAATTACGCTACTCCTAAATATTTCACTAAATAAAAGGTATCGATAAATTATTTAAAACATTTTTTTATCCTACATAATCGCAATATTGCATTTAACAAATAAACTTAATTGCCATGAAATTATCTGAAGTAAAAGAAATTTTACCAACACTAGAAAATGTTGCATTTCAATTAGAAAATAGAACTTTTGTTCCCGAGCATTTCCACGTAACCGAAGTGGGAATGATAACAAAAAACTTTATAGATTGCGGTGGTGTCATTCGAAATGAAAAGGTGGTAAACTTTCAACTTTGGGATGCCAACGATTTTGATCATCGCCTAAAGCCAAATAAATTATTGCATATCATTCAACTTTCAGAAAATAAATTAGGAATCGAAGATTCTGAAATTGAAGTGGAATATCAAAGTGATACTATTGGGAAATATGATTTAAGTTTTGATGGAAAATCCTTTATTCTAAAAAACAAAAGAACAGCTTGCTTAGCACAAGAAGCTTGCGGAGTACCAAATGAAAAACAAAAAATTAAACTTTCAGAAATAAGTACCGAAGCGTGTTGCTCTCCAGAGGGGAAATGTTGCTAATACCCAAAACTTAGAAAAACCTAAAATGATCACAACGAAATCAATTTTATTTCCAGAGATACAAAAGACAATTGAGGATTTTAAAATCACAGCAATTACAGCAGAACGAAAAGCAATTCTACAACCGCTTGTCGAATTCATTCAGACGAAAGTAAATGAGCAAAAAGAAATCAGGCTTAATCTAATTTGCACCCACAATTCCAGAAGAAGTCATTTATCGCAAGTTTGGGCACAAACGGCATCGGCTTATTTCGGTATAAAAAATGTTTTTTGTTATTCGGGCGGAACTGAAGCAACTGCTCTATTTCCAGTTGTTGCAAAAACTTTGGAAAATCAAGGCTTCAAAATCAAAACAATTTCAGAAACTAATAATCCTATTTATGCTATCAAATATGCTGAAAACGAACATCCAATTATTGGTTTTTCTAAAAAGTATGATGATCCTTTTAATCCCAAAAGTGAATTTGCTGCAATCATGACTTGTTCACAAGCCGATGGTGGCTGTCCGTTTATAGAAGGAGCCCAAATGAGAATTCCAATAACTTTTGAGGACCCAAAAGCTTTTGATAACACACCTCAACAAGCCGAAAAATACAAGGAACGCAGTTTACAAATTGCAACAGAAATATTTTATGTCTTTTCACAAATCAAACAATAAGTATGTCTGCAAATAATTGTACTCCTACATTAGAAAGAAAAAAATTAGGATTCCTTGACCGATTTCTAACACTTTGGATATTCCTTGCGATGGCAATAGGTGTTGCTATTGGTTACTTCATTCCGTCAAGCGGTGGTTTTATCAATTCATTTTCAAGCGGAACAACCAACATTCCTTTGGCCATTGGATTAATTCTAATGATGTATCCTCCATTAGCAAAAGTAAAATATGAGCAAATGGGAGAAGTCTTTAGAAACACTAAAATTCTTGGTGCTTCTCTATTTCTAAATTGGATAATTGGTCCTTTATTAATGTTTGCATTAGCCTTATTATTTCTAAATGGGTATCCCGAATACATGATTGGATTAATTCTAATTGGTTTAGCGCGTTGTATTGCAATGGTTGTTGTATGGAACGATTTAGCCGATGGGAACCGGGAATACGGTGCAGGACTAATCGCTTTAAATAGTATTTTTCAAGTATTATTTTACAGTGTTTATGCTTACTTATTTATTACTGTGTTACCTCCCTATTTTGGATACAAAGGTTTTGAAGTCAATATTAGCATCGGTCAAATAGCAGAAAGTGTTGGTGTTTATTTAGGTATTCCGTTTGCGTTGGGCATTATTAGTAGATTTGCATTAATCAAACTTAAAGGAGAAGAATGGTTTCAAAACAAATACGTTCCTATAATTTCTCCAATAACCTTAATCGCATTACTTTTTACCATACTACTAATGTTTAGTCTTAAGGGTGAACTGATAGTACAAATTCCTATGGATGTGGTAAGAATTGCGATTCCATTGGTAATTTATTTTATCGTAATGTTTGTAGTTAGTTTTTTCGTTGGGAAATATTTTGGAGCGGATTATTCTAAATCAACAGCAATTGCATTTACGGCAACAGGGAATAACTTTGAATTAGCAATCGCAGTTTCTATAGGTGTTTTTGGCATCAACAGCGGGCAAGCTTTTGCTGGTGTAATTGGTCCTCTGGTTGAAGTTCCTGCATTAATAGCTTTAGTTAATGTTGCGTTTTGGTTTAGAAAAAAATATTATACCGTTAAATAAAATAAGACATTTAAAATCTTTTGCAATATCACCAACCAATAAAAAAAGCTTCAGATAAATCTGAGGCTTTTTTTATGCATCATTTTAATTCAGATTATTACAGATAAAATAATATTTACAATTTTCCCATTGCGTGGCTAGTATTCCTCAGTAATGTTTTGACATTTCGATTTATTAGTTTTTATAAAAGCAACAGTATTTTTTTAGACAAACATATTTTAAACATTAAAAAAACCTACAGATTTGTCATGAAATCAAATTTTAATCTATTACGATTCATATAACACTACTAAAAAAAAGGAGCAATCCTTTAAGTAATTTCATAAGTTATCGTATTTTTATGCTAATATCAAGTCACTATTTCACCCCGAAATTCCACCATTCATTGATTCGAAACCCTTGACAGAGAAAATAAAACATTTTGAATTTAAAAAACATTATTACCTTTATGCTCGAAAAAGAAGAAGTAAGACTACAACATTTGAATAATATTAAATTCAATACCTTCTAATTAACATCTAAAATGAATGGTAAGAAATAATTTAGCAGCTATTACCGCTGTAGGTGGTTATGTACCAAGTACTATCCTTGATAACTATCAAATTGAAAAAATGGTTGATACTTCTAACGAATGGATACTATCAAGAACTGGAATAAAAGAAAGACGCATATTGAAGGATCCAGAAAAAGCTACTTCCTATATGGCAGTCGAAGCGATCCAAGACCTTTTAAAAAACTCTGGAATCGATCCCTCGGAGATTGATTGTTTGGTATTGGCAACCTCAACACCAGACAAAATGCTAGCACCTACTGCACCTACTGTATGTGAAAAAGCAGGACTTGTAAATGCATGGGGATTTGATCTTAACGCCGCTTGTAGCGGCTTTTTATATGCGTTATCTACAGCAGCGTCTTTGATAGAATCTGGCAGACACAAAAAGGTAATCGTTGTGGGTGTAGATACTATGAGTAGAATTATAGATTATACAGACCGAAACACTTGTATTCTATTTGGAGATGGCGCAGGAGCAGTATTACTGGAACCTTCTCAAAATAGTGGCTTAAAGGATTTTTTACTAAAAACGGACGGAAAAGGTTCTGAATTTCTTTCTATTGCAGGAGGAGGTTCTCTTAATCCTTTTAGTAAAGACACACTAGAAAAAGGTGACCATTATGTAAAACAAGATGGTAAAACAGTATTCAAAAATGCCATCGCAGCTATGACAGCCACTAGCGAAGAATTACTTAATCGCAATAATTTGGATGTAGCCGATATCAATTGGGTAGTTCCTCATCAGGCAAATCTTCGCATCATAAATGCTGTTGCCAATAATCTAAAAGTACCAATGGAAAAAGTATTGGTCAATATTGACCGTTTTGGAAACACGACGGCTGCAACAATACCGCTGTGCTTATGGGATTTTCAAAAAAAATTCAAAACTGGTGACAAATTATTACTTACTGCTTTTGGTGCAGGATTTACTTTTGGAAGCTGTTATCTTGTTTGGGGTAAATAAATCTAATTTACAAAACATCAAAAAAAACAGTCAAAAGCTTTTAGAATTAAAAGCTGTTGACTGTTTTTTTCAACTATATCTTTCTCTTTTTTACTTCTGGAAATATTCAAAAATAATGTTTCTGTAAAATGATAGAATTAGGTTCTGATGTATCTAATAACTTTAATCTTTACTTTATTTAGTATTGATAAATCGTATGCTTTAAAATTTTAAAGATAAATGCAACTATTTAGATACGACTTGACCCATTGTCTCTATTATCAAAAAAACGAATTGGTTTTCTACTCATCGGATTAAAAACGAGTGGTCTTAAAGCTTCATCGGTAGTTAATTCTATTTTGGGAGTCACACGTAATTTAGCTCTAAAATGATCCTTTAATTCTTGTAAAAAATTTGAAGTTGGATTATTAACCGCAATTTTTATCAAAATTTCATCAGTCCCTAAATCATTAGAAGTAATTTCAATAATATAATTTTCAATTGCTTCAAAATCATTCAGAATATCATTCATTGCTGGCGGGTACAATGTGGTCCCTTTGTATTTTATCATTTGTTGTTTTCTTCCAATTACAGGGCCTACACGCAATGTATTTCGCCCACATTGGCATGGCTCTTTATGAAGCTGAACAATATCGCCTGTTTTGAAACGGACTAAAGGCATGGCTTCGATTCCTAAAGTGGTAAATGTTAACTCGCCGGATTCACCATTTTGAACAGGTTTATTATTATCATCCAATACTTCAACAATAATTAGTTCCGGATGATGATGCCCTCCTACTCCATGGCTACATTCGGTAAAAGCTGTACTCATTTCAGTTGAAGCATAAGTAGAGAACAATTTGATATTCCATTTATCGGTTATCTTTTGGGACAAAGCATTGTTACTGAAATCTTGATTTCGAACAGACTCCCCAATACAAATAGCTCCTTTTACACTAGAATTATTAATATCAATGTTATGTTGCTCGGCATATTCAATCATTTTAAGCAAAAAAGAAGGAACGGTAATTAAATAGCTTGGCGAGTATTTTAAAATAGAATCCCATTGTAATTCTGGAATTCCTGCCCCAACACGAATAACACCCACTTTCATTTTTCGAAGTCCTAAAAAATAGGCCAAACCAGCCATAAAACGACGATCTATAGTGGTCATTAATTGCACAACATTACCTTCTTTTATTCCCGCGCAATCAAATGAAATTGCTTCATTGTATGCCAAACGATCCAAATCACTATCTGTTAATCCAAAAGTAACTGGATCACCTAAAGTACCCGAAGTAGTAGCATAATCTATAATTTTATTCCTTGGAACGCATAAAAAATCATTATTATACTTTTGTAAATCTTCCTTTGTAGTAACGGGTAATAAGCCTAGATCTTCAATAGTTTTTATACTAGTAATATCGATATTATTTTTAGCAAAAAAAGAACTGTAAAAGGGCGAATTGGCATTTACATAAGCGAGCAGTTCTTTTAACTTCTCTTCCTGAAACAATTTTATTTCGGCTATAGTCGCAATTTCTATCTTTGGAATCATTATCCTTTTCTTTTACCTTTTTTAAACAATTGTTTCTCTTTTCGTAATACTCTATTTATTCTAAACCAACACTTTCATTAATTTTGTTGACTAAATACTCTTTCCCTAAAATTTCCGAACAAGTCACAACAGCTCCAATTGTAACGCCTAAAACTCCGTGCATATTGACACTTTGACCTGTCAAATAGAGATTTTCTAACTTCGTTTTGGAAGGAATAAATGTTTTCATAGGATTGCTAGAATCCTTATCATAACCATACATATTACCATTGTGTCCTCCTATATAATCCCGATAAGACAAGGGTGTAGAAGTGTGTACAGAACGAATACAATCTTTAATACCAGGAAACTTGAGCTCTATTAATTCTAAAAATCGATTGGTTTTACGCTCTTTAAAAACTTCATAACTTTCGCCTCTATCATTTTCTTCGGCTATGGTATTAAATGAATCCTGCCAGGGAGCCACATCGGCGTATTTCATATAGGTAATAAAAGTCATTCCTTCGGCCCAGCCATCATCTTTATTGGAGACACCCATAGAAGACATAAAGGCTTTTGGCCAATTTTCTTCAGTATAGTCTTGAGCTTCCCATACTTCACTGCTTTCTTTAAAATGGTAATAATTTTTATTTAAATATTTAAAAGTCTTTGGCTTAAAAACAATATATAAGCTAAACGCAGAAATCCCTCCTTCTAAGCTGGAAACTCTGTTTACAAAAGCTTTCCTAAAATGCTCTTCACCTACCAGTTTCAAGGTTACTTTTGGATCTATATTCGAAATAAAATATTTTCCAGAAACACTTGTACCATCTTTCATCTTGGCAGTAGTTATTGTTTTATTTTCAACAACTAACTGAACAACTTCTCTATATTTAGAAACAACACCGCCATATTTTTTGAGTTCTTTTAATAATAATTTAGTGATTTGACCACCACCATTTATACAACGCCAAGAGCTTTGCATATAGGTATTAACAGTCAATGCGTGCACGTAAAAAGGTGATTTTGCTCCACTTCCTGCATATAAAAAATTACTTCCTGCAAAAACAGCCTGTAGCATTTTATTATCTGTTATTTTCTCAATAAATTCTTTTGCATTTACAGATAAAATATCATTATCATATCGTCCTGCTGCACTTACATTATAAAGCGGAAAGGTATTGCAGGTGCTAATAATCGCTTCACAATATTTGTTTATGGCTTCTCTTTCTTCAGGGAAAAATTTCACCAATTGATTTACAAAATTTTTATATCCTTGAGCATGTGGAAATTCTTTATTCACATCTCCAAAAGAAATCATATCGTGTCCATCCTCATCTAATTTTTTGAGTTTCAAACCATCCATAATTCCAATGTATTTGAAATATTTATAGAGATTTTGACCCTCACTCAATCCTCCGATGTAATGAATCCCAGTATCGAAAACTGTTTTATCTCGAACAAAGGTCTGCAGATTACCTCCAAATTGATTATTCTTTTCGAGCACACAAACACTATAACCTTCTTTGGCTAGAATAATAGACGAAACCAATCCGCCTAATCCACTTCCGATTATAACAACATCATAGTGCTTTTTCATTCTATCACTTTTTTTGCAATAATCATTTTTTCAGCTTCAAACTCTATTTCAAAACCCAATGACATGATTATCCCCTTTGATTTTTTATCATTTAATACAATTATGGTGGTTGCCAAATTACAAACCTCTTCCAAATTATTTACATTTTCTTCATCCGAAATCAATACTACATCATATTTCTTATGAATATCTATTTCATTTTGATTCAAATAATTAATTTTTCTTTTCTTAAAGATATAATTACTTTGGGCGATAACTTTCTTCTCGTCTAAAACAATTACAGCATCAATTTTTCTTTGTGGTTCTTGCAAAGCCAATAAGGCATCCAATTGTCCATAATCATTTCCAAAATGAAGTATTTTGGCTTTAGAATCAATCCACTTATTTAAATTATGATATAGTTCTAAATGTTGTTCTAGATCCACTTTTATTGTATTCAAAACCTCAATCTCTTTGAAAGCATAACTATTAATAAGCTTAGCTTTAAAATAATCAACACCTTCTAAATCTAAACGCATCTTTTTATATTCTAGTTTAAAGAAGCTGCTAATCTTTTTAGTTCTTTCGGCGACTGTATTACCAAAAGAGATATCATCATATTGAATTCTATCCAAAATTGTCACCGTAGTTTTTCCACCATTAATAACAAAATCACTTTTAGGTAAAACTTCGGAATATCCGTGAATAATTACTGGAATAATATCCAATTGCAATTGCTCTGCCAAATAAAAAGCTCCTTTATGAAAACGTTTTATAACATTATCCACAGAACGTGTCCCCTCAGGAAAAACCACAATAGAATACCCTTCCTGCACTTTGGAACGCAAATGTTCAATACCATTGTCAATACCGCTGGAGACTGGGTAGAATCCTGCTAAACGAACTCCTTTTCCTAAAACAGGCGAATTATAAACCCAATCGCTAACCAAAAAGATGATTTTAGGACTGAGCATTCCAATCGCCAAAATATCAAGAAACGAACTATGATTGGCAATAATTATGGCAGGTTTCTCAAAGGTTTCATTCGAGATATTAACTATTTTTTGTTTTATGGAAGGATAGCTCATCAAAACTGAATGCTGAAATTTGGACATCACAAAATGAAATCCTCTTAGTTTTGATTGTTTTGAAAAAGGCAAAATTATCATCAAAAGGGTGCCTCCCAATGAGAGTACTATAGATCCTAATCCAAAGTAAGTAAACGAAAGAACCGAATGTACTAATCGCTTAATTTCATAAGGCGCTTTCCCTTTTTTTACTCTATTGGTGACAAAAAAATGAAAAACCAACGGTTGCAAAATAAATGTAATCATTAGTGCTGAAAATATTCCGATAATAGCAATTAATGATATCGATTTTAGGGCTGGATGTTTGGCAAAAATAAGTACCCCAATTCCTAAAATTGTTGTGGCTACCGAGAGTATAATTGAAGTTCTATAACTTGGTAATTCTATTTTCTCAAAAGTATATTCCTTTTGCAAAGCCGAAGTCATAAAGATGCTATAATCGACTCCTATTCCAAAAATCAACGTGCAAACTATGATATTGACCACATTAAATTGTATTCCGAACAATCCCATCATTCCTGTGGTAAAAATCCAACTTATACATATCGGAATGATACTTATAATTGCCAATTCAATTTTTCTAAAAGCAAATAAAAGAACAAAAAACACGGCAATAAAAGAATAATTGACAAGATCTTCAAAATTCATTTTCAGTGTTTCCTGAAATGTTTCATTGGTTTGTTGTCTATCAATTACAATCAAATTTGGCTGTTTTTTTATTTGATTTACAAACACATCTCTTTTTTCTTTCGGAACTTTTACCAAGGTAGAAATAGTAAAAAAATCATTTTTTTGAGCAGCAAATTCATCAAGAAAAAAAGCTTTTACTTTGAAATATTCATCAATAGCTATTGGTTTAAATTTTTTATCAAGTAATTCATAAAAGCCTGAAAAAGCATCAGATTTAAAACCATACCGATTTCCTTCGCTAATTAAATTTTGATGCAGATTTATTTTTTTATGTGAACTCCAAAATTTATTCCAATCTTCAATCTTTTTCTTTTGCACTTCTGAAGAAAAAACAATACCACCAATAGAACTGAAATTTAAAATCCCCTTATAAGATTTGCCTTTTTCTAAAGTTTTGAAAAGGAGATTATTATTGGCTACAACTTGATCATAACTTTTCCCATAAGTCGCCAAATAAATAGATTGTGTACCATCATTATTCGCTATTTTATCTAATTTATTTTCATCCAGTTTCAATTGTGGAGTCATAAAATTTAAAGCCGAAAGATCATTATTAAAAGTAACTTTTGAATACGTAAAAAGAGAAACCACTATTAATACTAGCGTGAAACTTATCAAAAATTTATTTTTATGATACGAATACCCCCCTAGTTTGTCAATTACATTTGGTTGTTGAACAAGAGCTTTA
The DNA here is from genome assembly GCF_002813295.1 of Flavobacterium sp. 5. NCBI lineage: Bacteria > Pseudomonadati > Bacteroidota > Flavobacteriia > Flavobacteriales > Flavobacteriaceae > Flavobacterium > Flavobacterium sp. 5. The sequence continues at coordinate 1,209,268 of NZ_PHUE01000001.1, forward strand.
GAATTAAATTTATACAAAACCGGTATTAAAACCAATGAAAAAAAAGTAGTAGAAACTACACTCAATCCTGCAAAAATACCTAAATCTTGCAATGCTTCAGACTTAATAAAAAACAGACATAAAAAGGTAATAGATGTTGTTACACCACAAAGCAATAAAGATTTTGTAATGTCTTTATAAAGCAACTTTACATTCTTGTTGTTCCTTAAATGCGTTAAAACATAAATCGAATAATCAGTAGTTTCGCCCAATAAAATAGAACTTATACCTAACGAAATAGCCGAAATAGTTCCTTTACAGAAATACAAAACAGTCAATGCAAATAAAGCACCAAGCAAAGACGGAATAAAAATGATTATTGGAGTTGTGATACTTCTGTAAAAAAAGGCAAGGATTAAAATCAAAGTAACTCCCGCAAAGATTGAAGTATTTTGCACATCGGCTTTGATTTGTGTGGCATTGGCAACAGCAACAGGAGTTGCACCAAAATAAGACATCTCGACTTTACCTCTGAATTGGTGATTTAGATTCTTTTTTATTTTCTCTAAACTACTAATAAAAAGTGTATTCTGATCCGTTTCGTTGGTCGCCAATTTTGGAGTTATAAAAAGCAATAAATTCTTCCTGTCTTTGGTCAATATAAATCCGTTTTGCAATGCAAAATCATCACCAACACTAAGCTGTTCCATTTTCTTTAAAGCAATAAACGAAATACCAAGTGGGTCACGAAGAATAAAATCTTTGGAAACCAATCCTGCAGGAGAAATTATCGATTTATAATCAGACGCTATACTATTAACAATACTGTCTTTATGTAATTTATGCAGGATCTGTTCGTAATCCTTTTGATCCAAAAAGAGAGGTAGATTATTATATATGAAATCAAAAGTTTCCTGAATATTTTCCTCTTCAATCTTACCTTGAACTTTGGCTACAAAAGGTTTGCAATTGGAATCTAAACTATCTAAAAAAACATTGGCATACTCGGTCAAATTCTCAGAGGAACCCCATTCTTTAGTAGAAATAATAATAGTTATTTTATCTACAAAATTAACCTGATCTAATACTTTTGAAGTAATTCCAGATTGATCATTAGAAGGAATTAATTGATTTATATTTTCCTGAAAAGAGATTCTTGAAGCAAAGAATCCTAGAAACAAAACTATAGCAATTGCAATCCCCAATGAAAGGAATTTTCTAGTAGTGATGAAGGAATATAAATCGAAAAAAAGCTTTTGCATTTAGCTATTTTTTATGTTTTAAATTATCTGCTAAATGAAATAGCAAATAACTAGTAAGACCAAATAAAAGAGCCATAAAAGTCGCTAAAATAAAACTTCCAACAAGATATTGAGTAATGTTTTTTTGAATATCAGCAAACGTCATATTTGCACTCAAAATCAAAGGTTTATCATTAGTTACAAAATAGCTTCCTATTTTGAGTGAACCATAAATAACAAATGGAATAAATGGAGGAAAACTTATATTAGAAAAGGCAAAAGCAATAACTTTATTCAGCTTTAACAAAACAGCTAAAAACAGCACCAAAATGGTTTGAAATCCCCAAAAAGGACAAATCCCAATAAAAATACCTAATGCAATTGAAGAGGCTTTACATATATTAGAATCCTCACTGTGCAAAACATTCTCTAAGAAAAATTGTTTAGGTCCTTTTTTTTTAAGTTTTCTAAAAAAATCTCTTGGCTTAATATAAAGCAGAGTAATAATAACCAAAACCGTATTAAGAATACTAATTCGGGTAAAATCTTTGAAAGGTCTAAAATGAGAAACCCGTTCTTTCGGGTCATACAAAACCTGAATCGGAATGTTTTTTACCGAAATTTCTTTCCAAGCCGAACGTACAATAACTTCGATTTCGAACTCAAATTTAGTAGTAAAATAATAAACTGGTATTCTTTGCAAAGGATACAATCTAAAACCAGATTGCGTGTCTTCGAGCTTATTGCCTGTTTCAAACCAAAACCAAAAATTTGAAAATTTATTTCCAAAACTACTCTTTTTGGGAACATTCTCCTGAACCATATTACGGCTTCCAATCAAGAGTGCATCAGGATTTGTTTCCAAAGCGTTTAAAAAACTAGGAATATCAGATGCAAAATGTTGGCCATCAGAATCAATTGTAATGGCATAATCATAGCTTAACTCTAGAGCCTTTTTAAAACCATTACGAAGCGCTGTCCCTTTTCCTGAATTCTTTGGATGGTGAATTTGAATCAAGTTCGGATAAGTCGAAAGAATTTGTGCTGTACTATCTGTAGAACCATCGTTAACAATAATAATATTTGAAGTACACAATAAAACCGAATCAATGACCCGCTTCAAAGTATTATGATTATTATAAGTGGGTATAATAACACAAACTTTATATTGATTCATACGTGCTGTTTCCGAAAAACTAGTACTCATATTTTTATTGGGACAAATTAAAATTATTGATGCTTTTTAATTACACTTTTCTGTAAACACAGCTTAATTTTAAAGCTATAGTTTCATCAAAATAGCTGACATTTTTAACCTTAACCAAATTGTCCTCCGTTGTAATTACATCCAATTCCAAAAGTAATTCTGGGTTTACAAATGGATTAATCAATGCCGTAAATTTTACATTAGTCAAAGATTCCATAAACAAAGTATTGCCAGTGATTTGTTCTGTCAGTTCTTTGATAATCTGCATCATACAAACACCTGGCATCGTAGGATTCCCTGGAAAATGTCCTTTAAAAATTTCATGCTTTTCATTGATTCTAATTTGGGCACTATATTTAGAATCGGCAGTATTTTCCAATGCCTTTATGGTATAAAAATCTTTTAATAGCATAGCTTTATTTTACATCAACCGTATACTTTCTTCTTATTCCTTAAAATAATTAAGTTCGATTTTTAATTTTATATTCTGATGCTGAATAATTACATTCTCTGCAAAAATATCATTTTTAGAAGTATAAAGAAGGCTGATTATGGCTTTTCTTTTAGAACTATAAACAATCTTCTCTAATTTATTTGCTCCTTTTGAAACGAATAAATAATTCATTTTATTGGTATCCAATGCTTGATAAACTCTTTCCGTATCATTCTCAAACTGACTATTTATCGAATAATGGCTTCGCAATAGCAATCTGAAATCAGTCACTAAAGTATTAATCAGCATTTTTCTATCCAGTTCTTCTAAAATAAAATTGACTTTAAAATCATTCTCTGAAATCTCAAAATCAAAAAGTTTATTTCCAAATTCGGTCGTAAAAACAACTCTGTGCGTGGTGTCATTTATTTTCTTCGCAATAAAGATACCTGTCAATTCCTTTCCATAAACAGAAATATTAGCTTTATAAACATAGTCTATTTTTGGATTAGAAAAAAAGGGAACTTCAAAAACAGTTTTTTCTAAAGCAACTGTTTTATAATCCTTTATCACTTTATTGCTGGAGCATGAAGTTAATAAAAAAAGTAAACAACTAATTCGAAAAAGAAGCTTCATCGACTTTGGCATTGATTACTTTATTTTTTAGAACAATTCGGGTATAATCTGCAGATGATTCTAATAATTTGACCTGAATTACTGTTGCATCCTCTTTGTCAAAAGTCAAATCTATTTGCTTAATATATTTTTTAAGAGTCGCATCTTTCGGAATAAATTTAGCGCTATTTTGGTCTTTATTTTTAAAATACGAAATCGAAAATTCTCTATCATCAAATAAATCTCCACTTACGCTTCCTACAATCAGTTTATTGATTTTTGCAAATAATTTACTGCTTCCAATATCGACTGCACTTTTCTTTCCTTCGTCATTAATTAATATTTTTCCATTCTTAAAAACAATAGAATAGTTATAAGGTTTTTTATATTGCCAAAGTAAAGTATTCGGTTCTTTGAAAACCATTTTTCCCGAAGTTTCAATGTCTTTGGAGAGAAAATCAAGATGTTTGTATTGCACAAAATCGGTACTCAAAGTCTTGATTTTTTTAGAAACTACCGCTACTGATTGTTTAAAAATAGTAATCTCTTTTTCAGTCATCTTCTGTTCTTGAGCCGATGATTGAAAATGGCAGACATTCAAAAAAACCAGTATTAATAAAAATTTAATCTTCATATGCTTTTATATTCAGGAGTTCCTCTAAAGAAACCACACTGTAATTATTTTTTCCCAAAAAAGAGAGCAATTGCTCCAGCACATGTACTGTTTGGATAGATGTGTCATGCAAAAGTACAATTCCTCCAGGTTTAATCCTTTTAATTAACCTTTCTAATAGAAATTTTTCGTTTTTAATAATTCCATCCAGAGATCGGATATTCCAGCCAATTGTTTTGTGGTTGGTTACAGTCAAAGCTTTTCGAATGGAAGGATTTGTAACTCCAAAAGGCGGTCGGAATAAAGTGGTTTTCTTTCCTAAAACAGATGCAATTAACTTATCCGTTTTTTCAATTTCTGTAATTACCTGATCTTTATTATAAAAATCAAAAGCAGAAGAATGACTATACGAATGATTTCCGATGGTATGTCCTTGCTGTATTACTTTTTCTAAAATAGCAGGATATGTTTCGATATTTTTTCCAATGCAGAAAAAAGTTGCTTTAGCGTTGTATTTTTTCAAAACATCCAAAACAAAAAGCGTCATTTCATTTGGACCATCATCAAATGTCAATGCAATCTTTTTTTCGGTTACCAATGGATTACTGCAATAGGTTTTTACATGATAATTGGAACCAATAAATGAGGAACCAATAAATACAATTAAAAACCACAAACATCCAACCAGTAAAAAATATTTGATTTGAACCACCATATATAAACTTGCTACAGCGAGAAGCAAGAGTATCAAAATAAAAGACAAAGTGGTTATCGTATGTTTCATATGCAAATATTTATTGTTCTTCATTGGTCATATGTAATTGCTTCGCCTGTTCGCTATCGCTCGAGTCGCATAACTACTATTCGTGTTTGCGACCAATTTTAGGTCATGCTCATTTCAACAGCTTGAAATTAAAGTAAAACTATGATTTTTCCCATTGCGCTGATTGTACAAAAGAATCGTTTTATAAGTCTCTTTCTCTAACGCATTTATCTTAACAATATTGGGAATGTTTTGAGTTTTGATAATTTTGGCACCTACCCATAATCCAAATGCCGAAGCCGTATCATACTCACCGCTCAAATGCTTGTAATATACTTGTGGTGTATCTGAAAAAGTATTTTGAGATAATTTTTTATAATACAAATCCGAATTCACATCTCCATTATACCCTAAAACTACAGCATCAATATCTTTTAGTTTTAAATTATTGGAATCCAGAAAAGAAATTACTTTATTTTCAACCTCATCTATTGCCAATTTGTTCAGAATTTCAACATCTAAAAGAACAGCTTCAGAATTTTCTTTTAATTCATTTTCTAAAACAAAAAAAGTGGTTCCTTCGCCAAGAACAGCTCCTTTTGAAGTAGATTCTAAAAGTGAATACGGGGCATTATTTTCTTTTTTTACAAGCTCTGCCAGTTGAAATAATGAAGCCGTATAACCAGCCGTTTCATCAATTCCTCCGACTAATACTGAAGAAGCTTCCGCTTCTTCAATTTTCATTTTGGCATCAAAAAGTGCCGATTCAAAAGAAACCGAACCGTTAACATACGTCAGATTATAGGCTTTGCATTGAAGTCCTAAAGCAATTTGACCTCCAACAGTATTGTGAGTCGATTGAATAAAAGAAGTGGGTGTCAAAAACTCTTCATTATTATCTAAAATCGATTTCAGAAACTTATCCGTATCTTCAATACAGCCCATACCCGTTCCTGTAATAATAGCATCAACAGTTTCCAACTGGGCTTCTCTCAAAGCAAGAGTGGATGCCACGATACTATTTTTAACCCCTTTGGCCATTCTTCTGATGGCAATCGGTGAAATAAAATCTTTATAAACGGGCTGAAATATCGGCAGAATGGTCTCTTTTTCATTTAATACTGCTTCTTCAAGAAAAACAGTATCAAACGTTTTTTGAGCCGAAATACAACCTGAACCATTTATATATATTTTACTCATTTTTAAATGATTATTCGCTTTTAGAAAATATCAGAGTCGAACAATTTCCTCCAAATCCAAAAGAATTAGAAAGTACATGTTCTATAGGTTTATGTTTTAAAGTTGTTTGTGGTACCAAATTAAATTCGGTCATTGGAGTCTCAAAATTTAAGTTGGGAAAAACTACATTATTCTTAATTGACAGCACACTGTAAATGGCTTCAACCGCCGCCGCCGCCGCCAAAGTGTGTCCCGTAAAAGGCTTTGTTGAACTAAAATCGGGTACCTTATTTTCACCAAACAATCGAAGAATCGCTTTACCTTCGGATAAATCATTATTGGGAGTTGCAGTACCGTGAACATTAATATAATCAATTTGTTCGGGCTGTAACTGAGCAATTTTAAACGCTTTTTTCATAGCCAAAAAAGCACCTTCACCATTTTCCGAAGAAGCAGTTTGATGAAAAGCATCATTGGCATTTCCATAACCAGAAATTCTAGCCAGAACCTTTTTATTTTCTTTTTTGACCAATTCCTCAGATTCCAGTACTAAATAAGCAGCAGCTTCTCCTAGATTCAGCCCTTTTCGATCATTATCAAATGGTTTATTATAGCCATCAGATAAAATCATAAGTGTTTTGAAACCATTGATTGTAAACTTGGACAAGGCATCAGTCCCGCCAACAATAACACGTTCCAGCTTACCAGATTTTATTAATCGTGCTCCTAACATAATAGCATTCGCAGCCGAAGAACATGCGGTACTAATAGTGGTTACCATACCTTCTAAACTCAATGCTTCAGCTATTTTATCTGCACTATCGCCAGCATTATGACTGCTAATGTATTTTGTGCTTTCAGAATTGTCAAAAAAATCATGAAAGTAACGTTCTGTCATATCCATTCCACCCACAGTGGTGGCAGAGATTAATCCAGTTTTATATTCGTTAATAGCTGTTATTCCTGCATTTTCAACAGCTTGCTTAGCCGCTAAAGTTCCAAGCATAGCAGTTCTAGAAAAATTATTATCTTTCTTTAATTGCAATTCGTCAATTAGCTCCTGATTGCTTTTTTTAATTTCACCAACCTTTATGAGATCAGCATGAATCGTCGCTATATTTTCGATAGTGGTAATACCTGCTTGACTATTCAGTAAGGCATTATAATTCTCCTCAACTGAATTTCCAATTGAAGAAATAATACCCATTCCTGTAATAGCTACTCCTTTATACATTTAGATTGTTAGATACTTAATTAAGCATTTTATATAGTAATTCTTAACTTACTTAACTCTGTGTTCTGTAATATATGTAGCCATAATTTCAATAGATTGAAAAATAGCTTTTCCTTCTTTTGGATCCACTAATTTGATTCCGTAATCTTTGTCCAGCATTACGATAAGTTCTAATGCATCAATAGAATCAAGTCCTAAACCGTCTCCAAATAAGGCATCATCATCATTAATATCTGAAACAGTAATTTCTTCCAGATTTAAAATTTCTATGATTTTACTTTTTAATTCGTTCTTTAATGCCTCCATAATTATTGATTGTATAATTTTTTTAATTGTTCGTGATTGTGTTCTATTTTGCCTTTTTTATCGACTAAATAAAGAAAAGCTTTGTAATCTTCATTATAATATTCGACCCAGCCACATAAGACTTTGTCTGCCTTTTGGGTTTCCAAAAGTATCGTACAGTAATTCTGCATAAATACTGCATCATAATCAGCAAATATAAAAAAAGCATTTTCGCTTTTCAATTGATGTTTAATACTAATTTCTCCTAAACAAATATTAGGCAGTGTATAAACAAAAACCGCTGGACTTGGATAATAATTTTCTGAATCCGAAATGGATTTTTGATATTTCACATCGGTATCCAAACTTGATGATTTATTAGCAAAAACTAAGGCTGTATTGTTGTCCTCTGAATTTTTATTCTCCTCTTTCAAAAGCAATTCTGCTCCTAAAAAAGTCAATTTACTCAAATTATCCATTTTAAAAAACTTTGGATAATTGATTTCAAAATGCTGATAGGCTTTCTTTGAAAAACCAGCAAATAAATCATCCTCAGTACTAAAAACAGTTTCTCCATTCAAAAAAATTTGGTTTTTCTGAATCGTACAAAAAGATTTAATATAATTTTTATTTACTGACATTACTATACTTTTTCAAATAAAACGGCTGTATTGCTTCCGCCAAAACCAGAAGCTGTTTTTAAAAAATAACGAATGACAGCATCCTCATTTTTTTCAATAACATTAATGGGCTGACTCACTCCAATGGTGTCAAAACCTAATGAAGCAAACAACTTACCTTCTTCAACCGATTGTATTCCAATAATAGCTTCTAACAATCCTGACGCTCCTAAGGTATGACCATAATATCCTTTAAAACTATTTACAGGTACATTTTCAAGTCCTAGTCTATTAAAGGCGATAGCTTCCATTTCGTCATTAAACGAAGTCGCCGTTCCGTGAGCAGAAATATAATCAATCTGACTGCTATTTATTTTGGCTTCTGCCAAAGCACTCTGAATACTTCTAAAAAGTCCTTCTCCTGTTCGAGAAGGTCCTGAAATATGGTTTGCATCATTGATGGAGCCATCTCCTATAATTTTTATTTTAGCATTTGCTTTATTAGAAGAAACTAAAACTGCAGCAGCTGCTTCACCCAGTGTCACTCCTGTTCTATTAACTGAATACGGTTTACAAGGCTGATTACTTATCGCTTGAAAAGCATTAAACCCTGAAAGAACAAACTTCGAAACTTCATCACCAGCGACTATAAATATGTTGTCGTATAAATTAGCTTGAATTAATCTTTTGGCTAATGAAACCGCTAATATTCCGGACACACAAGCATTAGAGACTACAATAGGTTCGGCTGTAAATTCGAAGAAATCAGCAATCTTTTTTGCTAATTGATTTAAATAAACCGCTTCAATATTTTCTAAATTTTCTAATGCCCTCACATTTCCTTTGGTTGTAGAAAGAATAAAACCCGTTCGATGATTCAAATCAAAATTGGTCTTTTTAATAATTGGTTCCAATGCCAAAATCATCATTTTTTCTAATCTCGAATATTCATTTGAGATAGACACTTTGCCAAAAGCCAAATTCAACTCATCATCATTTATAATTGATGCATAAAATGGAGTTTGAAATAAATCATTATTATTATGCCATTGAATACCCGAAACTTCATTACCTATATTTTTTATATTAGTAGGTACATCAAACCCAATAGGCGTAATGCAATTCGTCTCGTTGATATATACTTCTCTTAACATTCTATTTTTCTAAGCCTACTTTTCTTTTCCATTCTTGATAAAATGGTGGATTGGTCAACAATAAATCCCCTTCTTTATCTAAAAAAACCTGAAGGGTCTCTCCAGTACAAACAATTTCATTTTTATCATTGAATAGGGTAAACCTAAAAATCATTTTTGCAGCTGGGGTGTCTAAAATAGTTGTTTCTATTCGAACAACATCACCATAACGAAGCGATAATTTGTGTTCAATGGTCGTTTTTACAATGGGAGTTGTACAATTATTAGCAAAAACATCCAAATAAGCAAGTCCGTGTTGGCGTCCAAAAGCTTCTCTTCCTTCTTCAAAATAAGTAATGTAGTGACCGTGCCAAACGATTCCGAGCGAATCTACTTCGCTAAAACGAACACGAATATCGTGTGAAACGGTCAAGGAAGTTGCCTCTTTATAAAGCTCTTTTCTTCGTATCATAAAGCAATGCTAAGGTTGTAGTAATTAAAAAATCCCAACATCAAATTCAAAAATGATGGTTCGTGCAAAAGTACATTATAAAAGCCTTTTAAACTTCAATTTGTTAATGAGGATTGTACAATAGCCTGTATTATTTTAATTAGGATAAACTCAAGAATACGAATTCTGTCAATTGCAGCTATTTTAAAGTAGTAATACGAATCAAGTGCTCAAAATCCGACCTTGAAATCAAAAAATATACCTAATACTTTTTAAACCCTGTTATATAAGAATAAGTTAAAAATTAATTTTCAATTAGTAGCTAGATCATTTAGCCAGAATCGTTTTTATTTGACCTTTGGCTATTTCAACATCATTCAATTTGCTGACAACATCGACCAAAGTAATTCCTCCAAATTCAAGTAAAACATACACTGTAGTTTTAATTTCGTTATTTAGCTTGGGAAGTTCTCTTATTTCTAAATCTTTGATAGAACCAATATAACCCATTGGGGTAAGACCTCCTTTTAAAAAAAAAGTATATCCGGTATGTAAGGCAACAGATTGTGCCATATTCTCAATTATACCAGACTCTGTTAAATAATCATTTTCCAAAAAAACAGAATCCTTTGGAATGGTAAAACCTGAAACTAACTCAGTTTCGGAATAGGAATACAATGTATCTACCATTACAAATGGAAATTTTTGAGGAATTAGATTCTTCACAAAATCTTTACCTCCGATCGGTTTATTTACAAACTCCTCCATTTGTTTCTTTTTTCACTTTAACAAAATGCTTTAATTTTTCTGACACGACTATAAGCTATGTACTTAATTCCAAAAGTCGAAATAGTTGAACCATTGCAGCGGATATTTTCGCAACATACTTTCAAGACTTTCAGTATATTCCTTTAGTAAACCTTTTTCATCACGATGCTTTACTTTGGCTTCCCTAGTGTACAAATGATAATGCAAATTAGGCTCTTTCATTACATATACAAAAACCACAGGAACCTTTAGTCGAGATGCTATAAGAAATGGTCCCGCTGGAAAAAGTGCCTCCTCTCCAAGTAATTTTTCACTTAATGATTTTACTCCTTCAAAGTACCTGTCTCCAGTAAAGCAAACCAATTCATTTTTGGCTAGTGCTGAATTAATTTCAAAAATATGTGACAAATCATCACTGATTAATATAAAATTAATCTTAGATTTTTCGGTAACTCGTTCAAGATATTGTTTGATTGCTGAATGTTCTAAATCGGAAATAACTAGATTTATTTTAAAATTGAGATCAAGTTCACTGAAAAAATTTTCTGCTACAGCAAAATTTCCAATATGAGCACTAATCAGTACACCACCTTTTTTCTCTTCTAAAAGTTTAATGATGTACTCCTGGCCATCATGTTCATAAGTAAACTTACTCTTTAAGCCTGCACCAATGGCAATTTTATCAATAATGGTTTGTCCAAAAGTATAATAACTTTTATAAACCATCATTTTAGATTTTAAATACGGATATCCTAATCTTTTTCTAAAGTAATAAAAGATTGAAACATTACTTTTTTTAAGGAAAATAAAATAATAGGATGCTACGAAATAAAGTATAAAATAAGCAGACTTTACCCCTGCATTTTTTATAAAAAAAACAAAGATTTTATACCCTAGAACAGTGCCTTTTGATTTACCATCCCATTTACTCATTAAATTAGGCCTTTGATTTTATTTTAGTTTCTATTAAATCATAAAAACTTTGAAATGTATCTATTCCTACAAAATCAGCTTCAACTAATTTTACACCAAAGTTAGACTCAATAGAAACAACAAGATCTACATAGTCTAAACTATCCAATCCTAAAGTATCTTTCAAATTAGCATCTAATTGAATATCACCACCATCTACTTCAAATTCATCAATTAAAAACCCATTTACCCTCTCTATGATTGCTTCTTTATTCATTATTTTTTTTATACTTTTTGACAACTAATGCTGAATTTGTCCCTCCAAAACCGAAGGAATTCGACAAAAATATGTCAATTTTTTTATTTAATGTAGTTTTAACTAGATTTAATTTTGCGGCATCTTCATCTGGAGTTTCTAGATTGATATTGGGTGCAATAAAATCATTTTGCATCATCAAAATAGAATAAATAACCTCACTAGCTCCCGCCATCCAACATTCGTGTCCTGTCATTGATTTTGTAGAACTCACATAAGGATTATTTTCTCCAAAGACTTCAAAAATAGCTTTTGCTTCATTAATGTCACCAACTGGTGTTGATGTTGCGTGTGCATTAATATAATCTACTTCACTTGGTTTTATCCCTGCCTCGTCCAATGCTCTTTGCATTGCTATAGATGGACCTTCAACATTTGGAGTAGAAATATGACCTCCATTAGATGAAAATCCATACCCTATTACTTCTGCCAAAATAGTAGCACCTCTTTTTATGGCCGATTCATATGATTCCAATATCAAAGTCGCTGCACCACCACTTGGAATTAAACCATCACGATTGATATCAAAAGGTCTTGAAGCTTTGGTTGGTTCCTCTTCCCTAGCAGAAAAAACACCCAAACCATCAAAACTGCTCATAGCATACTTATTAATTTCCTGTGCTCCACCGCAAATGATTAAATCTTGAAAACCGCTTTTAATTAAAAAATAAGCCATTCCAATAGAATGAGAGCCACTGGCACAAGCCGCACTAATGGTCAAATTAATCCCTCTTAGCTTAAATATAGTAGAAAGATTCATTGTAACTGTTGAATTCATAGACTTAAAAATAGCCCCTGAACCAATTAATGCACTATCTTTTTTCTCCCTAATAATATCATTTGCGTCAATAACAGCTTTAGAAACACTATCATTTCCATACATAATACCGACTTCATTTTCATCAAAAAAGGCTTCATCGATATTTGCATTTTTCAATGCTTCAATAGTTGCCATATAAGCAAATTCTGTTTCTTCTCCTAAACTTATTCTTTGTCTTCTGGTAAGCAAATTCTTCAAATCAGGTTTGGGAACTGTCCCTGTCAAAGCCGATCTAAAACCAAACTCCTTACGTTCGGCATCAAATACAATTCCTGATTTCCCTTCAAATAAAGAATCTTTCACTTCGTCGAGCGATATTCCTATACAAGAATAAATTCCCATTCCTGTTATGACTACTCTATTATTCATTCTCAACTCTATTTTTATGAATAAATTCCACCATTAATATTAATCACCTCACCCGTAATATAACTGGCTTTCTTAGAAACCAGAAAACTGACTAAATCGGCCACTTCGTCGGCTTCACCAAAACGATTTAGAGGTACCATTTTTATTAATTCTGCTTCATCGAGCGCACTGGTCATATCAGTTTTTATAAAACCAGGTGCTACAGCATTTACGGTGATATTTCTTTTGGCTATTTCTTGTGCCAAAGCTTTAGTAGCGGCTATAACAGCACCTTTGGCAGCAGAATAATTGGTTTGTCCAGCAGTCCCTTTAACACCCGATAAAGACACCATATTTACAATTCGTCCATATTTATTTCGGAGCATTTTTTGCATAAAAAAATTAGTCACATTAAAAAAACCATTCAAACTGGTATTAACAACACTGGTCCAATCTTCCTGGCTCATCCACATGAACAAACCATCTTTGGTAATTCCTGCATTATTAACAATTACTTCTACAATAGCTTTAGGATTGGTCTCTTGCCATTGTGTTAATACTGATTGAACTTCGGTAAAATTAACAACATCAAATTGCATAATTTCTCCAGTAGCACCATTTGCAATTACTGTTTCTAAGGTTTCTTCGGCTGCTTTTTTATTGGAATGGTAATTAATCAAAATATGATAATCGGAATCCTGAGCTAATTTTTTACAAATAGCGCTACCAATTCCTCTTGAACCTCCTGTTACCAATGCACACTTCATATTTCTATTTTAGAATTTAGATTACTGCTTACCTTTATTAGACGTTGCGGTGCAACGTCTCTACCTTAAATTAACGTTGCCGTGCAATGTTTCTACCTTTAATAGACGTTGCAGTGTAACGTCTCTACTGGATCAAATATTCTTTTACTTTTTGAACAAAAGGATACATTACCTGATCTTTTTCAAATCTTGGGATAATCACCCGAACATCATCATAAATTTTTCGTGTTATAGATGAAACCTGATCTTTTTGTTCTAAACAATCAATCGCCTGAACGATGGTAATCAATTCTATAGCCAAGACTTCAAAAGCATTTTCTATCACTTTAGCAGTAATTACAGCTGCATTAGTCCCCATACTCACAATATCCTGATTATCATTGTTATTCGGAATACTATGCACATACATCGGGTTCGATAACATCTGACTTTCGGCAGTAGTTGAAGTTGCCGTAAACTGTACGCCCTGCATTCCAAAATTGAAACCTAATGTCCCTAAATTAACAAATGGAGGTAGAATCTCGTTTATTTTTGAATTCAATAAATAATTCAGCTGTCTTTCGGCAAGCATTGTTAATTTGGTAATAACGATTTTTAATTTATCCATTTCCAAAGAAATATAATCTCCATGAAAATTTCCCCCATGATATACATGCTGATTTTTTACATCAATAATTGGATTATCATTTGCGGAGTTAAATTCTTCTTCCAATATAGAAGCCACATTATTAATGGTTTCTAATACGGGACCCAAAATTTGAGGAACACAACGCAAAGAATAATACTCCTGCACTTTCTCTTTGAAAACATTTTCAGTGTTTTCGCCAGAATATAAATGATCTTCTCTTTTTCTTATTAAAGAACTATCTTCAAGATTCTTGCGCATTCTTAAAGCTACTTCTTGCTGACCTTTATGGCGTTTTGTACTGTTTAATTCTTCCGAAAAATGATCGTCATACGCTTGTACAATTTCATTGATTGCACCCGAAAATTTAATCGACCAATCCAGTAATTTATTAGCCTGATGCACATTTACAACTCCAATTCCTGTCATTACAGAAGTTCCGTTCATTAACGCCAAACCTTCTCTAATTTCAACTTGAATAGGTTCTAATTTTTCTATTGTAAAAACTTCCTGAGTAGGTCTTCTTTCACCTTTATAAAAAACTTCTCCTTCTCCAATAAGTACCAAAGCCAAATGTGCCAATTGTACTAAATCTCCACTCGCTCCTACTCCACCATGCTCAAAAATTAAAGGAGTAATTTCTCTATTAATTAACTCTTTCATTAAATGAATAACGGATGGATGAACTCCTGAATTCCCTAATGAAAGTGTGTTTAACCTAGCTAATATTGATGCCTTAACACAAATTGCATTCAAAGGTTTTCCCGTTCCAGAAGCGTGGCTCCTAATTAAATTGTATTGTAGTTGAACACGATCTTCATCTTTAATGCGATATTGAGCCATCGGCCCGAAACCTGTATTTACACCATAAATAATTTTATTAACCGAAAATGCTTTTAAAAAATCAAAACTTTCATGAACTCTATCTAAAACAACTTGACTAATCGCTATTGTATTATTATCAAAAATTACTGATTCAAACTCTTTTAGGGTTAAATATTCCTTTATAGTATTCATTCAACAAGTTATTTTAATAAATTAAATATATTATAATTTAATTTTTATTTAGAATTTAATGTGGTTAAATTTGAATCTACAAATGTACCACAATATCGCTAGAATCAGTAAATCAATATTTTTTATATTGTCACGATCATAAAAACATAACTACAGTAAAACAAAAACACACAAAACAACTTAAATGTCAATATAATAATGAAAGATTTTGGTTCAGATAAAAAAAGTGTCATTCAGTCAAATTTAGATGCTCAAAAGATTGCTTTTGCCCCAGTTATGTTTCAAGCGGCAAAATCACTTCGAAATTTGGGTATTTTAGAATATATATTCGACCACTCCAAAGCGAGTATAGAAACCATTGCCTCAGCATTAAACTTACCTGTATACGGAGTAAAAGTATTACTTGAAGCAGGTTTAAGCTTAGAAATGGTATATTTAAGAGACAATGAATTTATACTGACAAAAACAGGCTATTTCATACTTAGAGATAAAATGACCAATATCAATATGGATTTTACTCAGGATGTAAATTATTTAGCCATTAATCATCTTGAAGAATCCATCGTAAATGGCAAACCCGAAGGATTAAAAGAATTGGGAAATTGGCCTAACGTTTATATGGGTTTATCTGAATTGCCAGAAAAAATCAAAAAAAGTTGGTTTGACTTTGACCACTTTTACTCGGATCATACTTTTCCTGAGATTCTCCCTATTTTATTTGCCTCCAATCCAAAAAACATAATGGATGTTGGTGGCAATACTGGAAAATTTGCTTTACAATGTGCAAAATACGATCCAACAGTAAAAATTACAATTCTGGATTTGCCTGGACAAACCAAAATGGCTCAAAAAAACATTATTGAGAATAATCTAAAAGATAGAATTTTTACCAAAGACATTAATTTATTGGATGACTCCAATACATTGCCAAAAGATTTTGACATCATCTGGATGAGTCAGTTTATAGATTGTTTTTCTTTGGAAGAAATAGAAAAAATTTTCCACAAAGCTCATGATGCCATGGCAGAAAATACCAGTTTTTATATTCTGGAAGCCTTTTGGGATTTACAAAAATTTCAATCTTCCAGCTACATTTTACATGCTACCTCTTTGTATTTTACTGCTGTTGCAAATGGTAATAGCCAAATGTTTCATTCGAAAGATATTTTAAAAATAATTGGAAAAGTTGGTTTTGTAATCGATGAAATACATGAAACAGTTGGGGTAAGCCATACCTTGATTAAATGCAAAAAAAAAGCATTGTAAAATGATAAAGTTCTAAATTTGCATAATATAACAGATAACAACTTAGTACTAATGAGTTATCTTACTTTTTCAAAATATTTAATTGCAAACCATAATGGTACAAGAATTCGTAGATGTTTTAATCATTGGAGCAGGACCTTCTGGATGTGTTTCGGCTTCTTACCTTCATAAAAAAGGAATCAACATTAAGGTTGTCGAAAAAACGAAATTCCCTAGAATTGTAGTTGGCGAAAGCCTTATTCCTAGAGTAATGGATCATTTTGCTGAGGCCGAATTATTTGAAAGTTTGGACGCTATGAACTTTGAAAAAAAACTTGGCGCCCGATTTATTAGAGGAGAACAGATTTGTGTTTTCGATTTTAGCGATAAATTCTCCGAAGGTTGGAATTGGACATGGCAAGTTCCCAGAGCCGATTTTGATAATACTATGGCACAGGAAGTTATTCGAAAAGGCATTGATTTAGAATTTGAATCAGAGGTGATTTCGGTAGCTTTTGAAGGAAAAAATTCAACTACTGTTGTTAAAGACAAAGATGGAGCCTTAAAAGAAATTCATGCCAAATTCATTATAGATTCCAGTGGTTACGGAAGAGTTTTACCAAGACTCTTAGATTTAGATACACCTTCAAAACTAGATCCTCACTCTTCTATATTTACCCATGTAGTAGATACAAACCGTCCTGTAGGTGAAGAAGGAACCATGATTTCGTTTGATATTCTGGAAACGCAGGTTTGGTTATGGGTTATTCCTTTTTCGAATGGAAATACCAGTTTAGGTGTTGTGGGACCAACTGATTTCATCAATTCATTATCTTCTAATAATGATAATGCTAAAGCGCTGAAAAATGCTATTCAACTTTCCGATTATTACATCAAACGTTTTGCAGGAGTTGATTTTCTATTTGAACCAATCAAGTTAGAAAACTACTCACGATCTGTCAAAAAAATGTATGGAGATGGCTTTGCACTTACTGGAAATAGCTCGGAGTTTTTGGATCCTGTATTTTCATCGGGTGTTTCATTTGCAACCGAATCCGGCATGCTTGCCGCTAAATTATTTTTAAAAGAATCACAAGGTATCACGGTAGATTGGGAAGAAGAATTTACAGCCTATATGAAACAGGGAATTGCTGTTTTTACCACTTACGTAAAGGAATGGTACACAGGAAATCTACAAACTTTATTTTTTCATCAACCCGAAAATCCTGATGCCAAAAGAAAAATATGTGCTGTACTTGCTGGTTATGTTTGGGACGAAGAAAATCCTTTTGTAAAAAAACACGATAATCTTATCAAAAACATGGCGCACATCATCGACATGAATAATCAAAATATAAAAAACCAATTATCATAATTACATCCGTTCTTGTGTTACAGCTTATTTTTGGCTTTGATCCAAAATTCTGTATTATAAATATCATTTGCTTATTCGTTTAAAACATATTAATACTTTACACAGGAAACTGTTCCAAAAGATTATATAAACTTTTTTGCAAGCAATAAAGCTGAAATTTACAGTGCAGCAATAGAAGTACAAGGCTACTCATAAAAGATTATTGTAAAAACTTTATTCAGGAAAACGTATAGGGTTTACTTCTTAAATCTTAAAAAAAGATTCGATATTTCAAATTTAATCAGCACTCTAATATTTCACTCTTTTAGATATACTCGTTTATCAAAATAACAGAATAAAAATTTTATTTAAAACCTCTAAAATCATTTAGAGGTTTTTTTATTACAAATATACATATGACTTTGATTACAATTAATAAATTATTAACGTTCACTTATTTTATAATCTGGTTTTTATTTGTAACTTGAAAAACATTTTTTTAATTGAATATCAATACAATAGCGCTATATTTTGTTTAAATTTTATTCTTATAAGAAAGAAAAAAGTGTGAATCATATAACTTTTTAGAAAAGTAATATAATTACTTCTGTTTTTAAAAATTGAACTTTATAATCCTGATTAAAATTCAAATTCTGGGAACAAAAGTTATGATGAAAGTTAAAAAAACATAGAATAATTCTGCAAGAGACCACATTGGATATTGCAAATTAATAGGCCCATTAGAAATCGAAGAAAGAATGAAAACACCATTGCTTTCTCCCGAATTTGAATACGAAAGCTACGGAATGCAAGATCACAAAATAGTATAAATTGAAGATTTATATTATTTGAACTATACGGCTTATGATGGTGTAAACGCTTTGGGAGCTTTCCAACTGGTGCAGTAGTTTTTGACGATACTTTATATAATATATTATGGCGCTGCCGATAAAAGAATTGGATGTGCATCAACGAGTTTATCCAAATTGCTAAAAAAATTAATCCTATATAAAAAAATAAAGTGAAAAATTATACACCAATTGAAAAATTACACACCGATGAAAAATATCCATTTATTTACGACAAGCACGAATAAAGAACTTAAAATTGGTTCTAACAATATCGCGAACTTTCCAAAAAAAGAAATTAAGCTACCTGAAATTTTATTTATTACCACTTATCCTCCTCGAGAATGTGGAATTGCGACCTATTCTCAAGATTTAATATTGGCATTAAATAAACAATTTAAAAAGTCGTTTGTTATAAAAATTGCAGCCTTAGAACTCCAAAGTGAAAAACACACTTATGTAGATGATATATATGCTATTTTGGAAACAGATAATCAAAATTCGTATGCAGAATTAGCTAAAAACATCAATAGAAATAAAACTATAGAAATAGTTTTAATTCAGCATGAATTTGGTCTATTTAGAGGAAACGAAGACGATTTTATTTCCTTTTTAAAATCAATTAATAAACCAATACTAATGGTTTGTCATACTGTATTGCCTCGTCCAGACGAAAAATTCAGACAACATGTTCTGGAGATAGATAGTATAGTAGATGCCTTTATTGTAATGACCAATAATTCTGCCAGATTATTAGAAAGTGACTATAATGTTATCTCCGATAAAATTACGGTAATTCCCCATGGAACACATTTGGTAGAACACTCAGATAAAGAATCTCTAAAAGAAAAATATAATTTATCGGAACGAAAAATCATTTCCACTTTTGGGCTGTTGAGTTCTGGAAAGTCTATCGAAACTACTTTGGATGCTTTGCAAAGTATCATCAAAGAAGAGCCAGAAGTTTTGTTTCTTATTATTGGAAAGACACATCCAAGCGTGGTGAGGCATGAAGGTGAACAATATAGAAACTTCCTGAAAGCTAAAATCAAAGAACTGCAATTAGACAATAATGTAAAATTTGTAGATGCTTATTTGCCATTGGATGCTTTACTGGAATATTTACAGCTAACGGATATTTATCTGTTTACTTCCAAAGATAGAAACCAAGCAGTCAGTGGCACTTTCTCTTACGCCATAAGCTGTGGTTGTCCTATAATTTCAACCCCAATTCCTCATGCAGTTGAAGTATTAAAAAATGGAACTGGTGTTATTATCGATTTTGAAAACTCCGAACAATTAGCTAAAAATGTGATTAATTTATTAGGTAATGAACAATTACGAAAAGACATTGCCCTAAACGGAATTCACAAATTGGCACCAACAGCTTGGGAGAATTCTGCAATTGCACACGGCAGATTATTTGAAAAAACATCTGCCAAAAAAATAGCGTTGCATTATAAAATTCCTAAAATCAATCTTAATCATTTCAAAAGGTTAACCACTCCATTTGCAATGATTCAGTTTTCAGTAATTAATCAACCTGATTTGGCTTCGGGTTATACTCTGGATGATAATGCGAGAGCTTTGGTAGCCATGTGTCAGCATTATGAATTAACGAATGATTCTGCCGATTTACCATATATAAACCAATATTTCAATTTTATAAACTTCTGTTTTCAATCAGACGATTACTTTTTGAATTATGTCTGTGTCGATGAAAAATTCACCAAACAAAACAGTGAAAACCTTGCTGATGCAAACGGAAGAGCCATTTGGGCTTTGGGTTACTTAATTTCTATAAGTGATTTATTATCTCTGGATTTGAAAGAACAAGCGGTATCAACAATGCAAAAAGCATTGACAAATGTTACAAAAATTCATTCTACAAGAGCAATGGCATTCATTATAAAAGGACTTTATTACAGTAATTTGAAAAATAGTTCTAATCAAAACGTGGCTTTGATAGAACATTTTGCCAACAAGTTGCATCAAATGTACAAACATGAATCTAAAGAAAATTGGCTTTGGTTCGAAAGCTACCTTACATATGCTAATAGTATTTTACCCGAAGCCATGTTATGTGCTTATCTAGCAACAGGCGAACACAATTACAAAGTAATTGCTAAAAAAACCTTTGACTTTTTATTGTCTAAAATTTACAGAAACAACAGTATAAAAGTGATTTCAAACAAAGGTTGGCTTATTAATGGTAAAGAAACAAAAGAGGAAGTAATAGGTGGTGAACAACCCATCGATGTAGCCTACACGATACTTGCTCTTAGCAAATTCTATAATATTTTCCGAGAAAAAGAGTATTTGCAAAAAATGGAAATAGGTTTCAGTTGGTTTTTAGGAAACAATCATTTGCATCAAATAATCTACAACCCTTGCACGGGAGGTTGCTATGACGGATTAGAAGAAGATTATATCAATTTGAATCAAGGTGCAGAATCGACAGTAAGCTATTTAATGGCGAGACTTACAATTCAAAAACACTTGAATCACAAAGTCCGAAAAAACAAAAAAAACACAATGATTCCACAAACAAATAAAGTAAAATCAGTCATCAAAGCTGACAATACTATATCCTATATAAGAGCATAAACTAACCCGTTGGATGTAATATAAATTTTAAACGGTATTTCGCTTTGTTAGAGAAAAACATAGCTATGGACCCAAGAATTGGCTATCAAACTCTTTTATTCAAATCGATTAATTGAAATCTTATTAATTATATCAAAAGGGTCAAACTAGAAATTATATAACTTTTCCAGAAAGTTGTATAAGGATTTAATAATCGTTTTTTTAGAATTTTACTTTATAGAAATTAATATAATAATGGGGGTTATTGATATTTAATTTCTATAAAAATAATCAATGTTGTTTCGTCAAGAGAAGAAGCAAATCACCAAAAAATATTTTTTGGTACTAACAAATGACATTGATATTTTTTTTTTAATTATTCTAAAAAATAAAAATATGATACCTAAAATTGGAATTACGGAAGATCATTTACTAAAAGCAAATAGCCTGCTTTCTGTTGTCTTATCTGATGAAATGACATTGTATATCAAAACCAGAAAATTTCACTGGAATGTAACAGGAGAAAGTTTTATGGAATTACATAAATTATTTGAAGCTCAATATACAGAATTGGAAATCATTATTGATGAGATTGCAGAACGTATTGGTAAATTAGGAGGGAAAACCATTGGAACAATGAACGAATTTTCTAAACTGTCTAGAATTAAAGAAAATCCAAAAAAATATCCTCTCCAAAGAACAATGCTTTTAGAATTATTGACTGATCACGAAATCTTAATAAGTGAATTACGAAAAGATATAGACAAATCTGCTGATATAAACCACGATGTTGGAACTGCCGATTTGTTCACAAAAATATTACAACAACACGAGACAAATGCTTGGATATTGAGAAGATATTTAGCTTAGTCAATTTAGTTGAATTAATTTTTTGGTTGGTTAAATGGTTGTCCTGGCAAGGGCAACCATTTTTATTAATGTCTATTCTGAAAAAGCGAAGAATTAAGGTGTGAATAATACAATTTATAGCTAAAGTTATATAAAACAACCCGATAACAATAGTCTTAACTTTACAATACTTACCGTTTGAATATTAGCATTTTACATTATTAACCTAACTGTTTCAAAAATATAAAACTATACTATTTTGACAACATATCTAAAAAATATTTTTGAAGAAACGGGCAATATCACCTTATTTGTCTGCAGGTTTTTTAAAGAACTTTTTAAACCTGTCTTTCAGTTTCGGGAATTCACCAGACAGTGTTTTGCCGTTGGATACAAAACACTTCCATTAATCACTATCACAGGATTTATAATGGGATTAGTATTAACGCTTCAGTCGCGACCAACTTTATTAAAATTTGGAGCCGAATCTTGGTTGCCAAGCATGGTTTCTTTGTCCTTGATTAGAGAAATTGCCCCAGTAATTACTGCTTTAATTTGTGCGGGGAAAATAGCTTCTGGAATTGGTGCTGAATTGGGTTCTATGAAAGTGACAGAGCAAATAGATGCCATGGAAGTTTCGGCAATTAATCCCTATAAATATTTAGTGGTTACCCGAATTTTGGCAACCACATTCATGATCCCCATCTTGGTTTTCTATGCTGATTTTATTGGAATTTTAGGAGGTTTTATCGGCTATAAAATACATGGTGACATAAGCATGCACCTCTATTTTTCGGAAGTGATTGAACATGTTGAATTTCTTGATATACTTCCTGCCACTATCAAAACATTTTTCTTTGGTTTCTTTATTGGAGTAATTGGCTGCTACAAAGGTTTTAATACTTCAAACGGAACAGCAAGTGTGGGAATTGCAGCAAATGAAGCTGTTGTTTTATCTTCTCTTTCAATCTTTATTATTGATATGCTAGCCGTTCAAATAACTGATTTATTTTTCTAAAAAATATGGAAACACAACCCATCATAACGATCAAAAATTTACATAAGTCTTTTGGGAAAAATACTATCCTAAAAGGAATCAATCTTAGGCTAAATAAAGGCGAAAATTTGGTTATTCTAGGCCGCTCGGGTTCTGGAAAATCAGTTACTATAAAATGTATAGTAGGGCTATTGGAACCCGATAAAGGAAGTATTAAAGTTTCAGGCAAAGAAATTACTAATTTAAAATATGATGAACTTAATAATTTAAGGGTTAAAATTGGTTTTATGTTTCAAAATGGAGCGTTATATGATTCGATGTCTATTAGGCAAAATTTGAAATTTACACTAAAACATCATACTCGCGATTTACCAGAAGATGCAATTGAATCTGAAATTATCGAAGCTCTAGAAAGTGTTGGATTACAAGAATCCATTGATAAAATGCCTGCAGAATTATCCGGTGGAATGCAAAAAAGAATTGCATTGGCCAGGGCAATTATAATCAAACCAGAAATTATTTTATATGATGAGCCAACATCTGGTTTAGACACTATTACATCAAGAGAAATTAGTGAATTGATACTAGATGTCCAAAAAAAATACAAAACAAGCTCTCTAATAATTACTCACGATATGGCTTGTGCAAAAATTACTGGGAATAGAATTTTAATTCTGAAAGAAGGAGAAATTATAGCAGAAGGAACCTACGCAGAATTGGAAAAAAGTAAAGACGAATGGGTACGTTCCTTTTTTATTTAATACACTAAAAAAATTGAATCATGAATAAAGAAACTGAATCAAATTGGAAATTAGGAATGTTTGTAGCAATAGGGTTACTATTATTTATCCTTATTATTTATTTTGTGGGAAAACAACAAAACTTGTTTGGATCCAACTTCCAGTTAAAATCAAAATTCAAAACAGTCAGCGGTTTAAAAATTGGCAACAATGTTCGTTTTTCTGGAATAAACGTGGGTACAGTCAGCGAAATCGAATTGGTAAATGATTCTAGCGTTGTTGTGGTTTTAACAATACAAGAAGAAGTCCAAAAGTATATTAAAACAGATGCTAGAGCCAGTATTGGTTCTGATGGTTTAGTAGGTGATAAGGTACTTACTATTTCTCCTGGAACTTCATCTAATAAAATCATTAAAGACAATGCTTTTATTAAATCAACAAGTCCAATAGAAATGGCGGACTTAATGAAAAGTGTAAAAACCAGTGTGGATAACGCAGAGATTATTACAGGTCAATTGGCACTGTTTACTTATAATATGAATAATGGTAATGGAACTTTGGCTAAATTAATGAATGACAAGGATTTTGCAAAAAAATTGGATGCGACAATGTCTAATCTTCAATCAGGATCAAAAGGATTAAGTGAAAACATGGAAGCTGCCAAACATAACTTTTTATTTAAAGGCTATTTTAATAAAAAAGAAAAAGAAGAAGCCAAAAAGAAAGAAGAGTTACAGAAGAAAGAAGAAACGAAAAAAAAGGAAGATTCGATCCATAAAAAATAGCTTTTTCTAATTTTAAAAGAATAAATGGAAATCATATAACTTATCTCAAAAGTTATATAAGTCATCATCTCCTGTATAAATACATCTTTGTAATATGATCCAACTACTAATAAAAATACAAAAATATGATAGATATAGCGAATAAATCAAAACAGGATGACCTTACAACTGAAAATCAGAAAGAAACCATTATTCTAAATAGTGCAGTTAAATATCGTGAAGAAACATTAGAATATAATAAATTAAGAAATCAAGTAGATCAAGAATATTATACTAAAGTTCACGGTTGTTCTGTAAAAGCTAAAGAATAATTCGCATAAAAATAAGAGCTAAAAATTTGGGAAATTTGATATCTTTATAAATATCTAAACTAGTATACTTGAGTTTCTTTTTAATTTATTCATATACTTTTTTCATCTACTTATTATATTCGAAAAAAATTAGCTACTATCCACCGTTTTTTCCAACTGTTCCATACTTGCTCAAATGAAATATCATTTTCTTTATAATGAGTCTTAAACATTGTTTTTGCAATAAAAATATTCTTTTGTTCTTTCAAAAGGCTCAAAAAATCATATTGCTCTTTGTGCAAATCATAAACTGCCAATTTGAATTTGTGCCTCAAAACCACACAATAACTTTCACTTTCAAATGGCAAGCTAGGATGCTTCTCATTTTTAAATTCGGAATAGTATTTTCTTACTGGAAATCGGAACTTAAATAAAGAACATATAGGCACCAATTTTAGTTCATCTTCTGGTGTATCAATCGTTGCTAATTGATAGTCTTCCTCGGCTTTCTCTTCAAAAAGGACTCCAATGGCATATTCAAATTGAGCCAGTTCAATCATGAAATCAATCCAATCTTCTTTGATATCCTCTTCGGCATCTGGTCTGTTGTTTTGAAGATAGTCTGAGAAATGGGTTCCCAAAAAAGACAAATTATAATTATGCGATGGTTTTGAAGCAAGATAATCATCGGCAAAAGCACAAAAAATAGCCTCGCCTAAAGCATATTCCAAAGCGCTAAATTGCTGTGACATGCAATTTCGCAAACGTGCAATATAACTCCGTTGGTAAATACCCAAATGTTCCTGAGCAGTCAATTTTTCAGAATGAGAAATCACATCTTCAATTGAAGTAGCATTTGATGTTTTCGAAAGTAAATCACTTGGATCCACTCCCGTTTGTTGATAAGGATCCAGTAAAAGTTGTTGCATCCATTGCTGAAAATCTTTCAATGGTATTTTGTCCGTTTTATCCATCATTGACATCTATAAAAATTTATCCATCGCAAATATATTCAATGGGTTTGAAACCTGTTCTTTATCAATAGACTGAACTTCATTTTCAACTCCAACAAATGCTGCGTCCATGTATTTCTTTGATTTAAGTAATTCGGAATGATACACATCAAAGGCTGGAATATTACCATCCCACTCCAATAAAACGGATGCTTCACCTACCAATTGATAAGCCTGCTGAAACAATTTCCATACCTGACTGGTTACTTCCCTATCGTGTGTATCGATAATATAATTGCCACAATTCTGATGTCCAGCCAAGTGCATTTGCACTATTTTATCATGTGGGATTCCGTTGATGTATTCCACCGGATCAAAATCATTATTAAACGAAGACACATACACATTGTTCACATCTAAGAGTAATCCGCAGCCCGTTTCTTCAGTCATTATTCGTAAAAACTCCCATTCCGGTAGGGTAGAATTATTAAAAGATGCATACGTGCTTGGGTTTTCTACAATCAGCGGTCGTTCTAAATAATCCTGCACCTGCGTGATTCGATTACAAACATGCTTCAATGATTCGTCATTTAGCGGAAGCGGCAGTAAATCGTGCGAATTGGTTGTTAAAACTCCTGTCCAGCACAAATGATCGCTAATCCAGGTTGGTTTTACCTCAGATGCGAGCTGCTTTAAACTCTTTAGGTAATCAAAATTTAGCGGATCGGTACTTCCTATAGACATAGAAACCCCGTGCATGACCACGGGGTATTTTTCTGCTATTTGCTGTAAGATATGTCTTGGTCGTCCATGCGAATCCATAAAATTCTCAGAAATAACTTCAAACCAGTCTACTTGCGGATTATTTTGAAGAATATGCTCAAAATGTTGACTTCTAAGTCCTAGACCCAATCCTAAATTGGGCAATCCAAGTCTACTTGCCATTGTTTTTCGAACAACAATTTGAAATAGTCTCAGGCAGTTTTTTTGCACTTTCCTCCTCCATCTTCAAAACTCTTTGCTCGGCAGCAGCTTTTCTATCTTTAGGATCGTTTATGTAGGAACAAGATCTTGAACCACTTTGTCCACAAGAAGAATAATCTATACCTGAAGTCCCACGAACTGTGTTTACATATTCATCACTTGGACCGTATTGTTGAGGAGCCACGCCAAATGACTCTCCACTTGCTTCTCTTTTTTCTTCAAAACGTGCTCTTGCCAATTGCCAAACACTAAGCCCTTTATTGGGGCCTTGTGCCATAAAACGAGAAGACAAAATAGGCACACCACAACTCCCTTGATAACGGCAATCATTTTCACCTGGATGACAAAGTTCTTCAGTAGTTCCAAAAATTCCGCAGCCTCCTTGTCCTTTACAGGCATTTAAAGTGTGACACGGATGACCAACTGCTGTTGAACAATCTCCTTTTCCGGCACAATCATTATTTCCTGAATATCCCGCATTTTTACATGAATTAAGTCCCATGCACACATGAAGCTCTCTAGTTACTAATTCTGACATCTTTTTTATTTTTATTAATGATTATGTGTATAAGGTGTACTTGGTACTTTTGGCATATCGGCTACAATACTGTAATCCAATCCTACATCTGGTAAAGAAGGGAAATAATTTTCGCTCTTAATTGCCCAGCCCCAATTAGTAGGATCTGCTTTCGCCAACTGATCAACCAAACTCATAATTTGAGCTTTTGGTCTCAAGAAACTTTTCTCAAATGGAAAAGGTTCAAATGTTAAAGCACCTTTATAAGCTTGATTACCTTTAGTATAGGTGTACTGATTGATTTGATTTCCTACACCACTCAAAAGCCAGATCATCGATTTATGAATACCATACATAAATAAGTCATATTGAGTACTCTCATCTTTATAATAACATGTTTCAATCATTAAAAGAATATAAGCAAAAACCGCATTCCCCAATTCCGAACAAAGTGCCAGTGCAACATTACTAGAAGCCTGGTAATCTGCTGTTTTAGGATTGGCATCTGTATCGTAAACAAAATAGCTAAAGAAATCATCTAAGCCTCTAATTTTACTAAACTTTTCCTGATAATGACCACCAAGACTATATGCTTCGAGGAATTTAGCAAAGTGTGCTACTTCTTTTCCTGTATCATCATAATCTCCTTCCCAAAACTCTACTTTGCCATCTATAACATCCATAGGTATTGGTATTTTATCCGCTCCCCAAATTAGAGTATGTTGTTTCTCCTTGCTTCTTCCTTCTCCTTGTTCTACAATGCGTTCCAAAGCATCAACTGCCGAATGGGCATCGTACACCCCAACTAGTCCTCCACTATCATCACCATTTGCAAATTGTGGATTGTGATCTCTGTCATAATGCACCGTATTCATTGAATTTTGAGAATAGAACGGTCTTGGACGTTCAGGGTTATCTGGAGGAAGCAATTGTGGTTTATAATTATATGGCCCTGGAAAGTCTTCTTTTACACATTCAATAATCATTTCATACAAACGACCAATCGTTTGATAATCAATTGTATTTAGTAATTGTTTCTCTGCATAAGGATCTACAAACGGTTCAGGACTTTCTATTTGCAAAAAGGTAGTCAATTGGTTCAACGATAATTTTGCAGCATTAATTTGAAATTCAGGAATATGCCCGTCCAATTGTGTTGGAAACGACAATATTTTTCCAATCCCCATAAGATCTGGAGGCATTTGACAAACAGCTTGTTTTACATTACATGCCAAAGCCAAGTGCAGCATTTCTTCGATAACAACACTCATAATTAAAGCGGCCGATTTATTTGAATAAACCAATACATCCAGCTTCAATTCTTGTGTTAATGCATCAATTTCTTCATCAGTTCGCTCACCGGATTGTGAAAGTTGCTTATGAATTTTGGCGTACAACTTATCTTGATCCTGTGCTCTGTTTATCGAATAATAAGTAGATAAATATGTTGGAATAGTAGCAAGCTCAAGCGCAATTGCCTGTTGCATTACCTCCTTGATATTCTCTTTTGTTACCGCATTAGAAAGTGTAAAAAGTTTTTTGGTTTTCATGGATTTAAAATTTGAAAGCAGACTAATATTTGTATAAGTATTTAGTCTGCCTTATTTTGGTTAAGTGAATTATTCCGGAGAAATAAATGGGTAATGTTTTTGATCTATAATTTCTTCGATACCAAAAAAATCATTCAGAACAGATTCGGCAGTACAAAATGCTCCTTCCACCCAAGCCTGATCATTTGAATAGGTTTCTCCAACTATAAAAATATCACAATCTGTTTTTGTAATAAGCTGTGATGGTTTTCTAATTTTTCTTTGCACATCGCCTAAACTATAGTGCGATTTATAGGCATGATAACCTGCATTAAAAGGAGGAAGCGACCAGTCCATATATTTTGTTTCTAAAGGTTCAGGTACAGCAGAGTAATCCGTTTGCGGTCCAAAATGCAATGATGCCAATTGCGCGCGAAGCATTTTCACCATTACGGGTGTGGCTTCTCTTGGACCTTCTAATGGTTGTAAATCTCTGGACTCCGGAATTTCACGAGTTGCTTTTGGACCGAGTTCCAAAGCTTTCCAAAATGTTGCATATTGAATATCATCATAACTAGCAAGAATACCATATACTTTTTCTCCTTTTGCATTTCTAGCATTATCACCAAAATAGACTACTTGTCGAATTGGCATATCTGTAATACTTGGACCAATTGTATCTAATTCGGCTACAGTTGCGATTTGTTTTTCTTGTTTAAAAGTCAGACGCTCCTGAATTGCATTTTCTACAGTGGCTATAAAACTAATTTTATCATTAAATGAATTACCAATAATACTGGGACTTTTTGCTAATTCTATTTCTTTAATATAATCGGAAGGGAAATTCTCTTTCTTTAATTTGGCTATTCCTTCCAGTGTTAAAAAGTAACTCGTTAGCTTAGCAGGATAAGTTGGAGTACCATCTACAGTTTCTCTCCACCATGGCGTTTTGAAAAACATTCCTACTTTATAGGAAGGTTCCATAATTACAGACTCCAAATACAGCTGCACTTTTTCGTGATTTAATACATCTAACCCTTCTTTATCACTATATCTACTTGCCTGAGCTACTAATTCTATGGCTGCTCTCGGCATTGCAAGAAATGCGGCATTACATATTTTACTTTCTGCAAGCTTGTCTGGATCTTGGCGGGTTCCTGTTGTAAAATATATACCTGCTTTAGTATGCAAAATAGAACGCAATCGAGTATTTGGAAAATAATTTAGAGTGATTCCTTTTTGTTTTGCTAGTTTTTCAACTTCTTCAAATAAGGTATCAAATAAGCTGGAATATCCTTTTACTAAGGTTTTGTATTCGGTTCCAGGAGTAAACTCATCATTGACATTAAACGACTGAGCACTATGGCTGTTTACTACGTTTGAACTATATCCATTACCATCAGCTAAATAACTAAAACCTTCTTGTCCAAGCATATCGTAACCAAGATTCCAATATCCGATTTCTTTTAGCAAATCTCCTTTTTGAAAGATAGAACTCTCAGGCATATCAATATTGATTTTTCCGTCTTCATAAAATTTGCACCACTCTCTTCTAGTAACAGGTCCGGATGTTTGTGTGATCGCTACGGATTGTATTGTTGTAAATCCATCGTCTGGCGGAGCATCTTCACCATAATTGTTTACATCATACGGTGCTGGCTGATTAGAATTAATATCTGATACATACATGTTTTTAGCACGCAAAGACATTAAGGGATCTGCAGATTCATTAAATGGAATTGAATCTTTCTTAAGATTCAGTTTTTCTATAGTTTTAGTAACTACACGATGTCCTGCTCCCATAGGAGTACCGTCCCAATTAGAATATCTCATGCCTCCCAATTCCAGATAAGAATTGTCTTTATTGTCTTTATAATGCCATGTACAAACACGTGCGCCTGGTTCTCTCGTGCCTGGATTTTTCTTAGAGAAATCATATTTCCCCCAGTCGTAGAGTTCCAATACATCCCCTTTAACAAGCATTTTTTCATTTTTTTCGTGTTTGGATTTTCCTTCCAGTAATCTCCAGGCAGTATAGAGTCCTGCTGCACCTGCTCCAAAAATAGAGTATGTTTTTTTACTCATGATCGTATGTTTTTAAGTTTTTTATCGTTTGATTTGTTATTGCTTTTATTCATTCCCCAGCCTTGCCATTTGCTGTGCCAGATCTTTTTGAGGAATTACAATTTCTACCAGAGTAGGGAGATTTGTTTTTTTCTTGAGCTTAAGAAGTGTTTCGTTTAATTCTGTAACGGTTTCGGCTCGGTAGCTGTTTGCCCCAAATGCCTTGGCAAGTGCTTGATAGTCCCATTTTGGAAGAATATCAAATTCATCAAACTTATGAGATGGTCCAGCCTTAAATGAGTCCATATCTACATAAACCTGTTCTATAGCATATACCCCGTTACTCATCACAAATATTACAGAGTTTATATTGTATTTTACCAGAGTCGAAAGTGATTGTGCAATCATCATAAAACCACCATCACCTGCTACAGTCCATGCCTGTTTACCGCTTCCAAGTTGAGCACCAGAAGCAGCACCGGTTTCAAAACCAATGCACTGCCACGCTGCCGAAGAAATATAGGCATTCTTAGATAATCCGTAAATATTAGTAGCCACGTACATAGATGAGCTTACGCCAAAAGTCATAACAATATCATCCAGCATTTTGTTCTTTTCTAAAAAAGATACCGTATTTTCAAAAAAACGGTTGAACGTTATTACTTCGGGTGTTTGATCATATTTTGGATCCGAGTTGGATCTCCAAGGCTCTGGAAATTTTGGCTGGGCTGGCGCCTTAGTTTTTAACGGATATACTTTTGATATTTTAAAACGCTCTATCAATGCTTTAATAAAATCTTTTAGGCTTACATTATTATACGTAAAATAACCAACCCGCATTTCTTGGGTCGTTGCCTGAATCATATCCGAAAATTTATTTTCTACCAACCATAAATAATCATCTGTAATAATAGTTCCTAAAGATAAAATACAATCAGAAGCTTCAACCAGTTTGATAACTTCGGGGATAGATGCCTGATCCGAATACGTTCCAATAAATTTATCACCTTCTTCATCCAGTACCGTTTTCCCCAGTGAAGTTGTAGTGTACAACATCCCACTCACTTTGATAAGTTCCTCTAATTGACTAGATAAATTGTGTCTCAAGATTTCTACACCTGCAAGAATCAGAGGGGATTTTGCCTGACTAATCTGGGTCCAAGCCTGAGAAACAGCATTTTCAAGTGCTGCTGTTTCACTCTTTATTATTTGAGGTTTTAGTTTTTTATCAGAAGGTTTTGTACAAGGTTCCCCCCACACCTCTTTATAGCATGCAATGTACACAGGGCGTTGGTGTGTAAGCGCTGCAATAATTAAATTATCAATTTTTTCTGGGGCATCGACAGAACTACTTAAGGTTTCGGCAGCAACTGTTACTCTTTCGTAAACTTCCTGATCTGCGTTGAGATTACCAGTAGAATGATGATACAATACATTGTACATACTCCCTATTTGTCGGGCATCTGCTCCAGGAGTAGCACTAATTACAACAACTGGACTGCGCTCTACATAAGCTCCCGCAATAGCATTCAATGCGCTAAAAGTACTTACCCCATATTGTAAAGATACAGCCCCTAATCCTCGAGTACGTGCATAAGCATCTGCAGCATAAGAAGCGTCCAATTCGTTGGAAGTTCCAATAGTTTTAATTCCATCAAAATTTTCTAAGGCCTGTGTAAAATGCTTTACATAATCACCCGGAATTTGAAAAATTTCGGTGACATTTAATTGCTTGAGTCGAGTAAGCAGATAATCTGCAACTGTAAATTCTTTTGTAGATTTCATTTTTTTGATATTCTAAATTAGGAGTTATATTTGTCTTTCTATTATAGACTCCTTGGTTCTTACTCTTTTGAAGATATCTAAATTTTAAATTTTTATACGTACCTGTAGACTACCAATGTTATCGGCTAATCCAACTCCGTATTCCCCATTTAAATCATCGTTGATACATAATTTTAATACCCCACTTTGTCCTGTAGGAGTTGCAACAGGTCCGTTTCCAATTAAGAATGGAGCATTAGTTCCAACTTGTCCTATAAGCGCACCCATATTTACATTTTGAATAGGATAACCAGATTGCGTTACAATAATACCAGTACATCCATTTGCTCCATACAGATTACCATTATTTGTATCTGGGTCTGCAGTCCACTGCCCTGAATTGTAACTTACTGTTATTGATTTTCCAGGTTGTACAGTAATCCCTGTGTCTTGCCAAGGTTGATTTGCATTAACCTGAGCAAACGTTTCAACCAGTTGCAAGGTGTTGGCATCAATATGTAAAAACTGAGTTGGCATACCATTAATCAAAAACTGTAAAACAATATTTTGAATGTATTGTAACTGAACAGTACCATTACTCAAAGTTTCAACATACCAAGTTGTGTTCATTGATAGTACTTTCCCGAAAGAATTTTCAAAATTTATGTTACTTACAGCTCCACCCTCATTAGTAGTACTAACCGTAATACTTGAATAACTCTCGACAGTAATCCCTTTACTATTCAAAGCATCCAATTGCTGAGTCAAAACTGTTGATGGGTCAATAATAGTAGGATCTGTAAACGGTAATTTAGTTCTATCAGCAGTTGGGAAAACTGGATTTCCTGTTCCAGTAGCAACTGGTCCTCCAGTCATCAAAACTGAAACACCATGGGGCACTGAAATTTGTTTGTTGTACTGAGTCATCGGATTTTGTACAGGAATTGGATTTGTGACTGGCACAGTACCCGGGCCATAAGGACCTTCCACTTGATTTTGTATAACATGATAAAGCCAAGTACCATTTTCGGCATGAATCAAGGTGTTTTGAATGGGCTGTGCTCCGCTAGGATCGGCATTGTCTGCTATGTAAACTCTTTGTTCATAAAATAATACTGAGCTTGCCTGTGTAAATTTCCCTTCTCTATTTGGTGCTCCACCAGCTATAGCCGAAAATGAAATTTCTTCGAAATAAGGAAAATTTTTAGTAATATAACCATTTGTAGCATCTGCCTGAGGCAAAGGCATAACATTGTAACCTGAAGCATCTGCACCCGTAGG